>NZ_JBAUZA010000290.1:0-31537 GCF_049585075.1 Mycobacterium sp.
GGCGGCAACGCCGCAACGGTAAGCACCGGCACCGTTACCACCGGTAGTTTCGGCGGGGACGGCGGAAACGGCGGAAACGGCGGCCATCCCGGGCTGATCGGTTCAGCCGGGGAAGGCGGCGCTGGCGGACCCGGCGGCACCGGTCCCGTCGCCAACGGCACCACCGGCGAACCCGGCCAGCCCGGCTAACCGCGGGCCGACAACGGTCGCCCAAATGTTTCGTTTCTCTTCAACTGCCAGTGTCACGCTCGTCGAGGTCGGCTGGCTTGCTCCTTGCAACGCTAAGCCGGTGCGCGCCCGCCGCTTTAGCTTTGAGACAGGATCTGAGCCGTCTCGTTTCTTCAGATCTGAGACGCCCCGCACGATCGCCCAGCCGACGGAGACGTGGCTTTTAGACCACTATGCTCAACCCCGACTGTTTTTCAACGACTTTCATGTGCGTTGGACCAATTTGCGGGGTCCGGCCAGAACTACTGCTCAATGACGCCGATCTACTCAAGGCGACGGCTGGCGAGACCCGGACCCAATCCGAACGACGTGCAGACGCGTTCACCGCAATGATCCTGCGCTTGGGCGCCTGAAGTCGATGGATTAACCGCGGCGACGATTGCGCCATATCTGACATCGATGGGATTTCACGCACTGGCTCGCCGTCTATGACCGCGTCGTAAGGTCGTTCGGAACTACGAAGATCGCGACCGCCGGCGCCACTCAAGTAGGTTCGGTTGTAGTCCCGGCCGGGCGAGGAGGTCAGCCGCAGCTTGACCCACACCACAGGAAGAGCGAGAGGAAGCCCATGAGAACGATCGCGCACCGCCACGTGGCAGTCGTCGGCCTGACCGCCGTCGCGCTGACCACTGTGGGCTGCAGCAATGGCAAGAGCATCGACGCGTCGCCACCGCCTCAGGTTGGGGTGAACGCCACCTCCACGTCTAAAGCCCCAACGCAGCCCACCGAGGTGAAGCTCATCGGGGAGAGCGACGTCGAGGTGACTCTGACCGGCCCGATCGCTACCAAGTACTCGTCGGCAACTGAGAATCAAAAGCAAGCTCTCGGCAAGCCACTGACGGGTGACCGCAACGCCGGGACGCGGGCGAGTGGCCTGGTATTCCAGCAGTTCCAGGGCGGCGTGATCACCGCCAAGAACGACGAGGCCGGCACGCCCGCATATATCACCATGGGCAAGATCCGGGAGGCCTGGAATATCCCACGCGGCCCGGACGGCGCGCCTGCGATCACCGGCAATAACGGTTCGGCAGGTCCGCTGGGCTTTCCCATCAGCGACCAGAGCGCCGTCGGCGATCTGTTCGTGTCGAACTTCGAGCACGGCAGGATCGAGTACAACCCGAAGACCGGCCGGGTCGAGGTGATGGTAAACGGCAAGGTCGTGCCATCCGGACTGTAGCCCGAATAAGGCTTTCATCAACGCCTTCGCTAACGGCTGACGCGCCAACGAAACTCGCTGCCGCACGATGAATTTGGAGATCACCGCCGGTCACGGCGCCCCGACTGGCAGGGCAGCGCAAGGTTGATTCATCTGATCAGAACGCCGGGTTAGACCGTCGTAGGTAACCTGACATAATGTCGCTTATCGGCACAATTCTCTACACGGGTTACTTCTCGATGGCCCGGATCATGTCGAACAAAGCTCGCGGCGGCCATCCTCACAACCTCGCGATGACCCGACTGCTTTGGCATGTTTGTCCATGTCGAATCAGCGCGTCGTGCGATCACTCGATGAACGGAACGGGTTTGGGCGGACGCTAACGTGCCGCGGCCCACCCCTTCTTTCCTACCCCGGCTTCACCATTGACAATACGTCACTGTGACGAATTGCTATGCGGCGGAGTGCATTAACCCTAGACTTGCGCCGTGGCAGTCAAGATCCTTGTCCTTGTTATTTCGTGTGGGGCCATCGCAGCCGGCTGGGCTTACGTCGTTACGGCGCGACGCATGGCTTCCTTCGCGACGACACGCGGCACGGTGTTAAACCGCGAAGTGGCTGCAGTGCCCAGCGCTAACCGTGAGGGTCGCTGGGGAAAGGGCGGCGGGTACACACCAAAAGTGACTTACACATACGTAGTCGACGGCATCGCACACACCTCGGACCGGTGGAGCTATGCCATTGAAGGACTCAAGCGCAGTCTGGCCGAACAGGGGCTCGCGGCGGTGCCCGACGAAGTCGAAGTCTATTACGATCCAAAAGCCCCGCAGGTTGCCTACCTCCATACCCATACCCCGCGTATCGGCTATGCGTTCGTCGCCAGTGGTGCTATCGGCCTGCTTGCGGCACTCGCGTCTTTGTTTGGGTGAAGCACTCCGAACACAACCGCTCCCCTGGCAGTCCTCTACCCCGCCGCAACCAGCGATACGTCACTGTGACGAATTAACCTGTGGCGCAGTGCTATTGAAGAGCCGCGTTAGATCGGTTTTCGGCTTACTTTCCTTCGGCGATGGCGAGCAACACGTCGGCCACGGCTGACGGTCGTGAGAGCAGCGGTGAATGACTGCCCGGGAGTTCGACAATCTCGGCGCCAATGTCGCGAGATTTCCGCCTCGACCAACTTGGGTTGATGATCCGGTCCTCCCGGCAAATCACTGAGGTGCAGCTCACCGGAGGATGTTCGGTCAGTGAGCAAGGCAACGTCCACGGGTATGCCGACTGCGGTCGAAGATGATGAATGGCGGCACCCACGGTGGCCTCGTCGCAATCGGCGTAAAAGACCGCACGGACGAAATCGAAGTCGACCCAAACAGTACGGAGTTGGTCATCGGGCTCAGTTAATCCCTGCAGCCATCCGTCCAAGAAAACCGCACTAACCATGTCGGGCTCCGCCTGCCATTGATCAACCAGGCCGAGCCCGGGCTCTGGGATCGCCGCACACAAGTACACCAAATGCCGCACTGGGCGCCGACCCGCGACCAACGCCCCTGTCGAACCTGCCAGCGAGTGAGCCACCACCACCACGTCGTCGTTGCACCCGCCAAGAGCAGTGCACACAAAGTCGGCGTAAGCATCGAAGTCCGCTGATCCGTCGTCACTCGGAAGATCAGGAGCGATTACGGTGTGGCCGGCCCGCTCTAAAAGGGGCGTCAAGCGTTCCCAGCACCAGGCGCCATGCCAGGCTCCGTGCACCAGTGCAAAAGTTGCCATGGGAAGGATGGTAGGTCGCACCGCCAGTTCAGTGGGCAGAAACGTCGGTTACACGGATTTGCTCGACGCTGGTCCGTCGGCGGCTTACCAGGCAGTCGCGAAACCCCCGACCGTGCTTCACTATTGCGCGCGCATACTCGAGAGGAGGCGGGTCGATACACCAGAAGAAAGCGATACAGACCATGACGAAGTCGAAGAGCGGCGCACCGGAAGAAAATGGTGGCGACTCGCCGTCGCGGCTGATAGACGCCCGCATCAAGGAGCTGGGCGACTGGCGGGGCGAGGTGCTCGCTCACATCAGAAAGCTGATCAAAGAGGCCGACCCGGATGTGGTCGAAGAGTGGAAGTGGCGAGGCGTCCCAGTGTGGTATGACGCCGGAATGGTCTGCACCGGTGAGACATACAAGAGCGTCGTGAAGATGACCTTCGCCAAAGGCGCATCGTTGGAAGACCCATCGGGACTGTTCAACTCCAGTCTTGACGGCAACACCAGACGTGCCATCGATATCCACGAGGGCGACAAGATCAATGAAAAGGCCTTGAAAGCTCTCATCCGCGCCGCAGTTGCGCTGAACAAGTCCTAGGCTGGGACACGCGCGGGCGCGACAGATTCGTCACAGTGACGCTTCTCCCATGCCCCGGCCTCAACGGCTACGAGATACATTGGCGCTTCAGCGGATTCTGTCCGTTGCCATCCGATCTGGGCTGATGTCATCTGTCATTTTCTGTCCCGCAGCGAAAACGCCGCGCGCATTGTGTCGACGGCTTCGTCATCGCCGTTGAATTTGATTCGCCGCAGCGCCGCCTTGCGCTTGGCTTCGGTAGAACCTAAGCGCGCGGTGACGAGATCGGCCGCGCAGGCGGTAAGCGTCACCGCGGGTTCACCGCGGGCGGCGGCGAGACGGCCCTGATCCAGTGAGAACTCGAAGCGGCGGCCATCGATCTCAAGACGGTAGGCCGCAGTCAAACCCGCCGTCTTGAGCGGGTCGAAGGGAACGATGAAACCCGCGAGAAATCCGGTCAACGGCGACACTGGGCCGCGGTCAACTACGTCAAGCCGGTTTAGGCCAAGCCTGGCGATGCTTTGCAGGATGGGCGGTATTCGCTGCCAGCCGGCGTCGCTGAGGGCATAGACGGTACGCGCGACCGGGGGCGGCAACTCGGCGCGGTCGACGAGCCCATTGTCCTGCAGGTCCTTGAGTCGCTCGGCGAGCAGGTTGGTCGCGATCCCCGGCAGCTCTACGCGCAAGTCGCTGTACCGGCGCGGTCCGCCTAGTAACTCGCGCAGGATTAGCAACGTCCACCGCTCACCGAGGATGTCGAGTCCCCTGGCGATCGGGCAGTTCTGGTTGTAGCTCTTGCGGCCGGCCACAAGAGCTACTCTACCAGCGAAACTCTTTTTTCAACTCAATACTTGAAAAAGTTATCTATCGAGTTTAAAGTCATACTCAGGTATCCATCTTGTTGAGGAAAGGAAATCCAATGGGAGGGAATCCATGACACCGTCTGTTACCAGCCCCGCCGGCACCCACATCGTCACTCACCAAGTCAATCGCCTGGTGATCGACGCCGATAGCGGCTTCGACGATCTGTGCCGACGCTACGAGAAACTTGTCCCCGATATCGGGTCAGATGAACTGAGAGCCCTGCTGGAAAAGGGCAACCTGGACGAAGTGGTGCGCTACACCGCCGAACACACACCGCACACGTTTGCCCGGTTTTGGTCCTTGGATCCGACACCGATGATGCGGCTACTGGGGCACACGACCCAAGCGATGACGTACATGATGGGTAATAACGTGGTCGTGGAGACGATGTACCGCCACAATCCGGCGGTCATGCTCTATGCCCCGCTGCGCACCGCGATCTATGAGGATTCAGCCGGCGCAACCCATTTCAGCATCGACCAACCCTCGACACGGTTCGCCAGCTTTGGAGATCCCCGCATCACCGAGGTGGGCCGCCTGCTCGATGCCAAGCTCGCCGAGCTGCTGTCGCTACTCACGCTGCCGGTGCCCGTCGAACTCGAGCAAACCCATCCAGATCGACCCCGCGACAACCAAGTCCAGCACCATGGATGAACCAACCAAACGACTCCTCGACTATGACGGTGGTCAAATCTATGTGCGTGACCACCCGGGCCGCACTCCGGCGATCGTGGCGATGCACGGATTTCCCGACGACTCCCGTATCTACGACCGGCTCATCGGTCCGCTCGACCCGCAGCGGGTGGTGACATTCGACTGGATCGGCTACGGGCGGTCAAGCCGGCGCGATTCGGGAGAATCGAGCGCCATCAGCCGTCAACAAGAGCTCCTGGCCGTCTGCGACGCCTTGGAACTCGAGCAGGCGGTACTGGTCGGACATGACGCATCGGGGCCGGAAGCCATCGAGTTCGCCTTGACCCACCCGGAACGCGTTGCCCGGCTGGTGTTGCTGAACACTTACTACGGGCGACAGCCGAACCTTCGGTTACCCGAAATGATCAGTCTGATGGCCGATCCCGCGTTGACGCCGTTGACCGACGCTCTAGTTGACGACCCCAACCAGCGGTTGTGGCTGCTGGCCTACACCGGCCGTCGCTTCGGCCTCGATGGGAGTCTTCCCCCCGACGGCATCGGCGTCGGCTCCATCGTGCCGCAATTTTTCGGCGACAACAGCCAATCAGATGCGCTCGCCGAAATCCGGTCATGGACCGGCGGTCTTCCCGCGGCCCTAGATCGGCAGGACGCTGTGGTCGCATCCGCCCGGCTCCAGACCGTCCAACTGCCGGTGTCGGTGATATTCGGCCGCGATGATCCGAACCTGACCCCTGATGTGGCACAACACATCTGCGCTCTATTCACGAACTCTGAAGTGCACCTGATCGATCGCGCATCCCACTGGCCCCAATGGGATCAACCTGACGAGGTCGCCGATCTCATCAAGCAATCCATTGCCACGCCTGCAACACCGCGCCTCTAATACGACGCCCCAATATTAAGGAGATACAGATGAGCAGCGACCTACTCGACAACGTGCTGGACGCCCACGGCGGGCTGACGAACTGGGACCACGTCAGTGCGGTCACCGCCGAGATCGCGGTCGGAGGGCCGTTTTGGGCCCCGCGCGGCTGGCCGGACCTCGCGCCCACACTGACGATCTCGATGGACGCCCGCCGCGAACACATCACGACGACGCCTTTTCCCGGGCCTGATCAGTGTGCCGTGTTCGACGTGGAGCCAGAACGGCTGGCCATTCACACCACCAGCGCGAAGGTCGTCGATGAGCGCACCGATCCGCGGCCGAGCTTTCCCCCGTTTGACCTACAGACCACCAAGTGGGATGCGATCCAGACCGCTTACTTCACCAGCTGCGCCAACTGGAACTACTTCACCCAGCCGTTCAGCTTCACCTACCCCGGCGTGCAGGTCGGCGAAATCCAGCCGTGGCGGGAAGGCGACGAAACCTGGCGGCGCCTCGCAGTGCACTTTCCGCCGAACATGCCCAACCACAACGCCGATCAGGTCTTCTACTACGACGACCACTTCTTGCTCCGTCGGATGGATTACGCCCCTGATGTGACCGGCAGTACTGTGGCGCACTACACCGACGACCACAAGACATTCGACAATTTCGTCTTCCCAACCCGCCGCCGCATCTACCGGCGCGCCGACGATGGCACGGCCGACCAACGCCTCGCGATCATCACCGTGGATGTTTCCTTGGTCCGCGTCCAATAGTTGCCTAGCGCTGACGCGTCAGCTCGCGCTACGCAGATGCCCCCCTTCGCTTTTCGCTGCAGGCGCGGGTTCGAGTTGACAGTCGATCACCCTCCCCAGAAGAGTTGCCGTTAACGATCGCATCACCGGGTCCCTCCGGTCGATTGTCAGATTTATTGGGGCAGAGCAGGTTAGCCACCCAGGGGGCCTCAAATCAAATGGGAATGGACAGATTCACTAAGGCCGCGGCGGCAAACCCGCTAGCCAGGTGTCCGGAAGTAGTTCCAGTAGCTGCCCATCTGGGTCGCGAATCATCGCTGACTGATCGGTGACGGTGCTCTCGACCACCGAACCCCCGTAGCTCTCCACCGTGGCCAACACGTCGGCCAGATCCGAAACCGATAGCGACAGATGGGTGAGCCCCAGTTGATCCATGGCACGTTCCGGGCCGGCTCGGAGGGCTCGGTGCGAGTAAGCGAGTAGCTCAAGCACGAAGCCGTCGCGGATAAGGTACGTCGCAACCACGCCGATCGGCTTGTTCAGTTGCAGCAGTTGGGCGGTGGCCTCGTCAGGCGGTTCGAGGTCCCACCAGAATTCAAATCCGAGCAGGCCCTCGTAGAAGCGACGCGACCGCGCGGTGTCGCTGACACACAGACCTACGTGATTGAAAACAGTTCGGTGGCTGACCATTACAGGCTCCAGGCGCGTAGGTGGCTAAACTTACAAAGATAGCGCGATAAGCTGCTAGCTTGGCGACGTTGGAAGGGTTTCTATGGGTGAAAACACCGTGCGTCCCGACGTCGACGCCGACGTTGTCGTGGATTTCGATCATCATTCCGACGAGTTCAACCTCAACGAACTTGCGATCAACGCCGAACTGCGCCAAAAGTGTCCGGTGGCGTGGAATGAGAACTACGGCGGATTCTGGTTCCTCACCAGCTACGACGCGGTAACCCAGGCCGCGCGGGACGGCGAAGTGTTCTCACACAAATACGAGCCGAATGCCGCCGACGGCGTCGACTACCAAGGGGAGATGGGCGTGCCACGCCCCGATGGCCAACCCGCCCTGGGTATCGGCGAAGTCGACGGTCCGTACCACCAAGCCTTGAGGCATGCCCTGGCTCCCTTCTTCTCACCCGGAGCCGTGCAAAAAATGGAGCCGTTCATGGCGCAATCGGCGCACTGGTTTCTCGATCAACGCATCGGCCACGGACAGATGGACCTCGTGCTCGACTATGCCAGCCCGGTTCCGGCGATCCTCACTATGAAATTGATGGGCCTGCCCTACGAGAACTGGCACATCTACGCCAACTTGTTCCACTCCGTGATGGCCGTGCCCCAGGACAGCCCCGAGTACACCAAAGCCATCGCTGAAGTCCCCGCCATGATGCAGGACGTTCTGGAGTTCGCAGCAGCCCGGCGAGCCGACGCCCGCGATGACCTGACCAGCTTCCTCATCCAGTTCGAATTCGACGGCGAACGCCTCGATGACGCACAGCTGCTGAACATTCTTTGGAACCTTATTGCCGGCGGCGTCGACACCACGACCTCACAGACCGCGCTGACGTTGTTACACCTGGGCACCCATCCCGAGTTGCGGCAACAGCTCGTTGATCGCCCTGAACTCCACCGAAGCGCGACCGATGAATTTCTGCGTTACTTCTCGGTCAACCAGCAGCTGAGCCGCACCGTGACACGCGATATCGTCGTTGGCGGACAACGCCTTCGGCGCAATGACCGGGTTGTCATCAGCTGGCTGGCCGCCAATCATGACGAAGAGGAATTCGAGCGGGCTGACGAAGTCCTGATGGATCGTGCGCCCAACCGCCATGTCGCGTTCGGGCTCGGACCGCATCGGTGCATCGGATCCCATCTGGCCCGGCTGATGTCTCAGGTGATGGTAAAAGCCGTACTCGAGCGCATTCCCGACTACAGGGTCGATCTCGGCGGAGTGCAGCAATACCTCGGCAACCCGAGTATGACCGGGCTGGGCAAGCTACCGGTCACGTTCACGCCGGGTCTATCACGTGGCACCGCCAAGCCCTAAGGACTATCAGATCGTAAAGCCGCCCAGGCGATGTCTATCTTGAAGGCTTCTAGGTGGTTTCGCGACGTCGCATCGATTTGTGGATGAGGCCTTCGGGCTGACCCCAGCTTCAATCGGGTTGGTGCACGGGGGATTCAGTCTTTGGTCGGGTGGAGGTGAAGCTTCGAGGGAGCCCTTTACTATCGTGCCTCGGCCGGCTGTTCGGGCAAGTGCACCAAAATGAGTCCCACCGCAGCGATGAGGAAGTTTTGCAGGGCGGCCGAGGTGGCATTGACCTCCGTGTTCGCCCACATTCGGAACCACTCGCCCGCAATCGTGAGAAAGCCGCCGAGGAACTGCAGCACCACCATGGTCCAACCCATACTCGCCAATCGCACAGCGGTATCGCGCACCGGACGGCCCGCTACCACTCGCCACCACGCCACCGCGGCGGCCAGAAGGACGAACGCAATCAGGAATTCCCAGATCACGATGAGGACATATAAGGTCCAAATGGCCGTTCCGCTGGTGATCGCATGCCAGTCGATCCCGGCATGGTGAATGGTGTCCCGCATCGACAGCACCGCTGCGAGGCCGTGGCGGTTCGTATCGGTATCCACACAATTGAGGGCCGCGACGATCAAATAATACAGGCCGGTGATGCTGGCCAGAACCGCGATCGCCGCGCGACGGCTGCCCGCCACTTCGAGAAAACCCTTGTGGCTCAGACCCATTTGTCCTCCCAGCTGGATGCGCCGTAACGGCGGCGATGCTACCCAATCGAAGGTGGGGCTGACAGGACTTGCACCCGCGACCACTTGACCACCCGAGGCGCACGGCCGGTGAGCAGCCGCCCCTGGGGGAGAGAAATAGCCGGCGGGTGAGGGGCTGTGGCCGCTTGACGACAGTCAGTCAATCGCGCAGCGGGCGGCCCTGCGCGTCCGGCACTTTGCCGACCAGAATCATGATGCCGTCGATCAATGGCCAGATTCCGCCGATCCCGAACGTAAGCCAGGTGGCGGCGATCTGTGCGATCCCGATGCCCGTATAGCCAAGATAGAACCGCCCGGCACCAAAACTACCAAGCAAGATCCCCAGCAAACCACCTGCGACCTTGCTCTTGTCCGACAGTGGCCGGCCATAGGCGTCCACTCCGTGGAACCCACCGGGCATTGGCTGTCCCTGGGGTGGATAAGACCCCGGCTGCGGCGCTGGATAAGGCCCGGGAGGAGGCGCTGTAGAAGACCCGGGAGGATAAGACCCCGGCTGGTGGGCGTGCGGATAAGACCCAGGCTGGGAGCCCGGGGGGTTATTGGAGGGATATTGTGGCTCAGACCCTGTTGTCATGCCCACATGATCCGGCATCGAGCGGACTTTTCGTCCGGTTACGGCAAAGTCGACGTGACGGCCCACAATCGCCGCGCGCGACCGGTGATCGCTCGCGATGGTCGGCGGGCCGCGACGTCCCCGCTACATGGATGAGCCAGGCAATAAGTTGCTGTTTTCGCAGCAGACTTGCACCGCGGACTTCGCCGAGGGTGGGTCATTCGAGCCGTCGGCGTGGTCGGCGCGGGACGAATCTTTCTAAGAATCCAACCGCACCCAGGCACGCCATATCGCGGTCAAGTTGAACGATATTGGGTGCCGGATCGTGCCGCTCTGCGACTGGGCGCAATCGATTTCACGTTTACCGACGGACTTCGTGACGGCAATCCCTGCCTTCCCCGCCTCGGTGGGCCTGCTGGTCGTTCGCGTGCCAACGACCCGACGCGACGCACTCCATTAGCCGCGAGATCGGCGCGGCGCATTGGCGGTTGCGTGGCGAGAGTGCGGGGACGATCCGGAATTCATAACGAGCCTCGGACGTGTGGCGCCGTTGCCGATCCGCCTTCACCGACCATTTAGAGCAAGGATCACCTCAGCCAGAGGTAACCAGAATGTCGACATCGCCGCAGAGCGGCATCCATGACGCTGGTTCAGGGATCAAATGGATCTTGCGCCACACACTACGGGTCTACGGTGATCTGCTCCGGGAAGCGCCGCGGCATCGATTTGCGGCTTATGGCTAAGGGTGCGTTGAGTTCCAAATGTGCCAAAAGCCGTCATCGCCCGCCTCGCAGTACCAGTAGGGGTAGTGCGAGTCGTGGTGGGTCAAGCTCACATTCGGTGCCTCGGCCTCGCAACCCTCCTCGGTGGCGTAATGCAAATTTGTGATCTCTACATCGTCAGCGTGGGCCACCGCGGTGGCGGTCGCGAACATACCGCCAAACGCCAGCACGAAGCTGGCAACGATCTTCATCATGAGAACTGTCTCCCTTCGACCCCCCCGTAGATGTCCTGAAGCTACGCCGTCTCGCCTAACCGCGAGGCTATTCAGCAAATATTTCCCGGGCGTCAGCGCGGACGAAGGTCGGTTTGGATGGGTGGCGTTGCGGTGCGCGCAACGGTTGCCCAGTTTGGCGCCGCCGAACGTGTCAAAGGGCCGAGAGCAAAGGGACCGCATGCGGCGCCTACAAGCCACGCATGAGAAGCACGAGTCCGGCGGTGCCCAGCACGCTGGCAAATCAGGCGAGCGCCACGATGCGGGTGATCACCGTCGCGGAGGCGAGCACGCTGCCGACCTGAAACGCGGCCGACGCCCGCGGGCCGGCCCGACTGGCTACTGCAACCGGCGACCATCGAGTGCGAAGAAATGCAAATGCCCAGGCTTGGGATGCAGGCGCACCCGGCTGCCTCGCGTCGGCGGGTTTTGCCCGTCGGCGCGCGCGACGATTGGTTGAGCGGCAATGTTGTCGGCCCCGCTGACTCGCCCGTACAGATATGCGTCCGCACCGAGTTCTTCGACGACCTCGATCTGCATCTCGATACCGCTGCCGCCAATTTCGAAGTGTTCGGGCCGGATGCCGATGATGATTTCTGCTGCGGCATCACTGAGCTCACGTGGCAGTTGGATTGGCCAGTCGCCCAACGAGACCGAGTGATCGACGACGGGCAGGGTGAAAAGGTTCATCGCCGGCGAGCCGATGAACTCCGCTACGAACATGTTGACCGGACTGCGGTACAGCTCCCTGGGCGCTGCGCACTGTTGCAGCACGCCGTCGCGAAGGACCGCGACCCGATCGCCCATCGTCATCGCTTCAATCTGGTCATGGGTGACGTAAACGGTGGTGGTGCCCAACCGCCGCTGCAATCCGGCGATCTGGTTGCGGGTTTGCACCCGCAGCTTCGCGTCCAGGTTGGACAACGGTTCGTCCATCAGAAACACCTGCGGTCGCCGCACAATCGCGCGCCCCATCGCCACGCGCTGGCGTTGTCCGCCGGACAGATCCTTGGGTTTGCGATCCAGGTACGGCTCCAGGTCCAGTAGCCGGGCTGCATCCAGAATCCGTTCGCGAGTCTCGGCTTTCGTTATTTTCGCGATTTTCAGTGCAAAGCCCATGTTCTGCGCCACCGTCATGTGCGGATACAAGGCATAGTTTTGGAAGACCATGGCCACGTCGCGGTCTTTGGGGTCGTCATCGGTGACGTCTCGAGCGCCGATCCGGATCCGGCCGGAATCCACCGTCTCCAATCCGGCGATCATCCGCAGCGACGTCGTTTTGCCGCATCCGGACGGTCCGACCAATACGACGAACTCGCCGTCACTTACGCACAGATCCAGATGGTCAACTGCGGGCCGCGTTGTACCGGGATAGCGCCGCGTGGCTTGCTCGAAAGTCACCGATGCCATTTCACCCGCCAAGCCCAGTGACCGCGATACCGCGAATGAAAGCGCGTTGCGCAACCACGTAGACCAGAAGCAACGGCAGCAGGATCAGTATGGATGCGGCCATCAGCACCGGCCATCTGGCGACGTACTCGCCCTGCATCCGTACCAGCCCGAGCGTAAGCGTGGCAATACTATTGCGCTGAATCATCAACAGCGGCCACAGAAAATCGTTCCACACGTTGACCCATGTGAGTACCGCCAGCACCATCACAGCGGGCTTGGCATGCGGAAGCAGTATCCGCCAATAGATCTGCCACGGCGAGCAGCCGTCGAGGATCGCTGCCTCTTCGAGTTCTGCGGGCAAGGTGCGGAAGAACTGGCGCATGAGGTAAGTGCCGAACGCGCTGCCGAACAATCCCGGCACGATCATCGCCCACGGCGTGTCCGACAGCCCCGCAATGCGCATCAAAATGAACTGCGGAATCACAGTGACCGTCAGCGGGACCATCAATGTGCCCAAGTACAAGACGAACAACGTGTCGCGGCCCCGAAACCGTAGGCGTGCGAACGCATATCCGGCCAGGGAGCAGAAAAACACCTGGCCGATACTGACACAGCCTGCATACAGCACAGAGTTGAAAAGCATCCGCCAGAACGGCATCAGCGTGAACACCTCACGGTAGTTGGCCCACAGAGGGTGCGACGGAAACAGTGTCGGGGTCGTTACCTCACCCTCATCTTTCAAGGATCCCGATACCGCCCACAGGATCGGGAAGAGCGCACACCATGCGATAACGCTCAGCGCGGTATACAACACGACCGCACGCACAATGCTGGGTTTGATCACTCGTTCGGCTACGCCCACGATCGTTCCTCCTGGGCGGCCCGACGGCGGCCGAGCCGCAACTGCAGCACGGTCAATACCAGCAGGATGCCGAAAATCACCCACGCCAGCGCCGAAGCGTAACCGAACTCCAAGAAGGCGAACGCGTGCTGGAACAGCATGATCCCGAATACGTAGGTGGCGGTTTCCGGGCCGCCGTTATGTCCGGTGAGAACATAGACGAGGTCAAATGCCTGGAATGCGTGAATGATCGAGATGACGACCACGAAAGACACCGCGCCTCGAATCAATGGCACGGTGATCGAGACGAACTGGCGTATTTCTCCCGCGCCGTCGAGCCTGGCCGCTTCATAAAGGTTGTCGGGCACGCCCTGCATTGCGGCTAACAGAATGACGGTCGCGAACGGCACGCTGCGCCAGACGCTGACCGTACACAGCGAGAGCATCGCCCATTTTGGGTCGTTAAGCCATGGGACGGGCCCGATCCCGATCCAGCCGAGCATGATGTTCAGCAGACCGTTGTTGGTGTTGAAGACGAACTGCCAAACGACGGCCATCACTACCGACGACACCGCCAAGGGCAGGAATGTTATTGTCCGAAAAATACTTATTCCCTTGACTTTCCGGTTGAGCACGCCAGCGACGGCGAGGCTGATCAGGACCGTGGGGACGACGGTGCCGACGGTATAGACCACCGTGTTGCGCAGCGCGATGGCAAACAGCGGATCGCCGGCAAAGAGGGTGTGGTAGTTGGCCAGACCGACGAACTTGGCGGGCCTGAAGATATCCCACTTCTGGAAGCTCATGTAGAGAGAAAAACCTAGCGGGAAAACCATGAATACGGCGACCGCAGTCAGATTGGGCGCGACGAACATGCGCCCTGCTCGGGCGCGCCGTTTGGAAAATCGGCGACGCCGGGTCACGGCGGCGGCGGAATCATCGATCTGGGTCATGGGTTGCGAAGCACCTCGTCGACGGCGTGTGACAGTCCGTTCGCCAACGATGTCGCCGGCCGTGCGCCGCGCAAAACGGGGCCGATGTTGCGGTCCATCAACGCGACGATCTTTGTCCACTCCGGGGTGATCGGCATGCCCTCGGAATGACCAGGCCCGCCGGTCAGCACATCGAGATTGGCGATCCTGGCGTGGGCTTGGGCGAAGCCGGGCGACTTGATCGCGGTGCGCAGCACCGGCACGAACAATCCCGAATCAGCGATCACCGCCTGCCCAACCGGGCCGGTGGCGAACTTCACGAACTCCCACGCCTGCTGCTTGCGGCGACTGCTCGCCGCGATGGCAAGCCCTGTTGTGCCGATGTTCGACCGGGCAGCGCGCCGTCTCGGACCGGTCGGTAGCACGGTGATATCGAAATCCAGACCCTTGGCCCGGTCAACGGTCTGCCATCGCCAGTGCCCGCCCAGTGCCATCGCCGCCCGGCCCGAGCTGAAGAGATCCATCGTGGACATCGATTGGGTGTCTGACGAGGTGGGGGCAACCTTGTGCTTCTGGGCCAGATCGGCATAGAACTGGATGCCTTCGAGGAACGTCTCGTTGTCGAAGTTCAGGTGCTTCGGGTTCATCCGCGGGTCCGACCACGGGACGCCGTTGTTCATGCCGAACAGCCCGGCCGCGTATGACGCGACCCAGCTGTCGACGTATCCCCATTGACTGACTCTGCCGGATCGGCCGCGCTTGGTGAGCGCTTTGGCGGTGTCGAGGAACTCGGCGAAACTCCATGGTTGTTCCCATCGCGCGGGCGGCGGGCGCACACCGGCATCGGCAAATAACTTCTTGTTGTAGAACAAGAAGTTGCCAGACCATTGCTCGGGCAGGGCGTATTGACCGCCGTCGAACGTGAACGTCCGATACAGCGGCGGGATGCTTTCGGCTTTCAGCTGCGCGGCGAAGGCTTTGTCTTGCGCCAGCATGGTATTGAGATCCAGCAGGACTCCCCGGGCGGCCAATCTGGCGTAGGTGAGTTCCCACGCCATCAGTACGTCCGGACACTTGCCGCCGGCGCAGTAGACCGACATGTGTTGCAACGGGTCGGCCCCGGACAACAGCATGCGAACCTTGATGTCTGGGTGGCTGCGCTGGAAGGCCTCGACAACTCGCTGCCGGGCATCCGCCTCTTCCGGATTGGCCGCGAAGAAGAAGGTCAGTGCGTCGTCATCGGAGCTGCATGCGGTCGGCCAGAGCGCCAGTGACGCCGCACCAAGTGCGCCGGCGCTACGCAAAAGCGTCCGACGGTCAAAGTGCTTGTCGACACCGGGCTTTTTGTTCGTAGCTCATCTCCATCGTCACTGCGGCAGCGCGAGCACCGCGCTTTTTAACCGATCGGCATCGCCGACGATGTCGATGGTTCGTATCCTGCCGTCTTCAATGCCGATCTGCAGCAACGCCTCAAGGTGTCCCGCGGGCGCGACCGCAATACCGGGCACTCCGTCGATAAGGACCACGACTCCGGCTCGTGCGCGCAACGCGAACCGCCGGGTTTCCTCGGCCACCTGCTTGGCACCGCGGAGCTCGGTCGGCACGTCGTCGGGCACCAGGATGCGGTCGACCCGGCGCACCACCTCGGGAGCCAGCAGGTGCAACAGCACGCGAATATCCCCGCCGCGCGATGCGTCCAGAAACGCCTCGACGATTTTGAGGTGTTCGCCGGTTTGCTTCGGCTCTGCAGAGCCGCCCGCGTGCAGTCGGCTGCGAGCCCGGCTGGCGAGTTTCTTCGCGGCCTGCGGTGACCGATTCAACAACTCGCCGATGCTCTCGAAGGGCATCGCGAACACGTCGTGCAGCACGAACGCGACGCGCTGCGCCGGCGAGAGCCGGTCGAGGACCACCAGCAAGGCGCTGCTGACCGAATCGGTGAGCAGCACATCTTCATCTGCTCCTCCGGTCGCGTCGGCGATCCGTTCGAGCTGTTCGGGGTCGCCGAACGGCTGTTCTGCTCGCCGTTTGCGGGCCCGCAGCTGGTCGATGGCCTCGCGAGCGGTGATTGTGGTGAACCAACCTGTCACGTTCTCGACCGTGTCGTTCTCTGCCCGACTGGCTTTCAGCCAAGCCGATTGCACCGCGTCTTCGGCGTCAGCTACCGAGCCGAGCAGGTGGTAGGCCACCGACTTCAGGTGCCGTCGATCGCGGTCAAACCGCCGAGCCAGATTTTCGATGGTTGCCATGGTCACCTTTCCCAGGCGAAAGCCATCAAGGAGATGACCACATCCGACAAACGCTCCCTGTAAAGGGGACCAATGCCGATGAGCCTATACATTGTTGTCACGCTGGAAAGTAGCAGATGCGGCGGATTTCGTTGCGGCGCTGGACAACGTCGGCGAACATGATGCCGCGACCTTGTTCCGAGGTGATCGATGCGGCGACCGTGCAGCCTGCCGCGATGAGCTTGGGTGCGCGGGCGCCGGGACACTGCCCGACGAGATCGGCGATGCTTGCGGCACGGTCGTCACCGAAAGTGATTGCGGCATCCGCTGATAGCGCGCGCTGTGCGGTGATCCTGTCCCCTGCGCCAACCGCGTGCACGAAGCTGTCGACCAACTTCTTGTGGCGGGAGCCCACCCGACGGAAGCCGGCTGCGAACCCGGCGGTGCCGCGGAGCCGCTGGTTGCGGATCAGTCCTTGGGACAGTCGGATGGTCGCCGGCACAGCGGATGCGCCGTTGCGCAGAAATTGCAGCACCATGGTCGGCAGTTCCCAGTAAGCGCGCAGCACCGCGATCTTCCATTCGCCGTTGACGTCACGCAGGTCGTAACGAAGCAGCACCGGAATGTCCATGGTGGCCGCCGAACCCATCACCACCTCGAGAGTGAGATCGCGCACGACGGTGTGGCCGCAGACCACGTCGAGGTCGCGTTGGAATGCGATGTCACGCGGGCCGATGAATGTGTCGTAGAAGCGGCCGATCTCGGCCGGTCCCACGTGCGGCCGAGATCCCACCGGATCTTCGACGCGCCCGTCCGTGGTGAACATCCCCACCCAGTCCGCGCGATCATGCGCTGCCGCGGCCTGAGGCGATCGCTCCACCGCGGCCAGCAGTGCCGACCCCGTTCGTCCCGTCACGCGCTCGGTACTATCGCGACGCCGGCGGCCCGCAAGGCTTTGATGGCCGCCGCGGTGGACTCCTCCCCCACACCGGCGGTCAGATCCAGCAGCACCCGCGTGGCCAAACCGTTCCGCAAGGCCTCCTGCGCGGTCTGGCGCACGCAATGGTCGGTGGCGATGCCCACGACGTCAACCTGGTCAACGTCGTGTTGAGCCAGCCAATCGGCCAGCGGGGCGCCGGACCCGTCGACGCCTTCGAAACCGCTATAGCCGGCGTCGTAGGCGCCCTTGCGAAACACCGCGTCAAAACGATCGGCGTCGAGATCGGGATGAAATTGCGCGCCGGTACTCCCGGCCAGGCAGTGCGGCGGCCACGACGTGGAGTAATCGGGCCGGTCGGAGAAATGATCACCCGGGTCGATGTGGAAATCCTGGGTGGCCACCACGTGGGGGTAGTCGGCGCCGTCAGCCAGATATTCGCTGATCGCGCGCGCAACGGCGGCGCCGCCTTTCACCGCCAAGGCGCCGCCCTCGCAGAAGTCGTTCTGGACGTCGACGACGATCAAGGCGCGCATAACCCACGGTATCGCCGGTCGGGCCGATGGCAGCGCGTTGCATCACGTAGATAGTCAAACTATAGTCCAGACACGTGTCCAGAAAGTTCCCTGACGTCGTCCCCCAACCGTGAGCATGCGGATTGCATTGCTGTCGTATCGCAGCAAAACGCACTGCGGCGGCCAGGGGGTTTACGTCCGTCACCTCAGCCGGGGGCTGGTCGAACTAGGACACCAGGTCGAGGTTTTCTCCGGACAGCCTTACCCCGAAGGTCTCGACCCGCGGGTGGTACTGACCGAGGTACCCAGCCTGGACATGTATCGCGAGCCTGATCCATTCCGCATCCCACATCCCCGCGAAATCCGCGACCGCATCGATCTTCGCGAGCTGGCCACGGTATGGACGGCGGGCTTCCCCGAGCCCCGGACCTTCAGCCTGCGGGCCGCTCGCCTGCTCGCCGAACGGCGGCACGACTTCGACGTGGTGCACGACAATCAGAGCCTGGGAGTAGGCCTGCTCAACATCGCGGCAACCGGGCTGCCCGTCGTGGCGACCGTCCATCATCCGATCACTCGTGACCGGGTACTGGATCTTGCTGCGGCGCGGTGGTGGCGTAAACCGTTGGTACGCAGGTGGTACGGATTTCTGGAGATGCAAGAACGTGTCGCGTGCAGCATTCCGGACTTGCTGACCGTGTCATCGTCGTCGGCGAGCGACATCACCGCGGACTTCGGGGTTGATCCAGACCAGCTGCATGTGGTGCCGCTGGGTGTCGACACCGAACTGTTCGCACCGTCCACCCAGCCCCGAATTCCGGGGCGGATCATCGCGATCGCCAGCGCAGACAGACCGCTCAAGGGCGTCGGGATTCTGCTGCATGCGGTAGCCAAGCTCCGCACTGAACACGACCTGGAACTGCAGCTTGTCGCCAAGCTCGAGCCCAACGGCCCCACCGAAAAGCTGATCGCCGAACTCGGAATCTCCGATATCGTCCACATCTCCAGCGGTCTTTCCGACGCCGCATTGGCGCGGTTATTTGCGTCAGCTGAGATCGCGTGTATCCCTTCGCTTTACGAAGGCTTTTCGCTACCAGCGGTAGAAGCGATGGCCAGCGGAACACCGATCGTGGCCAGCCGTGCGGGCGCCCTGCCCGAGGTGCTGGGACCCGACGGTGACTGTGCCAGGCTGGTACGGCCGGGCGACGCCGCCGAGCTGATCCGGGTGTTGGCCGAACTGCTGGTCTCCCCCGACCAACTTCATCAACTCGGGACGGCCGGTCGCCGTCGAGCGGTCGATGTGTACAGCTGGGAATCGGTGGCAGCCCAGACCGCACGCATCTACGAACGCGCGATCAATCGCCGGCTGCCGGTTCGGGATTCGGTCCAGCCAGCAGGCGAGCCGTGCTGACCGTCGACTTCGACCGCCTCGGTATCGGTCATGGCACCAAGGTGATTGACGTCGGGTGCGGGGCGGGGCGGCACAGCTTCGAGGCTTATCGCAGGGGTGCCGATGTGGTGGCGTTCGATCAGGATGCCGCCGAACTGAGCAACGTGGACACCATGTTTCGCGCCATGGCCGATTCCGGCGAGGTGCCGCCGTCAGCTCACGCGGAGACCGTCGTCGGTGACGCACTCGCGCTGCCCTATCCCGATCGGACGTTCGACTGCGTCATCGCCTCAGAGATCCTGGAGCATGTCCCGGGCGACAGTGCGATGATCGATGAGCTGATACGTGTCCTCAAGGTCGGCGGCAGGCTGGCAGTCACCGTACCCAGGTGGTTGCCGGAGCGGTTGTGCTGGTTACTCTCCGACGACTACCACGGCAACGAGGGCGGCCACATCCGCATCTACCGCGCGAACCGGCTGCGCGCCAAAATCGCCGACCGCGGAATGGCCTTCACACACACCCACCACTCACACGCACTGCATGCACCATTCTGGTGGCTGAAATGCCTGGTCGGCGTCGATAATTCACATCATCCAGCCGTCGTCGCGTATCACAAGATGCTGGTTTGGGACATGATGCGACGACCTCGGGTGACGCGGCTGGCCGAATCCACACTCAACCCGCTGATCGGCAAGAGCGTCGCGCTCTACTTCGAAAAACCGGTGCCCGCCGTTGAACTGGTATAAGAAACCGGGCGTCGCCGGCGTCCTCTCTCCTGCGCAATGCCGACAGACGGCGGAATCGATTGCCGCGACGCAAGAATCATCCGGCGCGATCCCATGGTCGGCAGGTGGGCACACCGACCCTTGGGACCATGTCGAATGCGCAATGGCGCTGACGGCAGCTGGCCTGATCGGCCCGGCGCGGCACGCATTCGACTGGTGTCGGCGCCAGCAGCGGGCCGACGGCTCTTGGCCGATCCAGCTTCGCGCCGGCGTCGTGGAGGACGCCAACAGCGACAGCAACTTCTGTGCGTATGTCGCGGTCGGAGTCTGGCACCACGTGCTGATCACCGGTGACCGCACCTTTGCCACCGCGATGTGGCCGACGGTGCGCGGGGCAATTGACTTCGTCTTGGATCTACAGCTCGAAGGCGGTGAAATTTGTTGGGCGCGTGGCCCTTCGGGCCCCGTTACCGAGGCGCTGCTGACCGGGTGCGCCAGCATTTTCCACAGCATTCGCTGCGCCCTGGCGTTGGCGAACTACCTCGACGAGCCGCAACCGGAATGGGAGGTTGCGCTCGGCCGATTGGGCCACGCGATCACTGCCCACCCGTCGGCGTTCACCGAAAAGCCCCATCACTCGATGGACTGGTACTACCCGATCCTGGGCGGTGCGCTTCGCGGTCCCGCGGCGACAGCCCGAATCGCCGACCGGTGGAGCGATTTCGTCGTCGACGGGCTGGGCATCCGGTGCGTCGATGACCGGCCGTGGGTGACCGGCGCGGAAACCTGCGAATTGGTGTTGGCGCTCGATGCGATGGGCAGCCAACAGGCGGCGCTGCGGCAGTTCGCCGCGATGCAGCACCTGCGAGAGGACGATGGCTCTTATTGGACCGGGCTGGTGTTCAGTGACGGAAAGCGTTGGCCCGTCGAGCGAACCACCTGGACCGGGGCGGCTGTGATTCTGGCCGCCGACGCGCTGTCGTGTGCCACGGCGGGTAGTGGCATCTTCCGCGGCACCGATTTGCCCCGCGGTCTGGAAGGCGACTACGACTGCGAGTGTGCGATCAGCCCGTCGGATCGCTAGACCGCAGTACCGGCCTCTCCGGATATCCGCTCCAGTAACCGCATTGACCCGATGGCGGATCGCTCGACGAAAACGCCGCTTTGCACTGCGCGGCAATAGATTTGGTAAGGCGCCTGGCCGCCGTCACGCGGGTCGGGAAAGACGTCGTGGATCACCAGCGCGCCGCCGGGACTTACCCATTTCGCCCAGCCGTCAAAGTCCTGATGCGCCGCGGCCTCGCTGTGGCCGCCGTCGATGAATAACAGCTGCAACGGCGTGCGCCACCCGCTGGCCACCACGGTCGATTTGCCCACCACCGCCACCACGTTGTCATCCAGCCCGGCGTCATCGAGCGTGCGCCGCAAGGCCGGCAGGGTGTCGAAACGTCCGGTGGCGTCGTCGACCAGCGATGTGTCGTGGTATTCCCAGCCGGGCTGGTGCTCTTCGGAACCATGGTGGTGATCGACGGTGTAAAGAACACTCTCCCGAGCCAGGGCCGCCGCGCCTAACAGCACCGTCGACTTGCCGCAGTACGTCCCGATCTCCACGCCGACACCACGATCGAAGTAGCGAAGCGCTGCGTCGTGAAGCGCCCGACCTTCGTCGGGGGGCATGAATCCGGTGACGCGATCGGCCAGCTCGAACAGTTGGTTGGTCCGCGCGTCGGCAGGCGAGAGATCTGAGGGGGCCATCACCGCCAACCGTAACAGTCGTGTTGTGCGCACCTGCGATGGTGTAGTAGTGTCCGGACACGTGTCCAACCCGGTAGCTCGGGAGTCGACCAGACGGCGACTGACCGCCAAGCAAGCCGACACCGTTGACCGGCTGGGCCAGGCCGCGATCGAAGTGCTCGGCCGAGAAGGCTTCTCCGGCTTGACGATTCGCATGGTCGCCGCCGAGGCGGGAGTCGGGTCAGCTACCGCCTACACGTACTTCTCTTCGAAGGAACACCTGGTTGCTGAAGTTTTCTGGCGGCGGTTGGCGTCCCGCCCGGTGCCGCCCACAGATTCGGCGGACTCGACCGTCCGCGTCGTCGGCGTGCTGCGGCATATCGCGCTGTTGGTTGCCGATGAGCCCGAACTCGCCGGGGCAGTGACCAACGCGTTGCTGGGCAAGGATCCTGAGGTCATTCATCTGCGGCTGCACATCGGTCGGGAGATCCACCAGCGCCTCGTCACGGCCTTGGGCCCGGACTGCGCTCCCGACGTTGTCGAATCGCTGGAACTGCTCTACGCGGGAGCGCTGGTGCGCGCCGGCATGGGATATGCCTCCTACACGCAGATCGCCGACCAGTTGGAGACATCGGCGCGGCTGCTGTTAGCCGGTGGCAGCGGCTGCCGGCTGGCATGATCACGGCCATGGACGTCGCCGATCATCCAGAACGCGACCAAAGCTGGGATGCCAAGGAGCGCTCTGAGACCGAACTCCAACGTTTAGACCGCAATTGGGTCAGCCTGCTGCAGGAGTTGCGGGTGGTTCAGACCGGCGTCCAATTGCTGACCGGCTTCTTGTTGACGTTGCCGTTCCAGCAGCGCTTCGAGACGCTGAACACGACGATGCGAGTGATCTATCTGGCAACCGTTGGTTGCTCGATTGCCGCCACCGTGTTGTTGGAAGCTCCAGTAGCGATGCACCGCTTGCTGTTTCGCCGGCATCGTCTCCAATTTGTCGTCTCTGCTGCACACCGGTTTGCCTACGCCGGCCTATTGCTGATGGGTTTGTCTCTTACCGGTGTAGCCGTGGTCATTTTCGGTGCGGTGGCCGGTCCGGTGGCCGGCGCAATTGCCGGGGTGTTCGCTGTGACGGCTCAGCTCGGTTTCTGGGTGCTGTTGCCCCTGCGGATGCGCCATGAAGCGCCCCCGACGACCGACTAGCAGAAGCACCGCCGATAGGCAGCGCCGGTTTGCACACCGGGCAACCCGGGAACACAGCGGCCATGTTGATCCGCAGAATCGCTCGTCCGTTGCTGTCGGCTGTATTCATCGGCCAAGGTGTCGAGACATTGCGAAACCCCAAGGTCACCGTTGATGCCACCGAACCCACCATGGCGGCGTTACGGACGCTGCCGGATCCCGTCGGGAGCAAGGTCCCCTCGGATCCCGAGACAGCGGCCCGGATAAACGCCGCCGTCCAAGTCGGCGGCGGTCTATTGCTCGCCACTGGCAAAATGCCGCGGATCGCCTCGGCGGCGCTCGCGTTCACTGTGATACCGGGCAGCCTTGGCGGACACCTGTTTTGGACGGAAAGCGACCCAGAGCGCAAAGCGCAGAAGCGCCGCGATCTGCTCACCGACCTGAGCCTGCTGGGCGGGCTGATCATTGCGTCGGCCGACACCGCGGGTAAGCCGTCGTTGGGATGGCGTGGGCGTCAAGCGGCGGGGCGGATCTCGGAGGCGCTGTCGCTGGATGGCTCCGACAGCAGTTTCCTTGATTCCGAGCTGGGCGAACGAATTGCGCACGGACTTCAAGTGGGTGCCGAGCGTGGCCGCGAGCTGGCCAGCACGGCCGCCGAGAGAAGCGAGCCGCTGGTCGAGGCAGCTCGCAAACGCGGCGGCGAACTGATCAGCACCGCCGGCGAGAAGAGCGCGCCCGTGGTGAAAGCAGCGCGTAAACGCGCACGTAAGCGCGGCCAGCAGCTGGCGGAAATTGCGCGCGAGCGCGGCGCCGAACTGGCCGAAACCGCCCGCGAACGCGGCGCGGACTACGGTGAACGCGCCCGCGAACGCAGTGCCGAGCTGGCCGCCGAACTAGCCGACACCGCCCGCGAACGCGGCGGCGAATTGGCTGCCCGCGGACGACTCAAAGCTCGCCGCTGGCGCTGATCCGCCGACGGCGCCCATACAGCGCCCAGGACACTGCGACCAATCCGAAGACCACAACGGGTACCCCGCCGGCCCAGCTGGCCGGATAAATCACGCCCGCGATGTAGTGGGCGACGAAGCCGTCCGGTGGCAGTGGCGCCAGCCCGGCTTTCGCGCGGCCCCAGCGCTCCAGCCAGGTCAGTGGACACTCCAGCTGGCCAACGGTGATCGCGATCCCCCACAGCGCCACCGGCACGTGCAACCAGATCGTGCGGCGCCAGCGCAACGCCACGAAGCCGCCGACGACCAGGTAGCAGAGAAAGGCGAAGTGCCCCACGACGGCAAGCGCGACCACGATTTGGTACATAGAGCCATCTGCCTGGTGTTTTGTCGGGCCGAATAGACCACCATGCTAGTCGTCGACACTGCGGGCGTAGCTCACAAATCTTTCGACGATGTCGTCGACGCTCGACCCGACGTCGAGGGCTATCCCGTGCTCGTCGGACGCCAGCGGTTCCAAAATATCGAACTGCGATTTCACCAATGCCGACGGCATGAAGTGGCCCGGCCTGCCGGCTTGTCGGCGACCGATCACGTCCGGTGAACCGGTCAAATGCAAGAACTCGATGCAGGGGCAGTGCGAACGCAACCTGTCGCGATATCGGCGTTTGAGTGCCGAGCAGCTCATCACGCCGCCGTCCCCATGGTCGGCCAGCCACTGCCCGACCGCTTCCAGCCACGGGTAGCGGTCGTCATCGGTGAGCGGGGTGCCCGCGGCCATCTTGGCGATGTTGGCTTGCGGGTGAAAAGCGTCGGCGTCGGCGAACGGCACGCCGAGGCGCCGCGCCAATGCCTCACCCACCGTCGATTTCCCCGACCCGGTGACACCCATGACCACGATGGGTGTGCTTGGTGGACAGGAGTTTTCAGCGCGGATTGCGGTTCCACTCCACCCAGCCGACGCCGCTGCGGCCGTCTGCGGTACTGACAGCGGCCCAGATCCGGGGAAATTGGCTGACCCGCCCGTCGCCGGAAACCAGCCGGACCGGTGCGTGCCCGCGCACGTCAACGGTCGCGGTGATGTCACCGGGATCGACCGCCAGAGTTGCGGTGGTCGGTAATCCATCGGCGTCGAATGTCTGGTGGGCGGTGATTGTTTGCAACTCTGTGAGGGTGCCACCGCGGTCTTGGACGTAGCCGATACCGACCGGCGGAACGCCCGGGATGCGGATCTCCACACCGTGCATATGCGTCCCGTCGTCGAGGTGCAGTGCGCTCCAAACCCAGTCCATGCTCCACCAGTCCCGCACCCCCCACGAATGGTCCCGCTGGCCGGGGACCGCGTCGACGTTGTAGGGATGCCCATCGACGATGACGGTTCCCGAGACGGTGCAGGGTATTTCGTAGCGGGTAGTGAGCCGATACTTGTAGGGCGTGCCATCGGTGTGCCACACCAGATCAATTGCGACCTCGACCGGCGCTCCCGCTTCTCCCCGTAGCAGCGCCGCCGGGTCAGGGTAGGACTGGCCCTGCCCATGCAGGCCAATGTGATAGGTCTGCAATGGATCGCCGACGGAGTGTGTGAAATCGCCTGCGCCCGTATGTAATACCCACGGATTGGTGGGCAGCGCAACCTCGCAGTCGACGACCGCGACGGTCGGCAGGTCCGGACCGCATAGCAAGGCGTGCAGCCATGCCGTCTGCTGATTGGGCATCAGGCCAAGTCGCACCCACCCGCCGAGTCCGCTTGCCGTATCAGCGAAGTCGGCATACCAGCTTTCGCTCCACAGCGGCTCATCGGTCGCCAGATGGGCCGACTCGTCGTCGCTTGATGGACGCAGCGGCTCGGCGGTCGTCGGTGCGGCCAGTATCGCCAGGGCATCAACATCGAGCACATGCTCGCAATGCCGTTGCAGCATCGTCATGAACATCGCGTCGCCGCGTGCGGTGCGTTCCACCAGCATCGAGGAGATAATCGCCATCATCACGCCGAAAAAGCTCTGCCTGCGTACCCCCTCGCGGATATCGGCGAGGCTGATCGGCGCGTCCGGCCCTAGCGCTGCGTGGTAGGCCTGCAGCAACGCGTCGTAGTGCGTGCGCCGCTCCGCTTCCGGCAGCGCGCAACCGATGAAATACGCCAGATCGGTCATCGCCGGAGCCCACGTGACGGTCTGCCAGTCGACCACCGTCAGCGGGCGGTCGGCGCCGGCGGCGCCGAACAGCATGTTGTCCAATCGATAGTCACCGTGCACCAGACCATGCATGCGATCCTCGGCGGCCTCCGCGGCCAGATACGCATCGAACCCGCCGACCAGCCGTTCGCACACCGTGCGATGCTGCCGGGCGATCTGATCGCCGTAGCGGTCGACGAAGCCGGTGTACAGGGCCGTGATCAAGCCCTGGTTGAGCGGCGTGTCGCGGCGCAGCCAGGGTGCCTCCGCGAGCGTGGTGTCACCGAGCAGTGGACCTTGCAGCCGGGCCAGCTGAGTGACCGCTAGCTGAGCCTGCGCGATTGTGGCACCGCGGATTTCATCGCCGACGACCGCCGGATTTGCGTCGCCGAGCAGCACATCGAAGGTGCCCGCCGAAGCGTCGAAAGCGGCGTGATAGCACGGGGCGAGCGGGCCGCGCAGGCGCGGAGCGATATCGGAGTAGAAGCCAACTTCACGTTCGTAAAGACCCAGGCCCGCACCGGTCTGCCGGCTTATCGGGTCGGTGGCCGCGACTTTGAGCACCACGGAGTCGGGTGCGCCACCGCCGGGCCTTTCGTCGGCGTAGGTCAGCTGAACCCGGTAGCACTGACTCATCTGACCGGTGCCGATCCGCTCGACGCTGAACTCGGCGATTGTTCCGGCGCCGATCGCTGCGGTCAGCCACTCGGCGGTGAGATCCTCTGGGCGTTCGACGACGTTGTCGGTGTGTGCTTTCATCGCGCCAGCGAAAAGCCTTCCCATGCCATCCGCCGTTCGGGGTGCGGATCGAATTCGAGATGCGACTTGCGGTCGAAGACCATAACCGCGCGTTCGGTGTCGGTGTAGGCGGGCCAGTCGTCACCGGGCACCCCGGTAAGGCTGAATAACCGCCAGCGCCTTTGCACGTCGCTGGTAACCCGCAAGGCGGATCGTCGGTCAGCTGCCGCGCTCAGCATCGCCCCGAACTTGGTGCGGTAGATGCCGAAGACCGCGAGTAGTTCGGTGGCATGCGTAGCACCCAGCCCCGACCAGCGCAGCATCCGGGGTGCGTAGTCGTATCGATACAAGTAAGCCGGCGCGTGCCTGCCATGGGCTTCTGCGATCTCCCAAGCAGCCGAGCTGAAGGCGAAGTCGCCACCGAGCCGCACACAGGCGGACCGCTCCGGGTAATCGGGGTAAGCAGCGGTAATACGTTGCCGTGCAGCCGGTTCCACTTCAGCTAGCAGGGCTTCGACCATCGGCTCGGTCGTCGGCAGCAGTGGCAGGAAGCGGGTGAACAACCGTCCTTCTTCGGCGTTGGTACCCACGATCAGCGGCACCCGGTGCGCAGTGCCGCGCCGCATCGCCTCGACGGGGTCCAACGGCAGAACGTCGTCACCTGAGACCGGACCAATCGGGAAGGCTCCCAACATGTCTCGCACGCCCTCGTCGATCAGGCAATTTTGTGCCGCGACCAATTCGGCGGGAGAAGCCTGCCTCAACGCATGGGCGGCGTCCTGCTTGCGGACACCCATGATGGTCGCGAATCGTCCCGCGAACTCCGTGGCCATTTCACGTGAACGCACCATGCCGGTTGCCGGACTCTCCGAAATAACTTGGGCGAACAGGCCTTCGGCCTCCGGCACCGCCAGTAGCGTAGCGACGGCGTGCGCGCCCGCGCTTTCACCGAACACCGTGACTTTGCCCGGATCGCCACCGAACGCCGCAATATTCTGCTGGACCCAGCGCAACGCCAACACCAGGTCGCGCAAGAACAGGTTGCTCTCCATGCCGATATCGGCCGTCGACAGCGACGACAAATCCAGGCAGCCCAGCGCGCCAAGCCGGTAGTTGACCGACACATAGACACACCCACGGCGGGCCAGGCCCGCGCCGTCGTATATCGGAGTGGCTGAGCTACCCATGATGTATCCGCCACCGTGCACGAAGACCATCACCGGTAGCGATTCGCTCTCCGGCGCCTCCGGTGTGACGACGTTAAGGGTGAGACAGTCCTCCCCCATTGGTTGGTACTTGCCGACGCCGACGATCGTGTAGCGCCGCTCCTGCGGTGCGCACTTGGTGAAGCCGTGGCAATACCGCACGCCTCGCCACGGCTGGGCCGGCTGGGGCGCCCGAAAGCGCAGTGCACCTACCGGCGGCCGGGCGTACGGGATGGACCGCCAGCGGTGCACGCCGTCGCGGGTAAAGCCTTCGACGGTGCCGGCAGCCGTTGTGACGCGGACGGTGTGTTCGTGCATGACCTGACGGTAGCGAACCCGCATGGGTCACGCGTCTAGTACGTGGATCTCGCCCCTACCGCCGTCGACCTCGACAAGCGCCCCGGGCGGGAGACGCCGGGTGACGTCGGCGACATCCACCACACATGGGATACCGAATTCGCGTGCTACCACCGCGGCATGCGACATCGGGCCGCCGAGCTCGGTCACCACCGCGGCCGCGTAGGAAAATGCGGCGGTGTAGCCGACGTCGGTGACCTCGGCGACCAGGATCTCTCCCGGTTCCAAGTCGTCGATGGAGTCCGGCGCGACGATGCGCACCCGGCCGCGGACTCGTCCACCGCAGACGCCGACGCCGGTCAGGGTCTGCCCGGGTTCAACAACGGTCGCCAGCGAGGCAGCGGCTTGCCAGCTGCCACTGAATACTGCGGGCGGTGCGAACCCGGCCAGCCTGCGTTGTTCCGTGCGGCGGCGCGCGACCAGTCCCGAAGCGTCGGTAGGTAGCGCATCAAGCTCGTCGACCAGCAGATAGAACACGTCGTCGGGGGTTTCGAGAACACCCGCGTTGACTAGTCTGCGTCCCAGCTCACGGAGTAGCCTGCGCAGCAACCAGATTGCCCGGACCATTCTGTCGCGTCGGACTTCGCGGTCGCGAAGCTGCGCAGCGGCAAGTCGCGCCACCGGCCGGGCCTGCACCGGGATTACCGGACGGTGGATCTCCGGCCGGGTGGGAATCTTCAGCGACTTGGCGACCATCCGGATCAGCAGCTCTGGGTCGTCGGCGTAGCTGGTCGACCGCATCTCGACCTCGGCGGGGCCACGGTGCCCGACCACGTTCAGCTCGGCAAGCACTGCGGCATGAAATTCCGGGGCCTGGGCGGACAGCTCGTCGAGGTGGTCACCGGGGCGGGCCAGAATGCGGATCACGCCTGCGTCGCGTCGCGCCGCGTCCGCCAGTCGGTACACCGCGCTCAGCGGCTGTGCGCTGGCCACATCCTGACCCACTGAAAGCACCGTGTCACGGCCGCTCAGGCCGCGTAGCACCACGCTGAGCGCGGCGAAGGACATGAATGACCCTGACGCGAGCACCCAACCGTGTACGGCATGGTCGCGCGCCAACAAGATCAGGCTTTGCAATCGCTCATCGCTGAGCTGTGAAAGATCCTCAGCGACACCGTCTTCCAAGCGATCAATGTCGTCGATGAAGTCGCGCGTGTCGCGCGCAGCGCCGGTGGTCAGGCCTGCCAAGTTGGCCGCGAACACCCCGAGATTGCGCATGGTACGCAGAGCTCGCATGGCCGGGCTGGATTCGCGTGGCAGGGGTTGCTCGCCGTAGATCGGCATGCTCGCCGCGCTCGGGCCGAAGAATTGGCTCTGCCGAATCACCGTCGCGGGTTTGACGAATGGAACTGTTTCGGCCATGAAATGCGCGGTGGTGATTGCTCCATACAGCCGATGGGCGAACACACCGACGGTGCGCGTAGCTATTTCGCGTTGGATCAGCCCGCCGGGCCGCAGTCTTGCGGCGATGACTGCGCCGGCCGCACGTAATCCGTGCACGGTCACCGACGCCGACGACGGTGAGAACGGCCCGGGCAGCGCCTCGGACAAATTGGTGGCGAGATAAGTCGGGAAGCGTGGGTCGATCGGCGTATCGAACTCGCCGTTGGCGCCGTCCGGTCCGGCCAACACCGGGGCAACTCCATCGGCGGCTGGCACATCCACCGACGGGATGTCTTGGGCATGAGTCATCCGCCACGGCAGCGACATCACCCGCTTGCCAACGCTGATTCGACCGCGCACCGCCAACGCGAGGTCCTGGACGCATTCTTCGGCGGTCCAGGCGACAGTGAAGTTCCATTTGTCATGCAGCAGTGCAGTATCCATCGACGGCGCGTTCAGCAGGCGATCCAGTTCGGGTGAACTGAGCAGCCGCTCACCTGCCCGTACCACCGGCCGCCCCAGCACATCGGCGATGTGTCGGAGCGTCGACTCCCCGTGCGCGGCAAGGTTCACCGGCCCACTACCGATGCTGGCATCGACGACGGCCTGGACGAAAACCCGCTGCACGTCGTCGCCGTGCACCACCTGCAACCTGCGACCGGCGTCGACCTCAGAAAAGAGCGGGGACGCCAGCACTCGGCGCACCCAGTTGTCGACGCCTCTGCCGAAAATGGCCGCCGAGCGGATCGCCACCCATTCCGCACCTGAGGCAGCAAGCATCTGTTCGACGCCAGCCTTGTCGCGCCCTTCTGCTGATGTCGGGTTCAGCGGGTCGGCTTCGGACAGCGGTGTGCGGCCGTGGTCCACCCCGTAGACGTGCGCCGACGAGGCGAACACAACGCGGCGAGTACCACTTTGGGTCATGGCGTCAAGCACGTTGGCGGTTCCGCCGATGTTTATCTCACGATTGACCGAGGCAGCAGCGGCTGGATCGACCGCCCAGGCACAGTGCACGACGACGTCGGTGCCGGTTACCGCACGCCGCACCCCGGCCACATCGCGAATATCGCTTTTGACGAAGCCTGCTGAGCTCGGCCAGCTTTCGGGCCGATGGCGGGCCAGCCCGATCACGTCGTGGCCCCGGCTGAGCAGACGAGCGGCAACGCCGCGACCGATCACTCCGCTCGCCCCGGTGACGGCGATCCTCACTGGCTAACCTCAAACCTCATCTGGCTAGTCGTCGTCGTCGAGGAATGCAGCGTTGACCAGATCATCGAGATCCATTGCCGCGATGTCTTGTTCCCTGGCCTCTGCTCCGTCGGCTCCATCGGATTCGTTCGCCAGGCTCAGCAGCAGGTCCAATACCCCGGCCTGGCGAAGGCGTTTGACCGGAATAGCCGCGACCACACGCTGGATTTCCGCTTCGCCGGCCGCGACTTGCGGCACCGGCTCGGTCGAGGCGCCCACGAGCTCTTGGCGGAAGTAGCCGGCCAGCGCTGCGGAGTTCGGGTAGTCGAAGATCAGCGTCGGTGAAAGCGCCAGCCCGGTGGCCGTTTTGAGTCGGTTACGCATCTCGACTGCGGTCAGCGAGTCAAAGCCCAACTCCTGGAACGCCTTATCGGGGTCGATGGCCTCTGGTGTCGTATTACCCAGCACTGTGGCGAT
>NZ_JBAUZA010000291.1:0-9563 GCF_049585075.1 Mycobacterium sp.
CGTGAGCCTACAGCGCAAAATCGCTTGCGTCGCGGCCGATTCGGCGGCCGACTGCCTAGATCTCAGCACACCGACAACTTCACCACTCTGTCGTTGCCACGGTCGGCGACGTACACCTTCCCGGCGCTGTCCACGGCGACCGCTAGGGGGGTGTTGAGGCCGGTGAGCGGCAATACGGTTGGGGCGTTTGCGCCGGCCGCCAGCTTGAGAACATTGCTGGCGTCGTGTTCGGTGACGTAGACGTTGCCGGCGCCGTCTACCGTCACGCCCCAGGGCACGCTTAGCCCGGTGAACGGCAACACGGTCTGGTTGTTCGACCCGGCCTCCAGCTTGACCACCCGGTTGTTGTCGGTGTCGGCGACGTAGACGTTGCCGGCGCCGTCCACCGCCACGCCGTCGGGGTTGTTGAGCCCGGTGAACGGCAGCACGGTCTGGGTGTTCGACCCGGCCGCCAACTTCACCACCCTGTTGTTGCCCCGATCGGCGACGTACACGCTGCTCGTGGAATCCACCGCTATCCCCTCCGGGTAGTTGAGCCCGGCGAATGGCAGCACGGTCTGGGTGTTCGACCCGGCCGCCAACGTGACGACGCGGTTGTTGAAGTCGGTGACATACACCGCGCCGGCGGGGTCCAGCGCGACGCTCTGCGGCTGATACAGGCCGGTGAACGGCAGCACCGTCGGGGTGCTCGTCCCGGGAGCCAATTTCACCACCCGACCAAACATCGCCTCACTGGCTACGTACACGGCACCGGTGGAGTCCAGTGCCACGCCGCCCGGGGAGAGGCGGAAGTCGAGGCCGTTGAACGGCAGCACGGTCTGTCCGCACGCTGGCGTCGATGAGGGGTGCGGCCACACCAGGTACCCCACCATGGCGACCAGAAGCACCACCGCCGCGGCGATGAGGATCCACAGCTTGCGTCTGCTGCGGCGCTCGGGTGAGCTGGGCCGGAAATCAGGTTGCTGTCCCTGCGGCTGGCTGAATACCGCTGGGCCAGCAAGCCTTCCGGCGGGCGGGACGCCGGGGGGCGGGGGCAAATGCTGGGCGCCGGTACCGGATGGCACCGGACGAGCCATCGTCTCGCCGGCGTTCTCACCTTGCTGCAAAATCGCGGCAGCCTGATGCTGGTCGGGCGCGGTCAGCGCATCCAGGGCGGCATTGGCCAACTCGCCGGCACTGCGGTAACGCTCCTCGGGTTTTTTGGCCATCCCCTTGGCGATTACCTGGTCGAGGGAAGCCGGAACACTTCCCGGTCGCAACTGGCTAGGCCGCGGGGGCGGCTCGGTGATATGCGCTGCGATCGCCCGTTCGATGCTGTCGGACCGATACGGCGGCGACCCGGTCAAGCATTCGCACAACACACAGGCCAACGCATAAATATCGGCCCGGTAAGTCACCTCAGTTGCGCCAAACCGCTCGGGAGCCATGTACTTGTAGGTTCCCATCGCCATCCCGGTCTGCGTCAGCCCCTGGTCGCTGGCGGCTCGCGCGATGCCGAAATCCACCAAATACGCGAAATCATCGCCGGTGATCAAGATGTTCTCGGGCTTCACATCACGATGCGTAACCCCGCTCGCATGCGCGGCATCCAACGCCGCGGCCACCTGACGCACGATCGCGACCGCCCTCGGCGGACTTAACGGCCCACCCCGTTTGAGCATGGTGGCCAAGTCGGTGCCCTCAATCAACCGCATATCCAAATACAACTGCCCGTTGATCTCGCCGTAATCATGAATCGGCACCACATGCGGCTCGGTCAACCGCCCCGCCGAATCAGCCTCACGCTGCATCCGGGTCCGAAACATCGGATCGTCGGAATACTGCGGCGAGATCAACTTCAACGCCACCACCCGGCGCTTACGGGTGTCCTCGGCCACATAGACCTCACCCATGCCGCCGCGGCCCAGCAGCCGTATCAGGCGATAGGGCCCAAACCACGATTCCGCGCGCGAACCCGACCCACCCTCTGTCACCGTCGAGTTCCCTTCATCTAGGAGATGTCATTCACTGCCGCAGCGAGTTTGGATTGGAGCGAGCTCGGCAGTGGAATGGATCCATACTGGTCTAGACCGTCTTGGCCCGGACCGACGGCGGCCTGCATAAATGCCTTTACCGCCGCGCCGGTCGCGGCGTCCGGATACTTCGAGCAGACGATCTCGTAAGTCGCTTCCACGATCGGATATGCACCGGTTTGCGTCGGCTTGTAGAACGATGACGTGTCCACGACCAAGTCGTTGCCCTGCCCCGTGATCTTTGCCCCGGCAATCGTCTTTTCAACTGAGTCTTTGGTGATCGACACCGGGTCGGGGCCCGCGGACGTGATGATCTGGGCCATGTTCAACTGCTTGCCCACCGCGAAGGACCACTCGTTGTAGGTGATCGCGCCGTCGGTGTTCTGCACCGCCGCCGAAGTGCCGTTGTCCCCGGCGGCGCCGTCGCCGACGCCCCCTTGGAACGTCTGGCTGCTGCCTTTACCCCACGCACCGTTGGATGCGGAATCGAGGTATTTCTGGAAGTTGGTTGAGTTAGCGGATTGATCGCTGCGGAAGAAGACGTGAATGGGCGTGGAGGGCAGGTTGGTGCCCGCGTTGAGCGCCGCTATCGCCGGGTCGTTCCACGTGGTGATGCCGCCGTTGAATATTTTCGCGGCAGTCGGCGCGTCCAGATTCAGCGAACTCACCCCGTTGACGTTGTAGGTGATCGCGATCGGTCCGAACACCGTCGGCAGGTCCCACGCCGGCGAACCGCACCGCTGCGTCGCCCGTTCGGGCTGGCCCTTCGATGGGTTCAACGGATCGCCGGAGCCCGCCAGGTCGGTTTCGTTGCTGACGAAATCCTTCACCCCGGCGCCGGAGCCGTTTGCGTTGTAGTCCAGCGTGTAGCCCGGGCACGCACGGATGTAGGCGTAGACGAATTGCTCCATCGCGTTCTCTTGTGCGGTCGCGCCGCTGGCCTTGAGCTTCTTCTTGCCGCCGCATTGCACTGACCCGGTAGCGGATCCCGATGACGATGACGAGGTGTTCGTGCTGCCACCGCACGCTGATAACACCAGCGCGCTGACGGCCAGTAGGGCCAGCGCAACGGCAGATCGGTTGGACTTCACGGACCTCCTCTCAAGGGCCGGGGTGACCAACATTCTCATGTCGCGACTGGTGAACCCACCGTGAATATACAAAGGCTTGGAAAGGAACGGAGCGTTAATAGCGTTTGGCTCCGAGTACGGCGTCAGGAAGTAGCATCAGGTGTTAATGGACCTTCAACAGCTCGACGCCGAAACCGGTGCCGATGATGCTGATGTCGCGGCTCCGGCCATCCGTGCCGTGAACCTTACCCTGGGATTCGGTGCCACAACGGTGCTCGACGACGTAAGCCTTGACTTTCCCGTTCGCTCCATCACCTCGTTGCTGGGACCAACCGGGTCCGGTAAGACGACCTTCCTGCGCACCCTGAATCGGATGAACGACAAGGTGTCCGGATACCGCTACAGCGGTGATGTCCTATTGGGCGGACGCAGCATCTTCAAAAGCCAAGACCTGATGGAATTTCGCCGCAGGGTCGGCATGCTGTTCCAGCGCCCCAATCCATTCCCGATGTCGATCTTGGACAACGTCGTTGCGGGTCTACGCGCACATAAACTTGTGTCCCGCAAGGACTTTAAGAGTGTCGCGCAGGCTCGCCTAGCGGAGGTCGGACTTTGGGATGCGGTTAAGGATCGGCTCGGTGATTCACCATTCCGGCTCTCTGGTGGTCAACAGCAATTGTTGTGCCTGGCCCGCGCGCTCGCGGTGAACCCGGAGGTCCTGCTGCTTGACGAGCCCACCTCGTCGTTGGACCCGTCCACGACCGAGAAAATCGAAGTACTCATTCGATCATTGGCCAACCGGCTCACCGTGGTCATGGTGACGCACGATCTTGCCCAGGCCGCCCGGATCGGCGACCGGACCGCCTTGTTCTTTGACGGCAGATTGCTGGAGGACGGGCCCACCGAACAGCTGTTTTTATCGCCGAAGCATGCCGAGACCGTCCGCTACGTCTCTGGACTGTTCGGCGACCGCCATCTTTTGGGTGTGGTCGTTGGGGCCACAGACGCCAATGAGGGAAAGAAAGGTGAGTGAGGCCGTGAAGATCTCTCTGCGAACCCTGCTGGTTGCGGTGCCATTAGTCCTGGTCGCCGCGGCTTGCGGTTCGAATTCGACCGGCGGCTCGTCCCACCCTGGGGCTAGCACCGGCAGTATCGCGACGACCCCCGCGACCTCGAAGGTCGCGTTGTCGGAGACCGGTGCCACCGAGCTGTACCCGCTGATGAATGCGTGGGTTCCGGCTTACCAGGCGAAATACCCGAACGTCACGATCACGACCGCGGCCACCGGGTCGGGCGCGGGGATCTCCCAGGCAATTGCCAGGGCGGTCGACATCGGCGCCTCCGGCGCCTACCTGTCGGAGGGTCAGATTTCCGCCCACAAGGGGCTGATGAACATCGCCTTGGCCATCGCCGCCGAGGAGGTCCACTACAACGTGCCGGGTGTCAGCGAGCATCTCAAGCTGAACGGCAAAGTGCTGGCGGCCATGTACGAAGGCACGATCAAAACCTGGAATGACCCGCAGATCGCCGCGCTCAACCCCGGCGTGAACTTGCCGGACATCCCGGTGGTTCCGCTACACCGTTCCGACGGCGCCGGCGATACCTTTGTGTTCACCCAGTACTTGTCGAAGCAAGACCCCGACGGCTGGGGCAAGTCGCCCGGTTTTGGAACCACCGTCGACTTCCCCGCGGTGCCGGGCGCGCTCGGTGAGAACGGCGCCGGTGGCATGGTAACCGGCTGCGCACAGACTCCCGGCTGCGTGGCCTACATCGGCATCAGCTATCTGGACCAGGCCAGCCAAAAGGGGCTTGGCGTAGCCGAACTCGGCAATGCCTCCGGCAAGTATCTGCTGCCGGATGCCCAGAGCATTCAGGCTGAGGCCACCGGGTTCGCTTCACAAACCCCGGCAAACCAAGTGGTCTCACTGATCAATGGACCCGCCGCCAACGGGTACCCGATCGTCAACTACGAGTACGCCGTTGTCTACGGCAGCCAAAAGGATGCCGCTACCGCACAGACGCTGCAGGCGTTTCTGCACTGGGTGCTGACCGAGGGGAACGGCCCCTCGTTCCTGGACAAGGTTCACTTCCAACCACTGCCGGCGTCGGTGGAGAAGCAATCCGAGGCCCAAATCGCCAACATCACAAGCTAACTCGTCGCGGTTATGCTTGCCGTCCGACAGCGGGTGCCGGCCGACCCGCTAGTGCTATCGCGCATGCTTGGCCGCATCCGTGCCGTGAGCCGCGGCGACCTTGCCGTGCGGTGGATTGGCGGGATGAGTGCGGTGATCCCGCTGCTCGCGCTGCTGTTCGTGCTGGGTACGCTGGTCATCGAGGCGGTTGGCGCGATCAGGATTAACGGGCTGCACTTCTTCACCGCCGTCGAATGGAACCCCGGAAATCTCTACGGCAACACCGAAGTCAGCCACGGTGTCCCACATCCGATTGGCGCGTACTACGGCGCATTGCCGATGATCGTCGGCACATTGGCGAGCTCGGCGATCGCATTGGTCATCGCCGTACCGGTGTCTGTGGGGGCAGCGTTGGCGATTGTGGAACGGCTACCCAAGCGCGCCGCCTCGGCTGTCGGCATGGTGCTCGAATTGCTCGCCGGCATTCCCAGTGTCGTCGTCGGCCTCTGGGGGGCAATGACTTTCGGGCCGTACATTGCGCACCACGTCGCTCCTGTGATCGCGCGTAATGCGCCGAATGTCCCGGTGCTCAATTATTTCCGTGGCGACACCGGAAACGGCGAAGGTCTGTTGGTGTCCGGTCTGGTGCTGGCGGTGATGATCATTCCGATCATCGCCAGCACCTGCCGCGATCTGATCCGGCAAGTGCCGCCGCTGCCCCGCGAAGGTGCGATCGCGCTGGGCATGTCCGACTGGGAGTGTGCGCGCAGAGTCACCCTGCCGTGGGTATCCAGCGGCATTGTCGGCGCCGTCGTGCTGGGACTGGGACGCGCGCTGGGCGAGACGATGGCCGTTGCCATGGTCTCCGGTGCGGAGTTGGGTGCAATGCCAGGCAATATCTATTCGGCTATGACGACCATCGCCGCAACCGTTGTGTCGCAGTTGGATTCAGCATTGACCGATTCCACCAACTTCGCAGTCAAGACCCTTGCCGAGGCAAGTCTTGTGCTGATGGTGATCACGTTGCTGACGAATATGTTGGCCCGTGCGCTGGTGCGCCGCGCGTCGGGTACCGCGCTACCAGTCGGACGAGGTATCTGAGATGTGGTCGGCAACCTCTCGGCGCAAAACCGCAAACGCGCTGTGGTGGACGGCATGTTTCTGTTGTCTGGCAATGGTCATTGCACCGACGTTATGGATGCTGATCGGGGTCGTCGGCCGGGCATTGCCGGTGTTCCACTGGAGCGTGCTGGTCGAGGACTCTCACGGTGGCGGTGGCGGTCTTCGCAACGCCATTGTCGGTACCCTGGTCCTCGGCCTGGGGGTCATGCTGGTGGGGGGGACCATCAGTGTACTGGCCGGACTCTACCTGTCCGAATTCGCTACCGGCAGAACGCGTTCGGTTCTGCGCGGTGCCTACGAGGTGCTGTCCGGCATCCCATCAATCGTGCTCGGATACGTCGGCTACCTGGCGCTGGTGGTGTACTTCGACTGGGGGTTCTCGCTGGCGGCCGGGGTCTTGACGCTGTCGGTTTTGAGCATCCCGTACATTGCCAAGGCCACCGAGTCGGCGCTCGGTCAAGTGCCGACGGCATACCGGGAAGCGGCAACGGCGCTGGGGCTGCCGGTCGTTTGGACGCTGCGCAAGATCGTGCTGAAGTCGGCGCTACCCGGAATCGTCACCGGCATGCTGGTGGCGCTCGCCCTGGCGATCGGTGAGACGGCCCCGATGCTGTATACCGCCGGCTGGTCGGATTCCCTTCCGAGCGGCAAACTTACCGACTCACCGGTCGGTTACCTGACGTATCCGGTCTGGACGTTCTACAACCTGCCATCGAAATCAGCACTGGACTTGTCGTATGACGCGGCCTTCTTGCTGATCGTGTTCTTGCTGCTGCTGATCATCCTGGGGCGGCTGATCACCTGGTTCGCGCGGCGGCATTCAGAATCGGCGTGAGATTTGGCGGCGGGGCTCAACGCGTGGGCGGAGTAGGCCACGGGCTGTAGTCGGCGATCAACTCCTCCTGGGGCGGCCGTTGGTCGTCGGGCACGTGCTGCAGGTTGATCCGAATCCGGTACCAGATCGAACTCGGTCCACGCATGCCGTCGACCAGCACATCGGCCGGCTGCAGGCGATCCGCCGCGGCGGGGTAGCGCTCCCGCCAGGTGTCCAGGGCAGCCATCGCCTCGTCTTTGGTTTTGGTGCGGGCGATCTCGATGAGCGGCATCACCGACTGGCGGCGGCCGGTGCCCGCGCCGCGGCGCGCCCCTTTCGGCGCCTTCTCTGCGGGCCCGAGTTCCTCGGCCAACGCGAGCAGTCGCTCGAGTCCGGCGGCGGTGTCGTTCATCCCGGCCCACGGGTCCCCGATGTCGGCGAACCGCTCCGGCACGGTCGCCAAGGTAAAGCTGGCCGGGTCGCAGCCGGCGACCTCATCCCAATGCAGCGGCGTCGACACCCGCGCATCCGGCGTGGCACGCACCGAATACGCCGATGCGACCGTGCGGTCTTTGGCGTTCTGGTTGAAGTCGACGAACACACCCTCGCGTTCCTCTTTCCACCAACGGCTGGTCGCCAGCTGGGGGGCGCGTCGCTCCACTTCCCGAGCCACTGTTTGGGCAGCGAGCCGCACCTGCCGAAAAGACCAGCCCGGCACGATGCGTGCGTAGATGTGGAAACCACGCGAACCGGACGTCTTCGGCCACGCGGTCAGCCCGTGGTCCTCCAGCACCTCGCGGGCCACCAGCGCGGTGTCGAGGATTTGCTGCCAGCCGACACCCGGCATCGGGTCCAGGTCGACTCGCAGCTCATCGGGATGGTCGAGATCGTCGGCGAGCACCGGATGCGGGTTGAGGTCGACGCAGCCCAGATTGATCGCCCACACCAAACCAGCGGCGTCGTGCAGCACGGCTTCGGCGGCCGAGGTGCCGGACGCATAGCGCAGCTCGGCGACGTCCACCCCGTCCGGCCGCTTGGCAGGCGCGCGCTTCTGGAAGATCGCCTCCTGCTCGATGCCCTTGACGAAACGCTTCAGGATCATCGGACGTCCGGCCACGCCTCGCAAGGCACCGTCGGCGACGGCCAGGTAGTAGCGGATCAGATCCAGTTTGGTGTGGCGGGGATCGGGGAATATCACCCGGTCTGGATGGGTGACCTCGACCTGGCGCCCGTCCACGTCGAGTGCGACGGGAGGCGCCATGTTGTTCATCGTAATTTCCCCGAAAAACCGAGACGCGCGTCACATAGGGTGACGTTATGCCTAATCTCTTCGATATCCCGGGGCAAGCAGCGGCCAAGGTTCAGCAGTATGCCGAGCGTGGGGTGGCTGAACTGCATTACCTCCGCAAGATTATCGAGTCGGGAGCATTCCGCCTGGAGCCGCCGCTGAACTATGCCGCGATGGCGGCCGAAATTCGCAAATGGGGCGAAATCGGCATGCTGCCCGCGTTTAACGCGCGGCGCACACCCAACCGCGAGGCGATCATCGACGATGAGGGCTCGCTGACGTACCAGGAACTCGACGAGGCGGCCAACGCGGTGGCCCACGGCCTGCTGGCCAAGGGTGTGCGCGGCGGCGACGGGGTAGCGATCCTGGCGCGCAACCACCGCTGGTTTGCCATTGCGGAATTCGGCTGCGCGCGAGTCGGGGCCCGCATCATCCTCCTCAACAGCTCGTTCTCCGGCCCGCAAATCAAAGAGGTTTCCGAGCGCGAGGGCGCCAAGTTGATCATTTACGACGACGAGTACACCAAGGACGTCAGCAAAGCCGACCCGCCGCTGGGCAAGTTGCGCGCCCTAGGCTTTACGCCGGACGGCGACGACTCAGGCAGCGACGACGAGACATTGGCCGACCTGGTCGCCGCCAACAGCAAGTCGCCCGCTCCCAAGGCCAGCAAGCACTCGTCGATCATCATCCTGACCAGCGGCACCACCGGCACGCCCAAGGGTGCAAACCGCAGTACTCCGCCGTCGTTGGCGCCGATCGGCGGCATCTTGTCGCACGTGCCGTTCAAGGCCAACGAGGTGACGTCGCTGCCGGCGCCGATGTTCCACGCCCTTGGTTTTCTGCACGCCACCATCGGGATGTTCTTGGGCTCGACGTTGGTGCTACACAACAAGTTCAAGCCGCCGCAGGTGCTGGAAGACATCGAGAAGCACAAGGTGACGGCGGTCGTGGTGGTGCCGGTGATGTTGTCGCGGATGCTCGATGCGCTGGAAAAGATGGACAAGAAGCCCGATCTGTCGAGCCTGCGGATCATCTTCGTTTCCGGTTCGGCGCTGGGCGCCGACGTGGCCGAGCGGACGTTGAAGGACTTCGGTCCCGTCATCTACAACATGTACGGCTCAACGG
>NZ_JBAUZA010000292.1:0-3774 GCF_049585075.1 Mycobacterium sp.
CCAGGATCGCGCGGTCATCGCCCTCATCGCGGCGTCTCGCAGCCGGCCGGCGATACCAGTGCCGGGCGCGAGCCCGCTGCCCAGTGGCGGCAACCCCTTCGACGGCAGATACAGCGGATGCGGGTTCAGTTCGATCCACGGGATGCCCAGCAACTCGGCGGACATCCCGCCGCACGCCGTGATGACATCCGACACCACGAGGTCGGGCGCCATCTCCCGTAGCTGCGGAAGATTGAGCACGGCCATCCGCGCGGCGCGCTGGTGGATCTTTGCGCCGGCGTCACGGTCGTCGTCTTCGGTGGTGGGGTCGAGCCCGGCAAGTTCGACGGCGTCGACGCCGGCGGCGCGGGCAGTCTCGAGCCATTCGGTGCCGGTGAGCAGGGTCGACGTGTCGCCGGCTGCCGAGAAACGCCGACACAGCGCGATGGCCGGAAACGAGTGTCCCGGGTCCGGTCCAGCGACCACGGCGACGCGCATCGCCCTACCCTGCCACAGGAGCCTAGGGTGGTGATCATGACCGAGCAGACTCTCGAGAACACCCGCATTGTCGAGGTGTTCCTGCATGCGCTGCAGGACGCGGACCTCGAAACCGCCGGCGCCGCGTTGGCAGAGGACCTGGTATACCAGAACGTCGGGTTACCAACGATTTACGGGCGCAATAGGGCGATGAAGCTGTTCAGCTCGTTGGGTGGCGCCAGCGCGTTCGAGGTGAAGATCCACCGCATCGCGGCCGACGGTGCCGCTGTGCTCACCGAACGCACCGACGCGTTGATCTTCGGCCCGCTGCGGCTACAGTTCTGGGTATGCGGTGTGTTCGAGGTCCATGGCGGGCAGATCACGCTGTGGCGCGACTATTTCGACTTTTTTGACATGTTCAAGGCGACGCTACGGGGCCTGGCCGGGTTGGTCGTGCCGTCGCTGCGGGCGTCGTTCTAGAACAGTTCGATGAGCGACGACACGGTCCGCACGCGGCCGAACGCGGTGCAGTTCATCCGCTATTGCTGCGGGGGGCGGTTGCCCGACTCGATGCGGGACTGGGTGCGCAACGATCTGGCCAGCAAAGGCGCGACGGGCCGCATGATGCGAAGGGTCGCCGTTCCGGCGGTATTGGTGCTCGCGCCATTCTGGCTCATCCCGACGACGTGGGATGTCCACCTGAGCATGACACTGCCGATTCTGATCCCGTTCGTGTATTTCTCGCACGCGCTCAACAAGGTGTGGCGGCGTCACATGCTGCAGGTGCACAACCTCGACCCAGATCTGGTCGACGAACGCCGTCGCCAAAAGGATGCCCACATCCACCAGGCCTACATCGAACGCTACGGCCCCAGGCCTAAGGCGAACGAGTTCCGCGGCGACGACGGTTAGATCCGAGGTAGCCCGCCGAGTTCATCGAATGCCTGCGCCCAACCGACCAGGCGATCGGTCGCGCCGGTCAACTCGTCGCGGTAGCGCTGCCGCGAAGCCACCAGCGCGGCGCCGCGGTCCCCATTCGCCGAGGAAACCAATTGCGCTGCGGCGGTGACCATTTCGTTGTATTGGCGTACTCCCGCACTCAACTGGGCAGTGTACGCGTTGATAGTCGGGGCCAGGTATGACCGTGACTGCGGAGTGCCGTTGGCTGTACGCTCCATCGACACCACCTCGGCGGCGGTGGCCGCCATGGCGGCCGAGCTCTTCGTCGCAGCCTCGGTCAGGTCACGAATCTCGGTGGCGGGCAGCATGTTTCCGCGCTCCATGACGCCGACGAGTGAGAAGAAGCCGCGTTCGGAGGCTCCCAGCGCGTACATCGCCGGGCGCGCGGCCGAACTCGGCGGTGGCAGGCGTCGGCCGCTCGTCGGCCGCAGCGCGGGTAGCGGCTCGGCTCGCAGCCAGCGGTAGCGAATCAGCAGTAGTGTCGCGATCATCGCTTGCGCGACCGCGACCCCGCCGGTGATCTCCAGTAGCAGCGCGAACCAGCCCCAGGCCGCAAGGATCGCCGTCACCACACCCCAGAACACCGTTCCGGCGGCGAATATCAGCCCCCACCGCAGCGCACGCCGGCGCTGGCGCAGCAGTCGTGCCCGCGGATCGGTGGCGGCGCTGATCTTCTGCGCCACGAACTCGGAAAGGTCGCTTGCCGTGTCGAGCCAGCGCAACAGCAATGTCCGCCATACCGCGCCGCGACTGGACTGCACCGCCATAACGCTTCCGCTCGTCTACTGCTGACCGATGGGTTTTTCGGTTGGGGTGGCCTGGGGAGCAGCCGCCGGAGTGCCCGGGGTAGCCGTGCGCTCGCCCGCCTGCCCGCCGGCCGGCAATGCCTCGCCGCGCATCGAAGCGCGGATCTGCTCCAACCGCGAGTGGCCGGCCATCTCGACGCCGGCGTGCTCGACCTCGAGCATGCGGCCCTGAACAGAGTTCTGCGCCAGTTCGGCGGAGCCGAGCGCGTTGGCGTAGCGGCGTTCGATCTTGTCGCGCACCTCGTCGAGGCTCGGCGTGTTGCCCGGAGCGGCGATCTCGCTCATCGACCGAAGCGATGCGCTGACCTGCTCTTGCATCTTGGCCTGCTCGAGCTGGCTGAGCAGCTTGGTGCGCTCGGCGATCTTCTGCTGAAGCACCATCGCGTTTTGCTCGACGGCCTTCTTGGCCTGAGCGGCGGCGGCAAGCGCCTGGTCGTGTAATCCCTTGAGGTCTTCGACGCTCTGCTCGGCGGTCACCAACTGAGCCGCGAAAGCCTCGGCAGCGTTGTTGTACTCGGTCGCTTTGGCGGTGTCTCCGCCGGCGGTCGCCTGATCAGCCAACGTCACCGCCTGCCGGACGTTGACCTGAAGCTTTTCAATATCGGCAAGTTGGCGGTTGAGCCGCATCTCGAGTTGGCGCTGGTTGCCGATTACTTGCGCGGCTTGCTGGGTCAGCGCTTGGTGCTGACGCTGCGCTTCCTCGATGGCCTGCTGGATCTGCACTTTGGGGTCGGCGTGTTCGTCGATCTTCGCGTTGAACAACGCCATGACGTATTTCCACGCTTTGACGAACGGATTGGCCATTGGATTAGCTCCGCCTTCGGTGTGTAGGTGTCTGCACTCAGCCTCAATTTATCGGTTCCGCGCCGATTGCCACACCCTTGCTGCGCGTTAGGCAGTGGCTGATAGGGCCAGCGCGACGACGGGCGGGATGACGACCTTGGTGCTGGCGTCGATATTGGCCGCGCTGACCGGCGAGACCGACAGCTGCTCCCGGCGTGAAAGTTGCTCACCGGCCTCTACGAGCAGCTGAGACAACGGCACATCCAGCGCGTCGCAGATCGCGCTGAGCAGCTCGCTGGATGCCTCTTTGCGGCCACGCTCGACCTCGGAGAGGTACCCCAGGCTGACGCGGGCAGTGTCCGACACTTCACGCAGAGTTCGGCCTTGTTTGGTTCGGGCGCGACGCAGCACGTCACCGAGGACCTCGCGCAGTAATGACGGCATCGCGCTCTCCTTTGTCCGGTCAGCAGTTCAACAGATCAACGTGCGCCGCGCGCCGATTGGTTCCCGATCTAATTGCCCGGCTCCTCCTCACGCCGCCGTCACCAGTGCGCGCAGCCTGCTGATCGACTCGCGGACCGCCGAGATGCGGATGTCCCAGCGCGTCCCGCTGAGCTGCAGCTTGACCACCTCAGTGTCGATCGGCCCGGCCAGGCCCATGAACACCGTGCCCACCGGGTGTCCGCCATGCGGCTCAGGTCCGGCCACGCCGGTCAAACCGACGCCCCAGGTGGCGTCGCATCGTTGCTGCGCGCCGACGGCCAGCGCC
>NZ_JBAUZA010000293.1:0-3938 GCF_049585075.1 Mycobacterium sp.
GAATTCATCGGCGCGCCGACAAAGCTAGCCGGCGATGAACTCTTCGAGCTGGGTGCGCGCGACGTCATCGGGCAACTGCTTCGGCGGGCTCTTCATCAGATACGCCGACGCCGGGATCACCGGTCCGCCGATGCCGCGGTCCTTGGCGATCTTGGCCGCCCGGACCGCGTCGATGATGACGCCGGCCGAGTTCGGCGAGTCCCACACCTCGAGCTTGTACTCCAGGTTCAGCGGCACGTCGCCGAAGGCACGGCCTTCCAGCCGGACGTAAGCCCACTTGCGGTCGTCGAGCCAGCCAACGTGGTCGGACGGACCGATGTGGACGTCCTTGGTCTTGAACTCCCGCTGCAGGTTCGACGTGACGGCCTGGGTCTTGGAGATCTTCTTGGACTCCAGCCGCTCGCGCTCGAGCATGTTCAGGAAGTCCATGTTGCCGCCGACGTTGAGCTGCATGGTGCGGTCCAGTTGCACGCCGCGGTCTTCGAACAGCTTGGCCATCACGCGGTGGGTGATGGTCGCGCCGACCTGGCTCTTGATGTCGTCACCGACGATCGGCACGCCGGCGTCGGCGAACTTCTTGGCCCACACCGGGTCGGAGGCGATGAACACCGGCAGCGCGTTGACGAAGGCCACCCCGGCGTCGATCGCACACTGGGCGTAGAACTTGTCGGCCTCTTCGGAGCCCACCGGCAGGTAGGAGACCAGCACGTCGACCTCGGCGTCGCGGAGCACCTTCACCACGTCGACTGCCTCGGCGTCGGACACCTCGATGGTGTCGGCGTAATACTTGCCGATGCCGTCGAGCGTCGGACCGCGTTGCACCATCACGTTGGTGGGCGGCACGTCGGCGATCTTGATGGTGTTGTTCTCGGACGCGAAGATCGCCTCGGACAGATCGAAGCCGACCTTCTTGGCGTCCACGTCGAACGCCGCGACGAACTTGACGTCGCGGACGTGGTACTGGCCGAACTTCACGTGCATCAAGCCGGGCACGGTGCTGTTCGCGTCGGCGTCGTAGTAGTACTGCACACCCTGAACCAGCGAGGACGCGCAGTTGCCGACGCCGACGATGGCAACCCGGACTTCGGTGGACGCCTGTGGCGCGTTCTGCTCACTCATGCGGCGTTCTCCTTAACTCTTATGTTGTGTCGTGATGTTGTGGATTACTCGGCGCTAGGCCTGCTCAGCGCCCCGTTGCGCTAGCCGCTCGGCCGCGATCAGCTCGTTGAGCCAATTGACCTCGCGTTCGCTCGACTCCAGCCCGAGTTGGTGTAGCTGACTGGTATAGCGGTCCAGCGAGTTGCTCGCCCGCGCCACTGCTTCACGCAGGCCTTCCCGACGTTCTTCCACCTGGCGACGGCGACCCTCCAAGATCCGCATCCGCGCCTCGGCCGGCGTGCGGTTGAAGAATGCCAGGTGCACACCGAAGCCGTCGTCGGTGTAGTTGTGCGGGCCGGTGTCGGCCACCAGCTCGCTGAAACGCGCGCGGCCGTCATCGGTCAATTCGTAGACGCGGCGAGCGCGCCGTACCGGCGTCCCGGCAGGGGCGGCGTTCTCGGCGATCAGCCCGTCCGCCTGCATCCGTCGCAGTGCGGGGTAAAGGGAACCGTACGAAAACGCCCGGAACGCTCCGAGCAAGCCGGTGAGCCGTTTGCGCAGTTCGTAGCCGTGCATCGGCGACTCGAGCAAGAGTCCCAGGATCGCGAGCTCCAGCATCGAGTCACCTCCTTTGCTCTGATTTGCTCAGTCCGTTACAACGACAGTTATGTCGGGGAACAGTCTCGCGTCATAGTATCGGCCCGATATATTCGGCGCCACTCCGGCCGTCCAGCTGATGTTCGTGCTCTGTTTAGCCGGCCTTGGCGCCGACGTCAGGACGGCGGGTTGACCCGCTCGACCGTGCCGTCGCCGGCGAACGGCGATGATCGTAGGCGATCGCCCGGTTGTAATCACCGTGGTTGCAAGCCTGTTCGCGAGGGCCGGCAGCAGGCATAAACAAATAGCGTGTCAATACATCTTCATTGGTTTCTGCCCACCTACGGCGACTCGCGCAACCTGATCGCCGGCGGCCACGGAAGCAGCATGCACGGCGACCGGCCGGCCGATCTGCGCTACCTCATCCAGCTCGCTCAGGCCGCCGAGATCAACGGCTTCGAGGCCGTGCTCACGCCCACCGGTCAATGGTGTGAGGACGCCTGGCTGACCACCGCGATGCTGATCGGCAGCACCGAGTCACTGAAGTATTTGGTGGCGTTGCGTCCGGGGTTGATCAGCCCGACGCTGGCCGCGCAGATGGCGGCCACCTTTCAGTGGCAGTCGCAGGGGCGGCTGTTGCTGAACGTGGTCACCGGCGGCGAGAGCATCGAGCAGCGGGCGTTCGGCGACTTCCTGGCGAAGGAGGCGCGCTACGGGCGGTGCAGCGAGTTCCTCGACATCCTCCGTCGGCTGTGGACCTCCGACGATCCGGTCACCGTGGCAGGGGATCACCTGCAGGTGGAGCAGGCGTCGCTGGCGCGGCGTCCCGACCCGCTGCCGGCGGTCTTCTTTGGCGGGTCATCGCCGGCGGCCGGCCAGGTCGCGGCCAGATTTGTCGACACCTATCTGACCTGGGGCGAGCCGCCGGCGCAGGTCAGCCAGAAGCTGGACTGGATCCGCGGCCTGGCCGCCGCGCAGGGTCGCGAGCTCAGCTACGGCGTCCGGGTACACGTCATCTCCCGGGACACCAGCGAGCAGGCCTGGTCGGAGGCGCAGCGGCTGCTGAGCGCGCTGAGCCCGCAGACTGTCGCCGCCGCCCAGCAGTCGCTCGCCCGGTCGGAATCGGAGGGCCAGCGTCGGATGCGCGAATTACACGGTGGCGGCAACGATTTCGGTGGCGGCGCGGATGCCCGACGGTTGGAGATCTACCCCAACCTGTGGTCGGGCGTCGGCCTGGTCCGCGGCGGTGCGGGCACGGCGCTTGTCGGCTCGCACCAGGAGGTCGCCGACCGGATCACCGAGTACGCCGAGCTGGGCCTCGACCACTTCATCCTGTCCGGCTATCCGCACCTCGAAGAGGCGTACATCTTCGGCGAGGGAGTACGCCCGATCCTCGCCCGGCGAGGTCTGCTGGGTGACGACGAGCCGACTAGACCCAAGGAACCGGTCCGGTCGGCGTTCCTGTCGCACGTCGGAGACGTCAGCGCTTCTTGAGGCACACCGGAGTAGCCGGGCAATCTCTCGGCATCGGTTCTTCGGACGTACTCTGGTCATCGTGCGATTGCAGCGACAGGTAGTCGATTACGCGCTTCGGCGGCGCTCTCTGCTGGCCGAGGTGTATTCGGGGCGCACCGGCGTCTCCGAAGTGTGTGACGCCAACCCGTACTTGCTGCGCGCCGCGAAGTTCCACGGGAAGCTCAGCACGGTGACGTGCCCCATCTGCCGGAAGGAACAGCTCACCCTGGTGTCGTGGGTTTTCGGCGACCATCTGGGCGCGGTGTCCGGGTCGGCGCGCACCGCCGAAGAGTTGGTCATGCTGGCATCCCGTTTCGACGAGTTCTCCGTGCACGTCGTGGAGGTATGCCGGACTTGCAGCTGGAATCACTTAGTCAAGTCGTATGTGCTCGGCGCGGTGCGCCCGGCCCGCCCTCCCAAGGGCACTCGGACAGCACGCAACGGCGCACGCACGGCCAGTGAATAACGAAGGGGAGCAAGACCACTCGGCCGCTGGTACCCGCGACGGGTCAGCGGCCAACAGTGGGCCCAAAGGGCCCAAACACTCGCCCGGCTCGCCGCCCCGGAAACGCCCGGCGGTTCCTCCCGACGACCGGATGACCACGATCCTGCCTCCGGTGAGAGACGACCGAGATCCGCTCGAGGCGGTCAAGGCCGCCCTGGGCGATCGCCCGCCGACGCGAGCATCCGAGCAGCGCGACCCGGAGTTGGCCACCGCTGCGCTGGAG
>NZ_JBAUZA010000294.1:0-8758 GCF_049585075.1 Mycobacterium sp.
GGCAATGACCGCATCCGCGAGCGCCGAGGGACTCGACGCCCGGGCGCTGGCGGGGCTGCCTGACCCGGTTCGTCGTGGCGTCATCCGCAGCTGGCTTCTGGCCGGCGGCGCGATCGGGCTGACCGACAAGCAGATTCGCGGTGTGGACAGGCTGATCACCGCCTGGCGCGGCCAGGGCGGGGTGGCGGTCGGGTCCAGTTTGCGCCATCAGCGGTTGGTCGCCGGCCGAACCGGGGGGCTATTGACGTTGCGTCGGGAGCCGGTCTAGCCGACCACCGTTGGTTGTCCGCACGATGGCATGGCACGCTGTGGGCGTGGCAGCGGAATCGCCAGAGTTGTATCCCGGCGACATCAAGTCGGTCTTGCTGCGTGAGGAGCAGATCCAGACCCGCATCGCCGAGCTCGGCGCGCAAATCGGCGCGGACTATCGCGAACTGTCCATCGCCGGCGAGCGCGACCTGTTGTTGATCACCGTCCTCAAGGGCGCGGTCATGTTCGTCACCGACCTGGCGCGCGCGATCCCGCTGCCGACCCAGTTCGAGTTCATGGCGGTCAGTTCCTACGGATCGTCGACCTCGTCGTCCGGGGTGGTGCGCATCCTCAAAGACCTCGACCGCGATATCAACGACCGGGACGTGCTGATCGTCGAGGACGTGGTCGACTCCGGGCTGACGCTGTCGTGGCTGCTGCGCAACCTGGCCACCCGGCATCCGCATTCACTGCGGGTGTGCACGTTGTTGCGCAAGCCCGATGCGCTACGCGCCAACGTCGACATCGCATATGTGGGTTTCGACATCCCCAACGAGTTCGTGGTGGGCTATGGCCTCGACTACGACGAGCGCTACCGCGACCTGCCCTACATCGGAACCCTTGACCCCAGGGTGTACCAGGATTGATTGAGTTCTACTGAAGTTGCCAGACGGCGGTGACCGAGAAGCTCACCGTCTGCTGGCCGGGCTCAAGCGGGACACTCTGCGCTATGCCGCCGCGCGGCGGTGCCGGAGGCATGTTGGAGGCTCCACCGGATGCCTCCGAGATCGAGATGATTTTGCCGAGCTTGAGGCCGGATAACTGTGCGTACTGCTCGGCCCGGTTCTTAGCGTCCTGAAACGCGTGCGCGCGAGCGTCCTTCACCAGATGCGAGTCGTCGGCGATGGAGTAGCTGACCGAGTTGATCCGGGTGGCGTCGCCGCCGGTTCCGACGATGACGGCCAGCACATGCGACGCCGAATCGGTCGGGTGGATCTTGACCCGGATCGAGTTGTTGGCGCGATACCCGGTGATGATGTCACCCGAACTGTCGTGCTCGGGTTGCAGGCTGACCTCGGTGGTGGTGATGTCTTTGTGGTCGACGCCCGCGCCAGTCAGCGCATTGATGACAGCCTGCTGGCGGTCGTTGGTCTGGTTCATCGCCGCGGTGACGTCCGGTGCGCTGAACTCGATACCGACTTCGGCAGTGAGGGTGTCCGGGACGCCTTGCACGTGGCCCGAGCCGACAACCGTCACCTCACGAGGGTTGTCGCCAACCTTGCCCGCGTGGCTGTCACAGCCGGACAAGACGCCGACTGTTAGACCCAGCCCGAGCATGAATCGGAGCGCGAGTCCGGTACGTGTGGTGACCGCCATGGTTGGCACCCTAATTGACGGGCTGGCGCGGACCGCCGACTTAGCTTTCGATAATTCGGCACACCGTGGCGGTTCGGCCTTGATTTTGATCCCGGCGTGCGCCCTGCAGAGCCGTCGACAAGCTGCGACGTAGCGCGCGCAGCCCGGCAATCTTTTGGTCGATATCTCGGATATGCGCATCGAGCAACGCGGTCACTTGGTCGCAGGGCGCGGTGCCCTGGCGGTGCAGGTCGAGGATGTTCTTGATTTCCGGAAGCGTCAGCCCGAGTGTCTTCGCCCGCCCGATGAACCGCAGTATCTCGATGTCGTCATCGGTGAAGATGCGATAACCGGCTTCGGTTCGTCCCGCCGGCGCCAGCAGTCCTTTGGACTCCCAGATCCGAATTGCCTTGGTGGAGACGCCGACAGCCTTGGCGGCATCGCCAACGGTGTGAGCCACGGCAACTCTCCTCAGGCCTGCTGACGGCGTCTGAATTCCAGACCCTGCCGTCGCGGCAAGGTTTTAGGGTAGCCGCACCGAAGGCCGAGGGCAGCTATGACTTCTTGGGTGCGCAGCAGTCGGTGCCGGCTGGCCCCTTTTTGCCACAGCAATCCTTATCACCGGGCATCGGTGGTTTGTCGCCGGGCATCGGCATCGGTCCTTTTGGCATGTCTTGCATGCCCATCATGCAGGACGCCTCGTGTCGCGACTGATCATCGCGGCCAGAGAGCCAACTCGTTGCCGCGCCGGAAACGAAGATGGCGGCGACGACGATGACGGAGCCGGCGACGATTCCGACCCAGGTCAGGGCTCGGCGCAGCCTATCCGGCTTGCTGGAGTCCGACGACTCATCAGCCGCAGACGTTGGTTCGGTTGTGGGCTCTGGTGTTTCACTCATTGGTAGTCAGGTGGTCGTCGCGTGGTGGACCGGCCCCATCCCCTTTCTCGTGGTAAACGCGAATGTAAGGCTTGCCCCAAGGGCAAGGTCAACGGTCGATCGAATTACGTGAGGCCGCCGTTCCTTGGCTATTCAGTGCGCTGTGACGCCGGCCCCACACCAGGTAAAAGATCAGCGCCAGCGTCACCCAGCAGCTGAAGGCAACCCAGGTGTACCAATGCAGGCTTAACAGAATGTAGGCGCATGCCGCGATCGACAAGAGCGGCGTCACCGGATAACCCGGCACCTTGAAGCCGCGAGGTAAATCCGGTTGTTGAATGCGCAGGATGATCACTCCTGCTGACACCACGATGAATGCGGTCAGGGTGCCGATGGACACTGTTTCGGCCAGCCGGTCCAACGGGACCAGCGCGGCCAGAACTGCCACCACGACGGCGACGATCACGGTGTTTCCGACCGGTGTCATCGTGCGCGGGTTGACCTTCGCGAATGTCGCCGGCAGCAGGCCGTCGCGGCCCATCGTGAACAGGATGCGGGTCTGGCCGTAGAGCGTCACGAGGGTGACCGAGAAGATCGATATCACCGCGCCGGCAGACACCAGCGTGCTGCCCGCGGTGTTTCCGGTGATGTGGTCCAAGATCACTGCCAGCACTGCCTCTTCGCCCTTGAAGTCCTGCCACGGCTGGCTCCCCATCGCGGCAACCGACACGAGCACATGGATACCGGTGACGATCAGCAGGGCGTAGATGATGGCCCGCGGCATCGTGTGTTGCGGATCTTTGACTTCGTCGGCGGCGGTCGATACTGCGTCAAGGCCGATGTAAGCGAAGAAGATTGTGCCCGCGGCCAAGCTGATGCCTGAGACGCCGAATGGTGCCAAGTCTCTGAAACGGTCTGCTTTGAAGGCAGTGAACGCGATAGCCGAGAAAATCACCAGCACGCTGAGCTTGATCACCACCATCACGGCGTTGGCCTTCGCGGACTGATTGGCGCCGCGGATGAGCAGGACGGCGCACATCGCTACCAAGACGATGGCCGGCAGGTTGATGACACCGCGCTCGGCATCCCATGGTCCCCCTGAAATAGCTTGTGGCAGACGAAATCCGAAGACGTTATCAAGTAGCTTGTTCAGATATTGACTCCACCCGACGGCCACCGCAGCAGTGGAGACGCCGTACTCGAGAAGCAGGCATGCCGCGACGCCCATTGCCGCGAGCTCGCCCAGGGTGACGTAACAGTATGAGTACGCCGACCCGGAAATCGGTACCGCCGAGGCCATTTCGCCATAGCAGACCGCGGCCAGTCCTGCCGCGATGCCGGCGATGATGAACGAGATGACCACTGCCGGGCCGGCTTGCGGCACCGATTGCGAGAGCACGATGAAGATGCCCGCACCGACCGTTTCGCCCACGCCAAACATGGTCAGCAGGAAGGTTCCCAGGCTGCGCTGCAAGTGATCCGAGGCGGCGACTGGTGCGCCGCTCACCGGGCGGCGTCGCAACATCTGCCGTGCCAGGCTCGGCGCCGACGTTGGCATCGTGCCTCCTCAGGAGCATCTGTGGTCTCGGCGGTCGACTGCGTTGGCCGACAGCTGCTCCTAGTTTCGCTCGATTGCGGTGAGTTAGCCGGCTTTCGTCAAGATATACCAGCGGCAGGCTCCACCGCCTGCTAAGCGTGGTTCTCATCTTGTCGCACCGTTCAGGCCGGACATTCCTCAAACCCGCGGTCGCATCGCCTGATTTCGAATTCGGCTTCGGTGCAACATGTTCACCGGATACCGCTTCGAATTCCCATCCGGGACAGCGGAATTAACTGCAGCACGTCGTTGGGGAATCGCCTAGCGCACCGAAATGACGGTCGGCGCGCGCCTAGCAAAGCTTACCGGGTAGAATGGCAACCAGAGGGCTTCTCATATGAACCTCTAATCATATTGAACGGCAATAACTTTCATGCCGAACTCATATATCGTAGCCTACTCCCTCAGCTAAGTGAATAGTTGCCAACTCGGCGATGAACAAGGTTGGCGGACGCTGGGTTTGGCAACCGTGGCGGGCTTAACGTGGCGAGTGATCCGCTTCGGCCACGTCATCAGATGGCTGAAGTTGTCGAGGAATAACCACTTTTCAGGAGGAGCCATGCCGACCGTCATCACACAGCCTGACTTGTTGGCCACAGCCGCCGGCAAGTTGCACACCATCAACGCCGGGCTGCGGTCCGGAAATTTGGCCGCCGCCGGCCCGACGGCAGGGGTGCTGCCCGCCGCCGGTGATTTGGTGTCGGCCTTGACCGCCGCGCAATTCGCTTCGCACGCCGAGCGCTACCAGATGGTCAGCGCGCACGCCGCTGTGGTCCAGGAGTTTTTGGCGACAATGCTCGGCTCCAGCGCCGCATCGTATGCCGCCACCGAGGCCGCTAACGCCGCGGCAGTCGGCTAGACCAGGAGTAGTCGTGCTGGATTTCGCACTACTCCCGCCCGAAATCAACTCGGCGTTGATGTATTCCGGACCCGGCTCGGGGCCGATGCTGGCGGCCGCCGCGGCCTGGGAAGGCCTCTCGGCCGAGCTGCACACCATCGCGTCTGCGTACAGCTCGGTGATCGCCGGTCTGATCGACGGGTCATGGCAAGGGCCGGCGGCGGCCTCCATGGCTGCTGCGTCCGCGGAGCAAGTGACGTGGCTGAACGGCACCGCCGGGCAGGCCGAACAGCGCGGCCCACGCGGCGGCCGCGGCAAGCGCTTACGAGGCGGCGTTTCTCGCAACGGTGCCGCCGCCTGAAATTGCCGCCAATCGGGCGCTGTTGCTGGCGTTGGTCGCAACGAACCTGTTGGGTCAGAACACCGCCGCGATCGTGGCGACCGAAGCGCAATACGCCGAGATGTGGGCCCAGGACGCGGCCGCAATGTACGGCTACGCGGGAGCGTCGTCGGCGGCGTCGACGCTGACTCCGTTCGTCCCGGCGGCGGAGTCTGTCAATCCCGCCGGACTGGGTGCCCAGGCCGCGGCTGTCTCCCAAGCGGTCGGATCTGCCGGTGCGCAGGCCGCCGTCCCTGACACGCTGGCCGGGCTGGCCGGGTCGACGCCGGCGCCGCCCTGGCTCGGTGACCTCGATAGTCTCGCGGCCGCGCTCGGGTTGACCGGACACGTCTGGAACTCCAACGCGACGGGTTGATCGTGGGCGGAGTGCTCGGCGACATGCTGGAGGGCCTGACCGGGTCGTCCACCCTGGATGCCAGTACCGGTTTCGACGCTTTCATTCGATTGATCTCGCCCACGCGGCTTTTCACGACCGCGTTCAAAGACATCGACGGCCTGGGCCACAGTCTGGCGCCGCCGGTCGCGAAGACCGCCGCCAGCGTCGCCGAGGCGATACCGCCGAGCCTCCCGGCCGCCGTCGTCCCCCCTGCTGCCACAGGAGTTCTGGGCAAGGCGGAACTGGTTGGCAGGCTATCGGTGCCGCAGGCCTGGGGCGGCGTCACGCCGGCGACCAGTCCCGCGGTCGTGTCGCTCGCCGGCCTCGGCACACCGGTTGCCGCCGAGCCGGCCGCGAACACGTTGGGCGGGATGCCGGTGATGGGCTCCAGCGGCCGAAACCTACAGTTTGCTTCCCCCCGTTATGGTTTCAAGCCGACCGTGGTGCCACATCCGCCGGCCGGGGGGTGATGCAGACTTAGGGTGTCACCAATATCTTGCAGTGCCGCTCGGGGTCGGCGAGATCGTCGAACGCTGCGCCGACCTCCTCGAGGCCGACGTCGCCGGTGATTATCGGAGCGACGTCGATGTCGCCTTCGGCAATTGCGCGCAAGGAATCGGCGAATTCGTTCGGATCGTAGGCGAGGACGAACTGGACGTTGATCTCCTTGGCAATGGCGAAGAACGGATGCAAGGTGTCGGGCTGCATACACACGCCCACAACGACGAGTCGAGTGCCGTGCCTGGCCCTGCGCATCACGTCATCAATGATGCCGGGCACCCCGACCGCCTCGAATACCACAGCGGGACTGACGGTGTCGAATGGAGAGCCCTGCGCAGGGTCGAGTGTCTGGTGTGCGCCCAGCGCAGTAGCGAGCTCGCGTCGCTTCAGCGAAAAATCTGCTGCCACAACGCTTTCTATTCCGCAGGCGCGCAGGGCAGCGATCACAGCGATGCCGATCGGACCGCAACCGACCACCAGCGCGGTCTCGCCGGGCTGAACGCCCGACTTGTTCACGGCGTGCAGGCCGACCGCCATCGGTTCGGTCAAGGCGGCATGGCGATGGTCCAGGCCGTTGGGAATGCGCAGCAGCAGCGGCGCCGAAAGCAGCATGCGCTCGGCGTAGCCGCCAAGTGTCCTGTTGCTGTAGACGATCGGTTCGACGTGTCGTCCCGAGATCAGCACCGGTATCGACGTGACCAGCGTTCCCGACGGAAATGTTTCGGTGTCGGGCCCGGCGTCGAGCACCTCCGCGCTGAACTCGTGGCCCATGAAGATGTCGTTGTTCAAGTCCACGTTCATGCCACCGCCGAGACTGTCTGCCATTTGACCGCTCAGCGACAGCACCTCGGCGCCGTGCGCCGCGAAATGCAGGTCGGAGCCACAGATCCCACACGATCGCACGCCGACCAAAACCTGACCCGGCCCGGGAACGGGATCGGGCACGTCGTCGCGATAGACCATGCGGCCTTCACGTAATACCGCGGCGCGCATCAGCTGTTCTCGCTTTCCATCTTGAGTTCATCGGTGTGCTCGGTGATCGCTTTGACCACGGCCTCGCCGGCGCGGCCAAGCAGTTGGTCACGCATCCCCCTGGCCCATTCATGCGATGCCCGAGGTGCCTCCAATTGCCCTTTGAAATGTGGAATCACCTTGCGGGCGAACAGATCATAGGAGTGATAGGTCGCCCGTGGCGATGCCCAGTCGTGGCCGAGCAACAGGAATCCGCCGAATCCACCCGACCGGGTCAGCAGATCCTCGATGTAGTCGATCGCCTCCTCGGGGGTTCCGATGCAGCAATTGCCCCTCGCCGCATAGTCTTCGACGAATTCGTGGGGCGACTGCGCGCCCTCGACCAGGTTGGCCAGCGGCACGAACCCGGCAGCGCCGAAGTACTTCGCGAAGTCCTGCAGGCCGTAGGTGCAGTCGTCTATGGCCTGATCTCGGGTGTCGGCCAGATGCAGGATGCCCAGCACTCGCCAGTTGGCACGATCGGGTTCCTCGTGTCCGGCTTTGCCGGCTTGTTCGCACACGACTTCCCAGGTATTTTCCAGCGCCGCGTAGCCGCCCGGTACCGACATCGACAGCGAAAGCAGTGACGTGCCGAGCGCACCCGCCAGCCGCGGTCCGGACGGCGAAATCATCGCTGCCGTTGAGATTTCCGGGTAAGGCCAGGTGTAGGGGCGGATGTGCAGCTGAGCATCGCGAAGCGTGAACCAGTCCGAGTGACGGTTGATCCGCTCTCCGGGTACGGCGCGGAACAACGCCAGGATCGCGTCCAGCGATTCGTGCATCATCCGGCGCTGCTCGACCGGATCGATGCCCATCATGTAGGCGTCCGACGGCAAGGCGCCCGGACCAGTACCGAACATCACCCGCCCGCGGGTCAGGTGATCCAGCAACACCCACCGGTCGGCCACCATCAGCGGGTGGTGGTAGGGCAGCGACACCACACCGGTACCAAGCCGGATGTGCTTGGTCCGCTCGGCCGCGGCGGCGATGAACACCTCCGGGCAGGCGATCAACTCGTAGCCGCCGGAGTGGTGCTCCCCGAACCACGCTTCGTCGAAGCCAAGACGGTCCAGGGCGACGACTCGATCCATGTCGTATTCGAGTGCTGCCGTGGGTGATTGGCCGGTCGGATGAAACGGCGTGATGAAAACACCGAAGTTCAGTGGGCGGCTGGTCACAGCTGCACACTCGAGAGGAAGTCCAGCACAACCTCGTTGACCTGATCCGGGCACTCCTGTTGCAGCCAGTGCCCGGCGCCCTCGATCATCACCTCACGGTAGGGGCCGGTCACCACCTCCCGGGTTCGGTCGCGGTGCATGAAGCCTCCCACGGGATCGTCGGTGCCGGCGACGAACAACGCCGGCACCGAGATGGTCGGGGCTGGCGGGTCGGCCAGGATTTCCCAGTTGCGGTCCAGATTGCGGTACCAGTTCAGCCCGCCGGTGAAACCGGTGCGGGTGAACTCGGTGACGTAATGGTCGACTTCCTGTGCGGTTATCCAGTCGGGCAGCCCTTCGGTCTCGGGCAGCCGCTCGATGAAGCCGGCCGGCCC
>NZ_JBAUZA010000295.1:0-6936 GCF_049585075.1 Mycobacterium sp.
GTACGGGCAGTAGGAGGTTCCGTCACATGACTGTGTCACCAGCCATGAAGCGCGGTAGGCCGCTGGGGGCGCTCATTGCCGCTGCGGCGTTGAGCGGCGGCGTGCTCACGCAGGCACCGCGGGCGCATGCCGTCCCGGCGCCCGAAGTTGAGTTCATTTACGACATCACCGTGCGGCGGCAATATAGTTTCGCCAACGCGACCGACGCCCTCAACTACGCCCACGGCATCTGCGACAAGCTCACCAACGGCGCCAGCTATGCCCAAGTGATGGGCGATGTGAAAAATGATGTGCGACCCAACGATGAGTACGCGGCCAACTACCTCGTGTCCAACGCGGTGAACATCTTCTGCCCTGCCCAGATCTGGCAGTTGCGCAATTCGGCGGGCAACTACGTGCCACCGCAGTGAGTACTACCCGTCCAGGTCGGGCGCGTAGGAGGGCGGCGGGTAGACACCCCTGAGCAGCCACGCATACGCCGCGAGGCCGTATTCCAGCTCGTCGCTGGCGTCGTAGTCCGGGTTGGGATTCATCTGGTTAATCCTCCGCTGTGCGCTTGAACGAACACGCTTTCATGCGTCAATCGATCCCGGAAGCCTTTTCCTTCGAATGATTCTAACGTTGCCGGATCAGCCCGGCAGATTCTCCGGGTGCAGCATCTCGGCGTATCGGCACGGCTCGGGGATGCCGAATCCGTCGACCAGTGTCTGCGCGTGGGGCCGCAATAGCCGGCACCGGTCGTTGATACCGCGAGTGACCGCTTTCGAGCGCTCGGTGGACAGGTAGCGGTGCTCGACGAACCACGCTTTGTCATCTTCGATCACCGACAGCGCGTACAGGTCACAGACCAGCCCGAGCACCTCGCGGGCGTCGTCGTCTTCACATGACTCGATCCCGGCGACGAACGCCTCCAGTACAACCCGATCGATATGGGCCTGCGCGGCATGCAGCACGTGGTCCTGTACGGCGTTGAACGCATCGAACTCCGACATCTCCTTGGACTTGCCCTGTAAACGGCGCGCTACCGAGGCAATCAGGTATTCCTCGCGGTCCTCGAACATCTGGACCTGGGTGCCGCGGTTGAACAGGCTGCCTTCCTCTTCGTTGTCCTGTCGGGCGTCCACAATGGTTTGGATAATCGTTTCTGCCGCAGTGCGTTTCAGCACCCGCTCACCCGCGAAGTTGGCCGCGAACCGGACCCAATCCACCGGGCTCATGCTCTTGATGTCGTCGGCGTAGGCGGTCAGCAACTCCTTAGCCACCAGCTGGGTCAGCACATGGTTGTCGCCTTCGAAAGTGGTGAACACGTCGGCGTCGCCGCGCAGCGCGATCAACCGGTTGTCGGCCATGTAGCCGGCCCCGCCGCATGCTTCCCGGGCTTCTTGTATGGCGCGGCTGGCGTGCCAGGTATTGGCGGCTTTGAGTCCCGCGGCCCGCGACTCCAGTTCCCGTTGCTCCTCGGCGTCGGGGGCATCTGCGGTCTGTAGATCGTGACACCTGGCCACCAGCTCGTTCTGGGCGAACTGCAACGCATACGAGCGCGCGATCAACGGGAAAAGCCGGCGCTGGTGCACCAGGTAGTCCATAATCAGCACTTCGCCGTCGTCGTCGGGGGCGTTGAACTGCTTGCGCTGCAACGCATACCGGGTAGCGATGTCCAATGCCACCCGTGCGGCGTTGCCTGCGCTGCCTCCGACACAGATCCGCCCGCGGATCAGCGTCCCGATCATGGTGAAGAACCGGCGGTTGGGGTTTTCGATCGGTGAGCTGTAGGTGCCGTCAGCGGCCACATCGCCGTACTTGTTCAGCAGGTTCACCCGGGGGACCCGGACGTGGTCGAAAACGATGCGGCCATTGTCGACGCCGGGCAAGCCGCCCTTGTACTGGCAGTCCGACGTGGTCACACCCGGCAGGTCGTTGCCGTCCGCGTCGCGGATCGGCACCAACAAGCAATGCACGCCATGGTTGACCTGCTCGCCGTCCTCGGTGGTGATGAGTTGGGCGAATACCGCTGCGATGGTGGCGGTTTCGGCGGCACCGCCGATGTAATCCTTGCGCGCCGTCGGAGTTTCGGAGTGGATCACGAACTCTTCGTTGGCGGCGTCGTAGGTCGCGGTCGTTTCAAGGGATTGGACGTCGCTGCCGTGTCCGGTCTCGGTCATCGCGAAACAGCCGCGCAGTTCGAGGTTGATGATCTTTTTCACATATGCCTCGTGGTGGCGCTCGGTGCCGAGGTTCTCGACGGCACCGCCGAACAACCCCCACTGCACGCCCGCCTTGACCATCAAGGACAGGTCTGACATTGCGAGCATCTCGATCATCGTGATCGCCGCCCCGACGTTGCCTGTTCCCCCGTGCTCTTTGCGGAAGCCGTCGTCGGCTGCGCCGGCCGCGGCCATGATCTTCATTTGTTCTGCCACCTTGGTGCGGGCGATCACCGTGTTCGGTGTGTAGTGCGGACGAAAGACATCGTCGGCTAACCGCTCCCGCATCTGGTTCTTCACGTCGCGCCAGCGTCCGTCGAGCGTGTTGCGCAGGTGTTCCGCAGTGGTGGTCATACTCGACGGTAACTCGCCGCCCGGACCGCCGGTGTGGGCTCCGCGATGCCGCCCGTTTTCAAACGCACCGGGCATTTACCCACAGGGGCTAACATCTGGCGGTCGGTCGTTGAGGGAAGGGACGCCATGGCTCAGGTTTCCCGCGCCTTCAGCAAGCAGGGCGCGGTTGATGTCGAGGCTGTCCAGGCCGCGCTGCTTCCGAAATTCGCCCTGGCCGCCGGACCGCAGCGATCCGTTTCCCACACCTGGCTGGACACCTTCGATTGGCGGCTGTACTCGGCGGGGATGTCCCTCGAGTACCTCGACGATGGCCCACTGATTCTGCAGCTCCCGGACGGTAGCCGGTTGCAGGGACCTCGGCCCCGGAAGTGGCCGGCACTGCTAGGAGACCTGCCGGCCGGGCGGCTGCGCGACGCGCTGGCCCCGGTTATCGCGTTGCGGGCCCTATTGCCGGTCGTCACCGTGCAGCGTGCCGTGCAGGAGAGCCGGGTGCTCAACGCCGCCGAGAAAACTGTCGCCCGGCTGCTGACCGAAAGTGCCGACGATGGCAGCAGCCAGCTGCAGGTGCAGCCGTTGCGCGGCTACGACGTGGACGGTGATCGGATCGCCCGCCTGATGGGCCGCGTCGATGGGCTCTCCGCCACGACCACGACGCCCTACGACGATGCGCTGGCGCTCGCTGGTCGCAGTCCCAGCGACCGTGAGCAGGATCGGGCGGCGCCGCTGCGTCCGGAAACGCCTGCACCGGTGGCTATTGCTCAGATGCTCGAGCAGTTCGCGGAGATCATCGACGACAACGTCGACGGCACCATCGCGGCGATCGACACCGAATTCCTGCACGATCTGCGGGTGGCGGTGCGGCGCACCCGATCGATTCTCAAGCTCGCCGGCGATGTGCTGCCGGCGAATCTGGCCGAGCGATTCCAGCCCGAGTTCAAGTGGCTGGGTGATCTGACCACGCCAGTGCGCGATCTGGACGTCTACCTGATCGAACTCGACAGCATGGCCGCCGGACTGGCGTCGGCCGATCCACGCGACCTCGACCCGTTCCGCTCGTTCTTGGTCCGGCATCGCGCTACCGAACGCCGCCGTTTGGTGCGCGGGCTGCGGTCTCGTCGCTTCGAGCAGGTGATGAGCGACTGGCGCGCCGCGCTGGCGCAGCTGACCGCCGAGGCCAACGGCGGGCCGGCGGCAGCGGCACTGGCCCGCGAGCGTATCGACCGGGCATTTCGGAAGGTGGTCCGGCGCGGCAAACGGATCACCGCCGACTCGCCGAGCGAGCAGGTGCATGAGCTACGCAAGCGCTGCAAGGAATTGCGCTATCTGCTCGAGGTGTTTCGGCCGTTGTGTGCCGACGCGCCGTATCGTTCGCTGATCAAAGAGCTCAAGGCGTTGCAGGATACGCTCGGCGACTTCCAGGACGGCGAAGTGCAGCGTGAAGCCGTCCGGGAGTTTGCCGCGGCGATGATGGAACAGGGTGCCGCGCCGCCGGCCACGGTCCTTGCGATGGGGGAACTTGCTGCACAACTCGACGCACATCAGCTGAACGCGCGGGGGGCGCTGGTGGGTCGGCTGAAACCGTTCCTGGCCAACGAGAATCGCGCGCGGGTCAAGGCGCTGGTGCGCTGATGAAAATCTTTGCGACCTACAACATCAAGGGCGGTGTAGGCAAGACGTCGGCCGCGGCCAACCTTGCGCATCTGGCCGCGCGCAGCGGATACAACGTGCTGCTGTGGGATCTCGACCCGCAGGGTGCGGCCACTTATCTTTTCCGGGTCCGGGCCAAAGTCAAGGGCGGCAGTCGCGCGCTGGTTGATGGTACGCGAGCGCTCGACGACGCGATCAAGGCCACCGATTTCGACGGACTTGACTTGCTGCCAGCCGATTTCCGCTACCGCAATATGGATTTACAGCTTGACGACATGCAGCGGCCAACCCGCCGGATTCACCAGCTGCTGCGTCCGCTCGACGACGAATACGACATTGTCTTCCTCGACTGTCCGCCGAGCATTTCGCTGTTGTCGGAAAACGTATTACATGCGGTCGATACCCTGCTGGTGCCGATGATCCCGGCCACCTTATCGGTGCGCACCTTCGATCAATTGTCGGGTTTCGTCAATGATTTCGATGGCCGCCAACCGCAGGTGCGTGCGTTCTTCTCGATGGTGGACGGGCGCAAGCGGCTGCACCGCGACCTCATGGCGCAGTTGTCGGCCGAGCGAAGGGGAATCTTGCGAACGGCCATCCCGGCACTGTCGATCATCGAGCAAATGGCCGAACAACGGGCGCCGGTGACGGCGTTCGCTCCCTACAGCGTCGCGGCCAAATGTTACGAAGCACTTTGGTATGAGGTGAACGGCGCGATCAGCTAAGGCGTCGAGCCTTGCGATTCACCCTGTGCGACAGAGGCTTTAGGTTGATCACTTCGCCGCGCCGGCCGCCTCAGCCGCCAGCGCAACCACCCGGTCGCCACTACCCCTAAACCGACCAGCACCGCCAGGTCGAACAACCACCGACCGGTTGAGTGCGTCCATGAATCGTCGGAGGTGGCCAGCAGATTGACTGCGGGCACGTCGACGGTGGAGGCCGAGGCGGCAAGCCCCCAGCGGGACGGCACAAACCACGAGACCTGCTCCAGACCGAACCGGCCGGCGATGGGGAACAACCCCCCGGCGAACACCGCCGACATCAGCACGATCAGCACGGCCGTCAAAAGGATCTGCTCGACGTAGCTGGCCAACGATGAGAGAGCCAGCGCAACCATCGCCGAGACGATGGCGGTGATGGTCAGGATCACGAACAGCTCCAAACCGGCCGCGAACGCTGTATTGCCGAGCAGCACGGCGCCTTGAGTGGGCGCGCCTTTGCCGACGACGGCGGCGGTGGTCATGATCGCGGCCGCCACGATGGCAACAACGCTGTAGACAATGACCTTGCCGGCCAAGAACGCCGACGCGGATAGACCGTTGGCTTGTTCACGGCGGAAGATGCGCTGTTCGCCGAAGAGGTCGCGGATGCCCAGCGCCGTGCCCATGACGACGGCGCCCATGGTGAGCACGGCAAGGATCTCAACGGCCTCGTCGGGACTGCCGCCGTACGGGTCGGCCGGGCCCAGGCCGGCATTGCCGGGCACCAGCAACGAGATCGCGCCGAACAACACCGGCAGGATGGTCAGGAAAATGAAATACCGCTGAGCGCCGACCATGAGCCAGACCTGTCGACGCACAGCGATGAGGATTTGGCGCCACCGGCTTACGTGTGCCACCGAAGCCACCGGCTCGGCCGGAGATTCCGTTGCGGGCGGGGGCTCCGGCTGGCGGGCTAGATACGCGCCGTGCGCGCCATAGGGATCCGTGCTGACCCGTGCGATGATCTCCGCCCAATCGGTGGTGCCCAGCTGCGCGCCGATCTCCGCGGGCGGTCCGGCGAAGGCCGGCGTGCCCATCCCGGTGAGCAGTACCACTTGGTCGCAGATATCGATCTCGACCGGTGACGTGGTTGCGATCACCACAACACGTCCCTCGTCGGCGAGTCGCCGCAGCGTCGCCCTCATTTCGTCATGCGCGGCCGCGTCGAGTCCGGCGGTCGGCTCGTCGAGGACAAGCAGTGATGGCTCGGTCAGCAACTCCATCGCCATTGATGCGCGCTTGCGCTGTTCGCCGGTGAGGTTGCCGACCTGGACGGTGCTCAGCAAGCCCAGGTTCATCTCGTTGAGTGCCCGGTGCACATTTTGGCGGCGCTGATCAGCGGAAGTGTCGGGCGGCAAACGCAATTCAGCGGCATAGCCCAACGCTTGTTCGACCGTCAGCGCGGGATGCAGCAGGTCGTAGCGCGGCACGACTCCGATGCGCGCCTGCAAGTGCTCGGCCGCGACGTCATGGCCGCCGAAATGGACTGTGCCGACACTCGGTTGCACCGTTCCGCCCACCACGTCGACCAGAGCTTCCGTGCTCGCCTCCGAATGTCCGACGACCGCGGTAAGCGTGTGCGGCTCAGCGGTGAAGGACAGGTCCGCCAGCACTTGCTCGCCGTCGACGCTGAGCCGTACCTGCCGTGCCTCTAGCGAGCCGATTTTGACTGCCGGCCGCGGGGCTGCAGCGGGTTGGGGCAACGCGGTGGTGGGCGCGGCCTCGTCGGGGCGGGGTTCGGGGTGCTGCGGCCGCAGTTTTTGCATCGCCCCGGTTACCGCCTCGAGGGCAACACTTCGCTTACGCGGAGCCGGCGGCCAGGGGGCCGGAAGTGGCGATGGCGGCGCCGGTTGCTCCAAATGCGTTGGCGGGTCGATGCGCTCACGTTCGGGCGGCATCGGCGTAGCAGGCGGCGGAACGGGCGGTCGCTGCTGCGCCATTGCGTCTGCTGCGTCCGCCCGGGGCAAGGC
>NZ_JBAUZA010000296.1:0-2007 GCF_049585075.1 Mycobacterium sp.
CTGACGAGGTCCGCGATCTGTCGAGTAACAACCTGCTCGAAGATGCCTTGCTTGTCCCCGAAGTAATGGAACAGCATTGCTTCCGAGCAGTCGGCGCGACGAGCGATCTCTTTTGTCGCCGCGGCCGCGTATCCCGCTTCGGCAAAGACCTCAGCAGCCGCTTCAAGGAGGGCTCGTTGTTTGCCGTCCTTATCGCGAACTCGCCGCCGCGCGCCTGCAGTCATCACACATACTTTAGCGAGGACCCTTCGACTGAGGGAAAGCTCGCACGCGCGCCGTTCCACGCCGGCGCGCGGATCGTAAGCGTGCTCAGGTAGTTATCGAGTGTGACTTGACTGCTACGTAGCCGACGATTTACTGTGCTGCCAAAGCAAATTTCGGCGCGTGCGAGAAATCCGAGGGCCGGTGCAGATGGCACATCGACGGTGGCGCGAGTGCGGTGTAGCTGCAATGTGGACGACCCCTCGTTGGAGGCTGGCTGTCGAGGCTAAGCGCTTCCTTTCTCCCGGCATTCCCGCGTTCGGGTTCGGAAAGGACTACCTATGGTGAGCAAATCACCGGAGGAGCATGCCCGGAATTTCGATCTTCGTCATGAAGATTTCGACGACCAAGAATTCCTCTACGAGGTCTACGCGTTGATGCGGGAGAGCGGACCGTTCAGCCACCAGGATGTCCCTTTCCTGGGACAGACGCCGGGGGGCGCGTGGGTCGCCACCCGCTACGACGAGTGTTACGAGATCTTGCGTGATTGGCGCAGCTTCTCCAGCAAGCCCGCCGGGGGCAACCCGACGTCGTTTGGCGACATCGTGATCAACTTGGATCCACCACGACAGCAGCAGCTTCGCAAAGTTCTCAACCCATATTTTTCTCCCGGCCGGATGAAGGACCTGGAGCCCCAGGTGCGCGCGATTACCGATGGGTTGATCGACAACTTCATTGAATTGGGCCGCGGCGATCTCGCCGACGTCGCATGGCAGCAACCCGGGATAGTGTTCTTCCGGCATTTGCTCGGCATGCCCGTTGAGGACGTGCCGCTCTACATCGAGGCAGCTGACCTCGGGATCAATGGTGAGAGCGAAGAGGTCCGAATCGGTGCGATGACGAATCTCTACCATCGCGTGCGCGACGAAATCGACAAACGTCGTAGTGAACCGCCGCGTGACGACCTGATCGATGTTTTGCTCGCCGCCGAGATCGACGGCGAGAAATTGAGCTTCGACGACGCTGTCGCGAATGCGCTTCTGCTGGTGCAAGCGGGGCTCGAAACAACCTCTAGTGCAATGTCGTTCGCCTTCTTCTATCTGGGCACCCATGCTTCGGAGCGCGACCGACTCGTACGCGAAGCCGAGTTAATACCCACGGCGATAGAGGAATTTATCCGGTTCGCAGGTTCGGTCCACGGACTGCATCGCTCAGTCGCCGAAGAGGTTGAACTAAGCGGCCAGAAGTTCTGCCCCGGGGAGACGGTCGTCGTGAACTATGCGGCCGCCAACCGCGACGCGCGCGAGTTTGACGAGCCGGACAATTGCATTCTCGATCGACAGACAAATCGCCACCTCGGGTTCGGAGCCGGCGTCCATCGCTGTCTGGGCTCCAATCTCGCCCGACTCGAGTTTCGGGTGGGCGTCGAACAGACCCTGAATCGCATACCCGACTACACCATCCCCCCCGGGGCAAAGGTTGATTTCCACGGGAATTCGGTCACTCGGGGCTACCGGGCCCTGCCCGTCGTCTTCACGCCGGGTGCCCGCGTCGGTCAGTAAGGGGTGGTGAAAAACCGCCCATACCATCTCGCAGCCAACGCAATAGGAATTTTCAAGTAAGGAGGAACTTGTGGACAAGCAAGATCTTCAATGGATGATCTCCGTCGATGACCACATCATCGAGCCACCGAATCTATGGGTCGACCGCGCATCGGCCGCCGACCGCGATCGAGTGCCACACGTCGAGCGCATCGACGGTGTCGATACGTGGGTCTACGAGCAAGCGCGGGCGTCAGTGTTGGGC
>NZ_JBAUZA010000297.1:0-5090 GCF_049585075.1 Mycobacterium sp.
GATGTAGTTCGAACGGACCGCGCGGCTGCGACGGGAGGGATGTTTCACGTGAAACATGTCGTTTCCCGCGGCGCGGCGCCGCCGGTGCCGGCGCCGCCCGACATAGCGAACGCGATCTTCGGGCCCCGCCTGGACCTGGCTAAGCGCTATGCCGAGCTGCTCGCCGATACCGGCGTCGAGTGGGGTCTGCTAGGTCCGCACGAGATCGATCGGATCTGGGAGCGCCACCTTCTGAACTGCGCCGTCGTCGCCGAGCTGTTGGAACCCGGCGAACGCGTGGCCGACATCGGTAGCGGTGCCGGGTTGCCGGGGTTGGCCCTGGCAATCGCCGAGCCGACCTTGCGCGTCATCCTGATTGAGTCGCTGCAGCGCCGAACCGAGTTTTTGCGGATGGCCGTTGCCGGTCTCGGGTTGGATGTGGAAGTGGTCCGCGGCCGCGCGGAGGACGCCGCAGTCCGCCAGCGCGTGGCTGGCGCCGACGCTGTTGCGTCTCGTGCGGTGGCCGCGCTGGACAAGGTGACGAGGTGGAGTTTGCCGCTGTTGAAGCCGGGAGGCCGAATGCTGGCGATCAAGGGGGAGCGGGCCGTCGTCGAAGTCCGCGAGTACCGGCGTGTGATGACCGCGTTGGGCGCCACGGATGCGAGGGTGGTGGAATGTGGCGTGAAGTATCTGTCTCCGCCGACAACCGTGGTGGTGGCACGGCACGGCGAGCCGGCTCCGGTTCGCGGTGTGCCTCGCCGACGGTCGAAGAGGAAGAGCTTATGAGTGCGCCGGACGAGCCGACCGAACACGGAGCTACGCAGACGTCCACGGCGCATGTTTCACGTGAAACATCGGAATTCGATACGCCGATAGGAGCTGCGGCCGAGCGCGCGATGCAGGTGTTGCACACCGCTTATCAACCGCTACGCCGGCCACGCCGTCGGCGACTCTTCACTATCGCCAATCAGAAGGGCGGCGTCGGCAAGACCACCACGGCGGTGAATCTGGCCGCGGCGCTGGCCGTCCAAGGGCTCAAAACGCTCGTGATTGATCTGGACCCGCAGGGCAATGCGAGCACGGCGCTGGGCATCGCCGACCGCCATTCGGGGACGCCCTCGTCGTACGAAGTGCTTCTCGGCGAGATGCCGCTGCACACCGCGCTGCGCCGCAGCCCGCACAGCGACCGACTGTTCTGTGTCCCGGCGACGATCGACCTGGCCGGTGCCGAGATCGAATTGGTGAGCATGGTGGCGCGGGAGAATCGATTGCGCACCGCGCTGGCCGCCCTCGACGGCCTGCATTCCGAAGCTCCTTTCGATTACGTCTTCATCGACTGCCCACCGTCGCTGGGGCTGCTGACCATCAACGCGTTGGTGGCAGCCCCCGAGGTGTTGATCCCGATCCAGTGCGAGTACTACGCGCTGGAGGGGGTGTCGCAGTTGATGAGCAACATCGAGATGGTCAAAGCCCATCTGAACCCCGGCCTGAACGTCAGCACCGTCATCCTCACCATGTACGACGGCCGGACCAAGCTCGCCGATCAGGTGGCCGACGAAGTGCGCCGTTACTTCGGGGCCAAGGTCTTGCGCACCGTGATCCCGCGCAGCGTGAAGGTCTCAGAGGCGCCGGGTTACAGCATGACGATCATCGATTACGATCCCGGATCGCGTGGTGCGATGAGCTATCTCGACGCCAGCCGCGAGCTCGCGGAGCGCGACGCAGCAGCACCCGAGGAGGGGGAACAAACATGACCCAGCCGCTACGTAAGAAGGGCGGGCTCGGGCGAGGCCTGGCTTCGCTGATCCCCACCGGCCCGGCCGAGGGCACTGCCGGTTCGTCAGACCTCGGGCAGCGGATGGGCGACGCCGCAGCCGATGTCGTGCTGGGCGGTCCGACGGCGAGTAGTGGGACCGGCATCGGCGCGGTATACCGCGAAATCGACCCGGCCCTCATCGAGCCGAATCCACGCCAACCGCGGCAAGCCTTCGACGAGGAAGCCCTCGCCGAACTCGTGCACTCGATCCGTGAATTTGGCCTGATGCAGCCGATCGTCGTGCGCGCCATGCCGGGCGGCCAGCGGTATCAGCTGGTGATGGGGGAGCGGCGGTGGCGCGCGGCGCAAGCGGCCGGCATGACCGCGATCCCGACGATCGTGCGCGAGACCGGCGAGGACAACCTGCTGCGCGACGCGCTGCTGGAAAACATCCACCGGGTGCAGCTGAACCCGCTGGAAGAGGCCGCGGCCTATCAGCAACTCCTCGACGAATTCGGCGTCACCCACGACGAACTGGCAGCCCGGATCGGCCGGTCCCGTCCGCTGATCACCAACATGATCCGGTTGCTCCGACTGCCGATTCCGGTGCAGCGACGGGTCGCCGCCGGGGTGCTGTCGGCCGGCCATGCCCGGGCGCTGCTGTCCCTGGAGGGTGGCCCCGACGCGCAAGAAAGCCTCGCGGCCCGGATCGTCGCCGAAGGGCTCTCGGTGCGGGCAACCGAAGAGGCGGTCACCCTCGCCAACCGCAGCGATACCAGCCAGCCGGCGCCGCCGCGGCGCAAGCCGATCCAAATGCCTGGCCTGCAGGACGTTGCTGAGCAGCTGTCGGGCGCCTTCGACACCCGCGTCACAGTCAGCCTGGGCAAACGCAAGGGCAAGATCGTGATCGAGTTCGGTTCGGTGGACGATTTGCAGCGCATCGTGGGCCTGATGAACTCGCGGGACGCCTGACCAGAGACACGAGCTGATTACGTCACTGTGACATTCCGGCCGCGAATCCCGCGTCAAGATGCCGATATCAACTGAATCATACTGTGCACCAGGCTATTTCGTGCTCGTCACTGCTTCGACGAGGCGCCGGCTAGCTGGTTGGCCGTCCGCGGCCCGGCGAGCGGCTGGTGGGGCCCGCGATCCGGGTTCGCGCGAGTATCGCCGTCGACCACACGCGGGGGGTACGCTCAGCTTCGGGGTGGCGGCACCACCCACTCGCGGGGAAGCTGGACAGTGGCGGCACCCTGCGACAATGCGGGCCACAATGGCCCGAGGAGAAACAGGGTCATTGACAGCGCTCCACGGAGGCCCAGGAGTCTAGTGTCTGCTCGAATCACACCGCTGCGACTCGAAGCCTTTGACCAGCTTCCTAAGCACGCGCGCCGGTGCACATTCTGGGAAGTCGACCCCGCAACCCTCGGCAACGATGACCAGCTCGCCGACCCCGAATTCGAGAAAGAGGCGTGGCTGTCGATGGTCATGCTGGAGTGGGGATCGTGCGGTCAGGTCGCGACGGCGGCTCCGGCCGAGTGCGGCGGCGGCGAACCACCTTGCCTGGGCTATGCGCTCTACGCTCCGCCACGGGCGGTGCCCCGGGCGCACCGGTTTCCGACGGCGCCGGTGTCGGCCGACGCTGTCCTGCTCACCTCGATGCGGGTGGAGCCCGGCCCAGCCGCCGACGAGCTGCCCTACAGCCTGGTGGCACGGGTGGTCGACGAATTGGTCCGCCGGGGCGTCCGGGCATTGGAGGCATTCGGTCGCACCGAGCACGTCGCGGAGCTGCTCGACCCGAGGAGCGTCGACCCCGATCTGCGACCGGTGTTGGAGGCGCTAGGGGACTGTTCGGTCGAGCACTGCGTGATCGCCGCCGACTTCTTGCGTGATGTGGGGTTCGTCGTGGTGGCGCCCCACCGCTATTTTCCGCGCTTGCGTCTCGAGCTGGACAAGGGCCTTGGTTGGAAGGCGGAGGTCGAAGCTGCGTTGGAGCGGCTGCTGGAAACGTCGTCGCTGCAGCAGCCCGTCGGGGCGGGATCTGCAGCCGGATCTGCAGCGGGATCTGCGGCAGGCTCGTCTGCTACGAGCCGCTGAGCCGGCTGGCCTGCTCCACCGACAACTCGTGTGCGAGTAGTTCGGCGAAGGTGAATGTGCCGGTGGGCCGGTCGTTTTTGCCGAGCAGATAAAGGCGCTTGACCGCCGCCAGGATTCCCTCGGCGACCGCGTCGCGGGTTTGGGTGGCGATCAGCAGTGCCCGATCCCGGGGATTGGTGATGTAACCGATGTCGACCTGGACGGTCGGCATTCGGGTCAGCCGCAGCAGATCCCAGGTGCGGCCGTGGGTGCGGCAGTCGCGTAAACCGGTGCGCGCGACCACTTCTCGTTGAATAAAGTCAGCCAGATTACGGCCAATGGTGGAGACCGAGCCGTGCGAATTGCCGAAGTGGAAAGACGCGACGCCGTTAGCCGACGGGCTGGCCTGGGTTGCGCAACGCAGGCTGATCATCAGATCGGCACCGACGGCGTTAGCGGTGGCGGCCCGCTCGGCGTCGGATGGGCTGCGGTTGGTCGGCCTCGACAGGAACGTCTCCATACCGATGGCGGTCATCCGTCCTTCAAGACGACTTGCCAAGTCCCACAACACATCTGCTTCGCTGATAGGGCCCGCCGCACTGTGCGTGATCAACCCGCTGTCAGTGCCGCCGCGACCCGGATCGATGATGATCCGCTTACCGGACAGCTTCGGCCCGGACCGACGGACCAGCTCCTCTTCACGGATTGCGTGCAACGAGCCACCTGTTACCCGCGAGGAGAGGAAGTACAAGGAGCGCAACGTTTCCGGGCCGCAGATACCGTCGGCGTAGAGGCCGTATTCCCGCTGGTATGACATCAACCCGTTGTGCGTCTGCAAACCGAAGTATCCGTCGACCAGCCCGGTGTAAAAGCCCAGATCCTGCAACCTGGCTTGCAGCGTCGCGACGTCGTCACCGTACATCGGTGCACCGAATTGGTGGTTGAGCGTGCGAGCACCGAGCCGGTAGGACGCTTCTTTCAGCGCCCGATAGGTGGCTTCGCCAACGATCCCGTCCACCAGCAGCCCCCGATGCTGCTGGAATGCCCGCACTGCATGGTCGAGTTCTTCGTCAAAGACATCGAGTGCCACATGCTTTCCGGTGATGATGTCTTCGTCCGGGCCGTCGAGATGCCCGAGCGCGGTCAGCGAAGCCCGAATCTCGGTGACCGCTGCGCTGCGGTCACCACAGCGCAGCGCCTCGCCGGCGCCGCGGTGCGGATGCGACATTCAAGGCCTCCGGTGAGCTGGTGTGAACAGCCCTGCCGTTCGTTGGAC
>NZ_JBAUZA010000298.1:0-2199 GCF_049585075.1 Mycobacterium sp.
CCCGAATGCACGACGACCAGCTCGGTGCCCGACGGGATGTCCGCGGCGGCGTTGGCGATCAGTTCCGCGGCTTCTTTGCCTGCCTCCCCGGCGGCTTCCAGGACGACCACCCGCTCGTCTGCGAACAGCGACGGGCTCAGTAATTCCGCGAGCTCGTAGACGCCGACCTCGCCGGCTCGCAACCGGCTCACCGGCACATCGTCGGTGCCGGCGCGCTGCCGTGCCGACCGCAGCACGTCCGCGACGGCGCGCTCGACCAGCAACTCCTCATCGCCCAGCACGAGATGCACTGCCGAAACCTGCTGGCTCACGACGTTGATCGTGTCATGTCGGGCCGACAGCGCCGCCGGCCCCTGCCAGCAGGCCCGACACCGACCAGGCAACCAGCCCGCCGGCCGCGACCGCGATCCCGGCACGAAACCAGCGCCACCGCCACAACACCGCGGCCAGCACGGCGGTCGCGCCGACCACCAGCACGCCGGAAATCCCCGACGGTACCGGCAGACTCGCGGCGGGCACAGCGGCTGCCCAATGCGCGATCCGCAACACCCACCACAGTTCAGGACCGGTGAACCGGATCAGCAGTTGCGCGCCGGCCGGCCACAACAAGCACAGCGCGCCGGCGGCACTGCCCAACACCGTGATCGGCGCAATCAGCGCGGCCACTGCGAGATTGGCCGCCGCGGCCACCAGGCTGACCCGACCTGAGATGCCGGCGATCAGCGGAGCCGTCACCAACTGCGCTGCACAGGCGACGCAGACGGCGTCCGCCAGCGGCTTGGGCCAGCCGCCCGCCACAAGACGCCGCGACCAAATCGGCGCGATCACCACGAGCGCAGCCGTCGCCACCACCGACAGAGCGAGGCCCACATCGACGGCCAACTGAGGCGCGGTGACCATCAACACCAACACGGTGGCGGCGAGACCCGGAATCGCTTGTCGCCGCCGCGAAGACAAGACACCGACGAGCGCGATCGCGCCCATCACCGCCGCGCGCAGCACGCTGGCGGTGGGCTGCACGACGATGACGAACACCACCAACGCGACGCCGGCCAGCACCACCGCCGCCCGCGGTCCGATCAGCCGCGACGTGAACAACACCGCTCCGCACACGATCGTGACATTCGCGCCGGATACCGCTGTCAGATGCGTTAAACCCGCGGCCCGGAATTCTCGGCTGGTGATCGCGCTGACCGTCGAAGTGTCGCCGAGCACCAGCGCCGGCAGCATCGCCGCTTGGTCTGCGGGCAGCACTTGACGGGCGGTGGCGGCGAACGCCGCGCGGACTGCGTGCGCAACGCGGTGAACCGGCCCGGCACGGCCCATCGTCGGCTGGCCGACTGCGTTCACCACCGCCACCGTCAGGTCATGTCGGGCGGGGCGGGTGATTCTGGCCCGGAATCGCAGCGGCTGACCGACCATCACCGCATTGAAGTCGCGGGCCGGCGCGAAAACCACCACGCGGCCCGACATCCGGTTCTGTCCCAGTTGCTGCAAGGTGGCGCGGAACATCAGCCGGCCTGACTGTCCCGAGCCCACCGACAGTGCGCTTTCGCTGGGTGTAACCACTACCTGCGCGGCCGTTCCGAATACCGCAGTGACAGGGTGGCGAGCGACTGCGGTGGCGCGCAACGCAATCGCAAACCCGAAGCCTGCCCCGACGACACCAACGGCGACAACCGCGACGCCGATGGCCCGCATCCGTGTGCTTCGGTGCCCGATGCGCCACAGAACAAGGCCCAACGCGCCCCCGATCGCACACATCGATCCGACCACGCTGCCGATCGGCCATATGATTCCCGCCGCGGTGACCGCCCAGCTGGTCAATGCAGCCGGCACCAGCCGTGCATCCAGCCGCACGGCGGCTGTTTCAGACACAAACCAGCGGGCGCAGCTTCTCCAGGCGCCCGGGGCCAATGCCGTCGACCTCGGCGAGTTGATCGACGCTGGTGAATTTGCCGTTGGCGTCCCGCCAAGCCACGATGGCAGCCGCCGTCACCGGCCCGATCCCCGGCAGGGCATCCAACTGCTGCACGGTTGCGGTGTTCAGGTTGACCGCGTCATGCCGTGCCGGTCTGTCCGGGCGAGGTGCGGTGCCCGACGTGCCCGGGGCGGCCGAGCCGGAGCTCACCGAGCTGCCCAGCACCGGCGGCTGCCCCTTGACCGGCGCGATGCCGACGACGATCTGCTCGCCGTCGC
>NZ_JBAUZA010000299.1:0-2519 GCF_049585075.1 Mycobacterium sp.
CCGTCGGACAAACGCGGCCCAGTCACTTCGGTTGCGCAGCCAGAGCACTCCGGCGACAACATAGGGCAGGACAAAAAACGACATGTAGATGCCGCTGATGATCACCTCCCACCACGGGGGTTGCGGCAGCTTGATGCGCTCCTGCAACCACACGGTCGGGACGGTGCCAAAAAACAACCACTTGTCCGCCTGTGGCTGGAAGTGCCACAACGTGGGCGCACCGACCAGTGTTGCCGCACCCCGGCTGAGGTCATACACAACCAGCACAAGCGCAAACGGGAGCCAGTCGCGCACGACCGCGAGTACCTTGTGCCCGCGACCGATGCTGGCGGCAATGAGCCCGGTGGCGATGTAGAGCAGCAGCAGTTCGCGATTGAATGCGAGCCCGTCCGTCAGGGACCGGTAGACCACAACAAGGGCCCAGGTGGTGACCGCCATCCGCCGGGCGAACGTGAGCCAACGCTCCCGGGTTTCGATGGGTTCGAGGTCAAAGTCGGCGACGGACCCGGGGCGCGCCAACGACATGGCTTTCGGCAGTTGTGGACGGCGGAGCAGCCGGGTGGCTACCGCTTGCGGGTCACCCTTGAAGAGCCGGATCCTGCGATCAGTTGTTACTGTCACCAGTCCAACCTTATCCGTTGCCGACTGTTTCCCACGTGTTCATTCTTATAGCCATCTGCGATTGAACCAAACATTTCACCAGAAACGCTGTAGCGCAACGGCTTAGAAACGGCACGCGAGCGTCATTCATCAAACGGATGTATCCGTCGGCACCCGATCGCGTGACCCTATGTGACAGCTGTGAATTCGGCGGCCATGCTAATCAAGATCTGCCCCAATAGTAGGAGACTCCGCCGAAGATACGCCGGAACCGGGCTGGCGCGTCTGCGTCAGACTGTGCTCGTCCCAAAGTTTCTGTAGTTCGCGTTCAGTCCCGCGAGAGATCATGCCCGACGGTGCGAACAGTCGGGACGGCACGGGATCGTCTTCCGTCAACGGTTTGCCGTCACCGCGAATTGTCTTGTATACCACAACGATTGCGGCCAACACCAGGATCATGACGACAGCGGCAAACAGGATTGACAAAGTGCCTTGAATGAACGTGTTTCTGATGACGTCGTTCAGCTGACTGGCCGTCTTCGCCGAACCGAACGCTGTCTTTCCGGCAGCTTTGGCGGCGGCATATTGGGAGTGCTGAGTCCAGTAGCCCACGTTGGGATCTGGAGAAAAAATCTTCTGCCATGATGCGGTCAGGGTGACCGCAAGATCCCACACCAGTGGAATCCCTGGAATCCAGGCCCATTTCACTAGCCCCTTTTTGATGACGACCACGGTGATGACGATCAGCGCGATTGCCGCCAACAGCTGATTAGCAATACCGAATAGTGGGAACAGCGTGTTGATACCGCCCAGCGGATCGGTCACGCCCATCAGCAGGGTGCTGCCCCACGCCGCCACCACAGCGAGGCTGCAGATCCATACGCCGGGGCGCCAGCTCGGGTTTCGCAGTTTGACCAGCGGGCCACCGAAGTTACCCAGCGCGTCAGAGAGCATGAAGCGGTTAACCCTGGTCCCCGCGTCGAGGGTGGTCAGGATGAACAGTGCCTCGAACATGATCGCGAAGTGGTACCAGAAGGACTTCAGCCCGGCCCCGCCGAATACCCGCTGCAGTACTTCGGACATTCCCCAGGCCAGCGTCGGCGCTCCGCCGGTACGCGACACAATCGACTTCTCACCGACGCTGCGGGCGGCCTGAATGATCTGGTCGGCCGTGGCCGGCGCTCCGGACAGGCCGAGCTTGTTGACATATTCCGCCGCGGTGGCCGCGGTGCCGCCGGTTTGCGCGGCCGGCGCGTTGAGGGTGAAGTACAGATGCTGGTTGATGATCGACGCGGTAATCAACGCCATGACGGCGACGAACGACTCGGTGATCATGCCGCCGTAGCCGATCAGCCGCATCTGGCTTTCCTTCTCCAGCAGCTTCGGTGTCGTCCCGGAGGAGATCAGCGAGTGAAATCCGGACAGCGCGCCGCACGCGATGGTGATGAACAGGAACGGAAACAACGAGCCGGCGAACACCGGGCCGTTGCCCTTGGTGGCGAACTGCGTTGTTGCGGGTGCCTGCATTTCCGGCCTCGCGATGCAGATGCCGATCGCGAGCAGCACGATGGCGCCGACCTTCATGAACGTCGACAGGTAGTCGCGCGGCGCAAGCAGCAACCAAACCGGCAGCACCGACGCGGCGAAACCATAGATGATCAGGCACCAGCACAGCGTGACCGGGGAGAGAGTGAACCAGGATGCACCCCAGGATGTTTCGGCGACCCAGTTGCCGGACACCACGGCGAGCAGTAGCAGTGCGAAGCCGATCAGGGATACCTCCGACACCCGGCCGGGGCGCAGGAACCGAAGGTAGCAACCCATAAACAGGGCGATCGGGATGGTCATTGCGATCGAGAACACCCCCCACGGGCTTTGGGCCAGTGCTCTCACGACGATCAGCGCAAGAACCGCGATCA
>NZ_JBAUZA010000300.1:0-3907 GCF_049585075.1 Mycobacterium sp.
GAGCGCAGCAGTCGCACGCCCTCGACCACATATTCCGGCTGGTCAAGCGGGTCAGCGTCGATGAAGACCAGGTCATAGGACGCATCGGCCAGCCGGGTCAGCACCTCCTGGGCCCGGCCGCTGATCAGCCGAGTCCGCGATGGCCCGATACCGGCGTCGGAAAACGCCTGCTTGGCGATCAGTTGGTGTTCGGGCTCAATGTCGATCGTGGTCAACACGCCGTCGTCGCTCATCCCCGACAACAACCACAAACTGCTGACTCCGGCACCCGTACCCACCTCGACAACGGTTTTGCCGCCACTGAGCTTGGCCAGCAGACTGAGCAGGGCTCCCACCGCGGGAGTCACCGCGCCGGCGCCGATGTCGACCGCGCGCTCGCGGGCGGCCAACAGAACCGCGTCTTCAGAGATCGACCCCTCGGCATGCGCGGAGAGCGATTCGGCCCGACTCGACGGAGCCGACTGCCCTGGGGTGCGGTCGGTGGTGGCCATGCCCGCAGCGTAAATCCATCCGATGCCGCGTGCGATCAGGCGCGCCCGGTGCTAACGTCTTGGCCGCGCCGCGACACACCCAAACCTCGCGGCCGATCAAGGTCACAATTTGATGCATACGGCCTGCGCAACGGGGTGCAGGCGCCCATTCACAGTCAAAGCTCAGTGGGATCACATACCGCACATACGCCGATAGGCAACGGTATCTCCCATGGAGCGCGGAGGCCGATGGTCCGGGAATACATCTCGGCGTCTCCGCGTTGCCGTCGGTGACGTATTGCCTAACCTTGACGGCAGTCTGAATCCGGAGGACCTACCCATCACCACACTGATGAGCCCTGCGAGCATGTCGCATCCCGAGCAGTATCGGGACGCCGACTGGGTCGAGACCGACGAGGAGCCTTACGGCACTGCGGTATTCGACGCGACCGGGGACAAGACCACCATGCCGTCCTGGGACGAGCTGGTCCGTCAGCACGCCGACCGGGTGTACCGATTGGCTTATCGACTTTCCGGCAATCAGCACGACGCCGAGGACCTGACCCAGGAGACCTTCATCCGGGTCTTCCGGTCGGTACAGAACTACCAGCCGGGGACTTTTGAGGGCTGGCTGCACCGCATTACGACCAACCTGTTTCTCGACATGGTCCGCCGGCGCGGCCGTGTCCGGATGGAGGCGCTGCCCGACGATTACGATCGGGTGCCCGCCGACGAGCCCAACCCGGAGCAGATCTATCACGAGTCGCGGCTGGGGCCCGACCTGCAAGCGGCGTTGGATTCCCTGCCGCCCGAGTTTCGTGCCGCCGTCGTGCTGTGTGACATCGAAGGACTGTCCTACGAGGAGATCGGGGCCACCCTGGGGGTGAAGCTCGGCACCGTGCGTAGCCGCATTCACCGGGGTCGACAGGCGCTGCGGGACTATCTCGCCGCGCACTCCGAGGGAGCTACTCATGCCAACCCTTCCACGGCCGGTGCCGTTCCGGAGCTCTCCGAGTAAGACACACGCCGCCTGATCCGCTGTTCATTGCTGTTCCGTATCGGGTAGCGCGCTACATTCGAGGTAGCGCGCGTAGACCGAACGCTGATACGGAGAGGGGCTGGTGATGGTCGAGCGGGGACATGTGTTCCGCCGAGCGTTCTCCTGGCTCCCGACCCAATTCGCCTCGCAAAGCGACGCGCCGGTGGGAGCTCCGCGGCAATTCGGATCTACCGAGCATCTTTCGACGGAGGCCATCGCCGCGTTTGTCGACGGTGAGCTGCGGATGAACGCACACCTGCGGGCGGCGCATCATATTTCCCTGTGCCCTGATTGCGCCGCAGAAGTGGAAGGTCACCGCCGGGCTCGCGCCGCGCTGCGCGATTCCCAGCCGATCAGGATCCCCAGCACGCTGCTGGGATTGCTGTCGCAGATTCCGGACTGCTCGCCCGACGACGACGCGGGCCAGGCGGGCAGGAGCCGGTGGAGGGATCCCCGCGCGGAGCGAAGTGAAGGCACGCCGCCTGAGCGGCGCGAGCCTCGGTAGGGTGGGTGTCAAGTTGGCCAAGCCGGTGCGCCGCGCCGTGCTCGTGCGCATAGCGCGCGCTTCTTAAAGCGTTCGGAAGAGGATGACGTGAGCTCCGACGAAGAAAAGAACGGCGCCCCCCGGCTGGCGCCGCGCCCCATTTCCCGGCCGCCCGTCGATGCTGCGTCGCGCCAGGCCTTCAGCCGTCCCGACGGCCTGCAGGGCTCGTTCGTCGCCGAAAGGGTACGTCCGCCGAAGTATCGCGACGCCGGCGAGTTCACCCCGCACGATGAACCGGCCGATCCGGTGCTTTCGGAGGCCTTCGGTCGTCCGTTTCCCGGAGCGGAGTCGTTGCAGCGGCACCCCACCGATGCGGGCGCGCTCGACGGCGACAAAGACCAGGCAGATCAACAAGACGACCCTTGGCGCGACCCGGGCGCGGCCGCCGCACTGGGCGAGCCGGCGGTAACGCCATCGGGCCCACTCGCAGTCGGCGGCGAACGCGGTCGGCTGGGAGTGCGCGATGTGCTGTTCGGGGGGCGGGTGTCCTACCTGGCGCTGCTCGTGCTGGCCGTGCTCGCGTTGGTGATCGGCTTGATCGGTGGTGTGGTCGGACGCAAGACGGCAGAGGTCGTCGAGGCGTTCACCACGTCCAAGGTGACGTTGGCAACCAACGGCAACAGCGAATCGCCGGCCGGCCGATTCACCAAAGTCGCAGCCGCAGTGGCTGATTCGGTGGTCACGATCCAGTCGGTCAGCGATCAAGAAGGTATGCAGGGATCCGGTTTCGTGGTGGACGGCCGCGGCTACATCGTCACCAACAATCACGTCATCTCCGAAGCGGCCAACAACCCAAGCCAGTTCAAGACCACCGTCGTGTTCAACGACGGCAAGGAAGTGCCCGCCAACTTGGTCGGCCGCGACCCCAAGACCGACCTGGCCGTCCTCAAGGTCGACAATGTCGACCACCTGTCGGTTGCCCGGCTCGGTGACTCCGACAAGGTGCGCGTCGGCGACGAAGTCCTTGCCGCGGGTGCGCCGCTGGGTCTGCGCAGCACGGTCACGCACGGCATCATCAGCGCACTGCACCGCCCCATCCCGCTGTCGGGGGAGGGCTCGGACACCGACACGGTCATCGACGCGGTCCAGACCGACGCCTCGATCAACCACGGCAACTCCGGTGGACCGCTGATCAACATGGATTCTCAGGTCATCGGCATCGACACTGCGGGTAAGTCGCTGTCCGACAGCGCCAGCGGGCTGGGCTTCGCGATACCGATCAACGAGGCGAAATTGGTTGCCCAGACGTTGATCAAGGACGGCAAGATCGTGCACCCGACGCTCGGTTTGAGCACCCGCTCGGTGAGCAACGCGATCGCGCAGGGTGCACAGGTCGCGAACGTGAAGGCCGGCGGCCCTGCGGAAAAGGGCGGAATCCTGGAAAACGACGTGGTGGTCAAAGTGGGCAACCGCGGCGTGGCCGACGCCGAAGAATTCGTCGTCGCCGTACGCCAGTTGACGGTCGGGCAGCCAGCCCCCATCGAGGTGGTCCGCGATGGCCGGCACGTCACGCTGACGGTGACGCCGGGCCCGGACACCAGCTAGATGTTCGCCAACGTCGGTTGGGGGGAAATGCTGGTGCTCGTGGTGGTCGGGCTAGTGGTTTTGGGCCCGGAGCGGCTTCCCGGCGCGATCCGGTGGACCACCACGGCGCTGCGCCAGGCCCGCGACTACCTCAGCGGGATGACGAACCAGCTGCGCGAGGACATCGGGCCAGAATTCGACGATCTTCGCGAGCCGCTCAGCGAGCTACAGAAGCTGCGCGGCCTGACGCCCCGCGCAGCGCTGACCAAGCACCTATTCGACGGCGACGACTCGCTGTTCACCGGGAAGTTCGACGAGCCAGCGCAGAGC
>NZ_JBAUZA010000301.1:0-7826 GCF_049585075.1 Mycobacterium sp.
GACCAGACCAGCGGCGCCGGCTTCCGGTCCCGGCGACCCGGCGGGTCGGTGGCAGCCGTCGCCCGCGCCCGACGTCTTTGCCTTGGGTGCGGGCTGCGCCGCGAGCCTCTTCCAGAGCCCGCCTCACCAGGTCCATTCCGGGTAACCCACTCAACCGCTCCGGCGGGCCTGCTGCGTCGTCGGTGGAGTCACTCATCCCGCACCGCCGAGACCGGTCCGTTGTCGCCGTCATGCAGCGCGATGTTCACTCGCTTGGCGTCCCAATCGCGAGGAACATCATCGAGGACCGCGGCCGTCACAAGGACCTGCTCCGCCGAAGCCGCGGCCGCGGCCAGCGCTTCTCGGCGGGACGCGTCGAGTTCGGCGAACACATCATCGAGCAGTAAGACCGGCTCGCCGCCGTCTGCGCGCAGCAGCTCGTAGGCCGCCAACCGCAGCGCCAATGCCATCGACCACGATTCACCATGGCTGGCAAAGCCTTTCGCGAGTTGCTCGCCCAGGCGTAGTTCAAGGTCGTCGCGGTGCGGGCCAACCAGGCACACGCCGCGCTCCAATTCGGCGGCTCGGCGCTCTGCCATCTGCGCCAGCAGCGCCGCCCGTAATTCTTCGGTGTCCGGGTGATCGGGCTGCACGTCGACGCTGGCGCGATAACCGATTGCCGCCGGCCGCGATGCTGGTGCCAACCGTTGATAGCTCTTCTGTACTTCGGGCGCCAACTCGTTCACCAACTCGATCCGGGCGGCCATCAATTCCGCGCCGTGCGCAGCCAAATGGCCGTCCCAGACATCAAGGGTGTCAAGGGCGCCGCGGTCACCGCGAAACCGCGCACCGGCCGCGGACTTCAGCAATGCGGTGCGCTGGCGCAGAACTTTGTCATAGTCGGCCCGCACGGCCGCCACCCGCGGTCGGCGCACGGCCGCCAGGTCATCGAGGTAGCGCCGTCGATCCGCCGGATCTCCGCGGACCAACGCCAGGTCTTCCGGAGCGAACAACACCGCCCGGAGTACCCCGATCACCTCGCGGGCGCTACGCACCGGCGATCGATTCAACCGGGCTTTGTTAGCCCGCCCGGACGCGATCTCCAAATCCACAGCACACTCGCGGCCGTCATTCACCACGATCGTCGACACCACTGCCCGCGATGCGCCGGCCCGCACCAGCGGCGCGTCCGTGGCGACCCGATGGGAGCCCAGGGTAGCCGAGTACCACAGTGCTTCAACAAGATTGGTCTTACCGTAACCGTTGGGCCCGACGAACACCGTCCGACCCGGCGTCAAGTCAAGCTCGGCCTGTTCCCACGACCGGAAATCCCGTAAGCCCAGATGGCGAACGAACACCTAACCGCTAACCAGGAAGGCGGACCGGCATCAACAGGTAGACGTAGTCGGTCGAAACCGCGGGGAACGGTCCGCTGTCGCCTGTCTGTGGATCGTCGTCGCCGGCCGGCCGCAGCACCGCCGGGCGACTAGGGGTAGTGAAGCCGAATGACACCCGCTCAGAATGCAACGACCCGAGTCCGTCGGTCAGATATGTCGGGTTGAAGGCGATTGTGAGTGGCTCTCCGGCGAAATCGACCGCCACATCCTCCTCGGCCCGGCCGACATCGTCGGCACCAGCCGACAGGCGCAACACATCGCCGGAGAACTCCATCCGAACCTGCGCACCACGATCAGCGACCAGTGCGACACGTTTGATCGCCTCGGTCAACTCAGCCACCCCGATGCTGGCCACCGCGGTGTGTTCGGTTGGCAACAGCTGTCGAAACTTCGGGAACTCGGCATCCAGCAACCGAGTGGTGCTGCGTTTGCCGTTCCCGCTGATACCCAGCAATCCGTCCTTGCCCACCGCGGATCCCGATCCCAATGACAAGTGCACCTCGGCGCCGTCGGTACCGGTCTTAGCCGCCTCAGCCAACGTCTTCGCCGGCACCAACACCGCCGCTTCCACATCGGGGCCGGCCGCCGACCACGTCAGCTCCCGCACCGCCAGCCGGAACCGATCGGTAGCGGCCATCACTACCGACTGACCAGAAATCTCGACTCGAATCCCCGTCAGCATCGGCAACGTGTCGTCGCGGCCGGCCGCAACGGCCACCTGACTGATCGCTTCGGCGAACAGCTCTGCCGACAAAGCCCCGGTCTCCTCAGGCAATGCCGGCAGCGTCGGGTAATCCTCGACGGCCATCGTCGGCAACGAAAACCTCGCGCTCCCGCAGGTCAGGGAAACCCTGGTGCCTTCCACCTGGACGTCCACGGGCTTGTCGGGCAACGCACGGGTGATATCGGACAACAGCCGGCCCGACACCAAAACTGTTCCCGGAGAAGCTATTTCAGCTGCCAGCCGTACTTCGGCGGAAACTTCATAGTCGAATCCAGAAATCGTCAACCCGTCGTCCGAGCCGGTCAACAGCACCCCAGCGAGCACCGGCACCGTAGGCCTGTTGGGCAGCGTCCGAGCCACCCACGCCACCGCATCAGCGAAGTCTTCGCGCACCAAGCGAAACTTCAAGTCGGTCACACCGACTGTGGTCGTCGCCACGTCCATTGCGTCCCTTCAGTCACCCCAAGCACCCCCGAACAACACTGCCAACTCCAGCGGCTCCACCCCCGGTGGAGTGCGATTTCTCCGCTGATCTACGCCAGTGCCCGTAACCAGATTCGACGACCCGAACGGCAGTCGAACCACCACCGTAGAGCTTCGAGCGCCATCTTGAAAGCTAATCGGAATCAATGACACTCGGGGTTGTCTTGCGCTGACGCGAGGATGTGGAACAGCCCGTCCCCAACCGTCTTTTCCAAGAAGAAACTACGGAGATATCTCAGTAACAGTATTAGGGACTGTGCATGTTGGGGACAGCTCAATGTCTGCGCTGCTGGGCCGTGCCGGCCGGGTTGTGGATGACGGCATCGTGGTTGTGGGGTTTGTGTGTAGTGGTTGGGGATGGGCCGCGGCTGTGCACCCGGCGGGGATGTCCGGGCTCGAGCGTAAGCAGGTTGCGCACAGGCGTATGCACAGCCGGAGCTGTGACACATGGGGTAGCCGTGCCCAAAGTTTTTTGGATGAAACGGCTTACGGCCGGCGCTTAACGCTTGGACCGCTGCCGAATCCGGGTGGTGAGTTCCTTGACGTGATCGAAGACTTCGCGTCGCTCGGCCATTTCGGAGAGGATTTTGCGCTGGGCGTACATGACGGTGGTGTGGTCGCGGCCGAATGCTTGGCCGATCTTCGGCAGCGACAGGTCGGTAAGTTCGCGGCACAGGTACATCGCGATCTGGCGGGACTGGGCCAGCGCCCGGGTCTTACCGGGGCCGCGTAGTTCTTCGACAGTGGTATCGAAGTATTCAGCGGTGGCGGCCATGATGGTCGCCGCGCTGATCTGCATGGTGCTTGCGTCGGCAATGAGATCACGAAGCACGATCTCCGCCAGGGCCTTATCGATCGGGGTCTTGTTCAACGACGCGAACGCGGTCACCCGAATGAGCGCACCCTCGAGCTCACGAATGTTGCGTTCGATGCTGCTGGCGATCAGTTCGAGCACATCATCGGGAACCGCGAGCCGTTCCATCTGTGCTTTCTTACGCAGAATCGCGATGCGGGTTTCCAGCTCCGGTGGCTGCACATCGGTGATCAATCCCCACTCGAACCGGGTCCGCAGCCGGTCTTCCAAGGTGGCGAGTTGCTTGGGTGGCCGGTCGGAGGAGATGACGATCTGTTTGTTGGCGTTGTGCAGCGTATTGAAAGTGTGGAAGAACTCTTCTTGGATGCCTTCTTTACCTTCGATGAACTGAATGTCATCGACGAGCAGCACGTCGACATCGCGGTAACTGCGTTTGAAGGCGACTTTGCGGTCGTCGCGCAGCGAGTTGATGAAGTCGTTGGTGAATTCTTCGGTAGAGACATATTTGACCCGCATACCCGGAAATAGGCGTTGGGCGTAGTTGCCGGCGGCATGCAGGAGGTGCGTTTTACCAAGGCCGGACTCGCCCCAGATGAACAGTGGGTTGTAAGCCCGGGCGGGAGCTTCTGCGATCGCAAGCGCGGCAGCGTGGGCGAACCGGTTCGAGGCGCCGATCACGAAGGTGTCAAAGGTGTAGCGCCGGTTCAGGCTGGTGCCGCCGGCCGCGTCGGGATCGGCGTTGTGCGGCCGCTCGGTGAAGTAAGTGGGCCAGTTTTGGTGTGCACTCGCCAAAGCTTCGCGGTCTTCGTCGACTTCGTCGGCCCACTCGTCGGGAATGAGGCCGGCAGTCTCATCGGATTCTTCGCCGGCCAGCGCGGCGATGCGGACGCCGAGTTCGATTTGTTGGCCGAGCCGGCGGCTCAGCGCCTCGGTGATCTGCGTGCGCAGATGACGTTCGATCTCGTTTTGCACGAAGCTGCTGGGTACCGAGAGCAGAGCAAACCCCTCGACGATTTGCAGCGGTTGCACGAGGTTCAGCCAAGCGCGTTGCTGCGGTGTCAGTGCAGCGACGTACGGTTCGCCGTTGGGCTCGGCCGCGTCGGGGGAAATCTCGCCGTTGAGTTCGGAGACGACCGCACTCCAGACTGTGGAGAAGCTTGATCCGGGGTCCTCGGTCAACGACGGCTCCCCCTGGCTTGACGTCGACGTATCGGCACTAGTTGCGACCACGAACTGTCCACATGGTTATCCACAAGTGTGGACAGGACAGCCGCCGTCGCGCCGCAAATAGCCGCCGACGGCACGCGAGATCGGTGCTCGAGATAGCCAGCGTGGGTCATCTGGCCAAGAAGCCGATCCGCCATCCTCGCTTCGTTGTCGGGCGCCGTTCCGGGTCGGTACGGCTTGGAACTACACCGGTCCGAAGCTAACAGTTTTCGTCGTCCACGCCAACCGTTCCGCAACATTGGCAGGAGCTTTCATACAATTGTTCGCGGGCCGCGGTGGCGGGTGTGACGTTAGTTAAATTTCGCGGTCAGGTTGGCCGCCAAGATGGCCAGGTTTGACCCGGCGAACGCGCGTCAGTACCCTCGTCTAGTCGCCCGAAAGTCGGCGATACGGCTGCGATCCGCACGATATGCGCGGTGCCCGCGCCGGCTACCAGCGAGACACAGAGCCTGCCGAGGCTTCGTGAGGGCAATCGTGTTCCACCGGTGTGGTCACCGGGCCGGATCACGATGCCAGATGCAACGAGGAGAGAGTCGTGGCAAAGGGCAAGCGGACGTTCCAGCCGAACAACCGGCGGCGAGCCCGCGTACACGGCTTCCGGCTGCGCATGCGCACCCGGGCGGGGCGTGCGATCGTGTCAAGCCGGCGCCGCAAGGGCCGCCGCTCGCTGACTGCCTGATTCGAATTCCGGTGTAACAGCGGTGCTTTCCGGGCGGAACCGTATGACGCGGTCGACCGATTTCGATGCCACGGTGAAGCACGGAACTCGTGCCGTGCAGCCAGACCTCGTGATCTATGCCCGACCGGGAAACACGGCAGCTGAGCCGCCGAAGGTCGGACTGATCGTGGCGCGTTCGGTGGGCTCGGCGGTGCAGCGGCACCAATTGGCCCGGCGGTTACGCCACGTCGCTCGCCGGGTAGTCGAAGGGCTACAGCTGTCTGAGCACGTCGTGATCCGCGCACTGCCGAGCAGCCGTAACCTCGGTTCCGCCCGGCTAGAAGAAGAACTACGCGCCGGCTTACGCCGCATCGAGGCGACGGGAGCGCGCCGGTGAATGACATAACGTCAAGGGTGCGGCACCTGCTGCGCGGCGCCGAAATGGCGGTGGTGCGCGGGTTGATTTTCGCGATCCAGCTGTACCGCCACATGGTGTCGCCCCTGCGGCTGCCGACGTGCCGGTTCACCCCAACCTGTAGCCAGTACGCCGTAGACGCGCTGACCGAGTATGGGTTGGTGCGGGGGACTGGGCTGGCAGCCATCCGGCTGGCCAAGTGCGGCCCGTGGCATCGGGGAGGATGGGATCCGATTCCGGAGCGCCAGGGCAAACGGGCCGATATAGGACAGGCCTGGGATAACCCAGCGACGCTAGAGAAGAGTGATTATGTCGTTTGATCCGTTCAGCCTGGACTACTTCTATTACCCGGTCTCGGCGATCATGTGGGTCTGGTACAAGGCGTTCGCCTTCCTGCTGGGACCCACGAGCTTTTTCGCCTGGACGCTCTCGGTGATGTTCCTGGTGTTCACGCTGCGGGCACTTTTGTACCACCCGTTCGTCCGCCAGATCCGCACCACCCGCCAGATGCAGGAGTTGCAACCGCAGATCAAGGCGCTGCAAAAGAAGTACGGCAAGGACCGTCAACGGATGGCGCTGGAAATGCAGAAGCTGCAGCGCGAACACGGATTCAACCCCATCCTGGGCTGCTTGCCGATGCTGGCCCAGCTCCCGGTGTTTCTCGGGCTCTACCACGTACTGCGGTGCTTCAACCGGACGTCCACCGGTATCGGACAGTTGGGGCTTTCGCCCGAACACAACCGCGCGCTTGGCAACTATGTCTTCACCGCCGCGGATGTCGGACATTTCTTGGACGCCAACCTATTTGGCGCACCGCTGGGCGCCACGATGACACAGCGGGGAGCCAGCCTCGCTGCCTTCGCCGAGTTCAGCCGGCCGGCCGTGATCGCCGTCGGCGCACCGGTGATGATCCTGGCGGGCATCGCAACCTACTTCAACAGCCGAGCGTCGGTGGCGAGGCAGAGCGCCGAGGCGGCGGCCAACCCGCAGACCGCGATGATGAACAAGCTGGCGCTGTATGTGTTTCCGCTCGGCGTTGTGGTCGGTGGACCGTTCTTGCCATTGGCGATCATCTTCTACTGGTTCTCCAACAACATCTGGACCTTCTGCCAGCAGCACGTCGTCTTCGGGATGATCGAAAAAGAGGATGACGCGAAGAAGCGCGAAGCGCTGGAACGCCGGGCCGCCAACGCGCCGGTGCCGGGCGCCAAGCCGAAGCGACCGCCGAAGAATGCACCAGGAGGCGGCAACGGATCGGCGGCCCCTGCCGACGGATCCGACGGCGACAGGTCGGCGACGGAACCGTCGACCGATGCGACGGTGGGCAACAGCATCACGCCCGGCCGTACGCCACGGCCGGGAGCGAAGCCGAAAAAGCGCAAACGCTGAACGGGCCGAACCGATGCGACGGCCCGGGGCCGGACACGGCGAATAGGCCCGGTGTCGCAACGGACGTCGGTTCGCAGACTTAGCCGGGCGAGGGCCTGGGCGACGGGAAGGAAACAAGAAGGCATGACGGACGCGGACACAACGGGATACGACACAGACGAAGCGCCGGCGGAAGAGGCGCTGGAAGAGATGCGGGCAGACGCTCCAGACGACGCCGCGACGAGCGATACCGACACCGACGGCGACAGTGAGGAGCGGTTGGTGGCCGAGGGAGAGATCGCCGGCGACTACTTGGAAGAGCTGCTGGACCTACTGGACTTCGACGGCGACATCGACTTGGACGTCGAGGGGAGCCGCGCGATAGTAAGCATCGACGGCAGCGACGATCTGAATAAGTTGGTGGGGCGCAAGGGCGAGGTGCTCGACGCTCTGCAGGAATTGACCCGGTTGGCGGTGCATCAGAAGACCGGGGTGCGCAGCCGGCTGATGCTCGACATCGCGAGCTGGCGGCGGCGCCGCCGCGAAGAGTTGGCGGCGTTGGGCGACAAGGTGGCCAGGAAGGTACTTGAAAGTGGCGAGCGCGAAGAACTCGCTCCGATGACGCCCTTCGAGCGCAAGATCGTTCACGACGCGGTAGCGGCGGTCGACGGAGTCCGTAGCGAGAGCGAGGGCGTGGAACCGTCGCGCCGAGTCGTCGTCCTAGTCGACTGACACCACGCCAGACTTACACGGATGTAGTT
>NZ_JBAUZA010000302.1:0-1855 GCF_049585075.1 Mycobacterium sp.
TTAACCAACCAACGAAGTTGTCCAAACGCTGACCCACCAAATGGATACGATTAGAAAACGCGCCCCGTCGGCCCGGCGCGCAGGGAGTAAGCCAGATGACACCGTTTGCATCCGTCGCGTCCGTGGCGATCGAATTTCCGCCCCATCAGGTCGGCCAGCGGGAGGCACTGTCGGGCCTGACCGGCCTTGGCGGCCCGCAATTTGACCGGTTCGCCGACAGCGCCGGCGTCGAGAAGCGCAGCCTCGCGTTGCCGCTGCCGCAATACGGGAAGTTGAGCGGCTTCACTGAAGCCAACGACATATTCATCGAGACCGCCTTGGAGCTTGGTGAACGTGCGCTGCTCTCGGCATTCGACGCCGCCAAGGTCAAACCCTCCGAGGTCGACATTGTCTTCTCGACGACGGTCACCGGGCTGGCGGTACCGACATTGGAGGCCCGGCTGGCGACCCGCGTCGGATTACGACCCGACGTCAAACGGCTGCCGTTGTTTGGGCTTGGCTGCGTCGCCGGTGCCGCCGGCGTGGCACGCATGCATGACTACTTGCTCGCGTTCCCCGATCAGGTGTCGGCACTGCTCGCCGTCGAACTGTGTTCGTTGACGCTGCAGCGCAACGACTACTCCATCGCCAACCTGGTGGCGGCCAGCCTGTTTGGCGATGCGGCCGCCGCCGTCGTCGCGAAGGGATCTGCCCGCACGGCCACGGGGCCCCGGGTGCTGGCCACCCGTAGCCGGCTCTACCCCGACACCGAAGAGGTCATGGGATGGAACGTCGGCAGTAACGGCTTCCAGATCAAGTTGTCCACGGAGGTTGCCACTGTGGCCGAAAAGTACCTCGGCGAAGATGTGCGCAACTTCTTGAGTGACCACGGCCTGACACCTGCGGACATCTCGACGTGGGTCTGCCACCCCGGCGGACCGAAGGTGATCGAAGCCGTCGAGCACAGCCTGGACCTTCCCGCCGATGCCCTCGACTACACCCGAAACTCGTTGCGCGACAACGGGAACCTCTCGTCAGTGTCGGTATTGGACGTACTTCGCGCCAACATGGACGATCCGCCGCCGCCGGGCTCGTTCGGGCTGATGATGGCGATGGGGCCGGCGTTCTGCTCGGAACTCGTGCTGCTCGGCTGGTAGGTCGTGTATTACCTGCTGATCCTCGCGATCGGCATCGCGACACGTGATGAGCGGCGCTCATGACATATGACGCGGACCTACTGGTCGTTGGCGGCGGTCCCGGCGGCCTTGCCACCGCGTTACACGCTCGGCGCCTTGGACTTTCGGTGATCGTGGCCGAGCCGCGGGCAGCCCCGATCGACAAGGCATGTGGTGAGGGGCTGATGCCCGGCGGCCTGGCCGAGCTGACGTCGCTCGGAATCGATCCGCCGGGATTGCCGTTCCGGGGCATCGCTTATTTGAGCGAACACCATCGCGCTGAAGCGCGCTTTCGCGCCTATCCGGGTCGAGGCGTGCGGCGCACCACGTTACACGCCGCGTTGGCCGCCCGCGCGAAAGAACAAGACACCGAATGGATTTCGACGCGCGTCACCCGAATCGACCAGGATGCGGCCGGGGTTACCGCGGCCGGTCTACGGGCAAGATGGTTGGTAGCGGCCGATGGACTGCACTCGTCGGTGCGCCGCGCTGTCGGAATCAAGGCGGTGGCGGGAAATCCGCGGCGCTACGGCGTGCGCTGGCACTTTGCGGTACCCGCATGGTCGGAGTTCGTCGAAGTCCACTGGTCGCTTTGGGGTGAGGCGTACGTGACTCCGGTGGAGCCGGATCTGGTCGGCGTGGCGATTCTGTCCCGGCACCGGCCCGAGCTCGCCTGGTTCCCACGGCTGGCAGCCCAGCTA
>NZ_JBAUZA010000303.1:0-7007 GCF_049585075.1 Mycobacterium sp.
GTGCCTGGCTGGTCGTGGTCGCGGGCGACGGCGGCGGTGTTGTGACGATGATTTCGTCTTGCATCGGCGGTGTCGACGTGGGCGCGGTGCTCGGCGTCGCCAGCTTGTTGGTGTCGGTTCGAGCGAACAGCAGCGATACCGACGCCACTAGGGCGACCGCTGCGACAATCGCGGCGATGCCGACGATCCACGGCCAGCGCGCCGACGTGGATTCTTGCTCGGCTGGCTCGTCGTAGCTCTCGTAGTCGTAGAGGTCCAGGTCGGCGGGCACATATGGGCCGCTGCTGAAGTGTTCGGACTCCGGAGCCGAATAGGCCCGCGAATAAATATCGGTCTGCGCCGTGTCGCTGCCCTCTTCGGCGCCCTCCCCCGTCAACTCTTCGCTGAATTCGCTGTCGCCTTGGCTGGGCGGGGCGCCGGGGTGCAGTTCGTCGGACTCCGGTCCTGGTGGATTCGGCCCGCTCATGTTTGCCTGTCCTGTTCGACTACTTCACCGGGGCGCGCGGCACTAGGGCTGGGTGATTGAGCGCGCGCTCGGACGTTTCTCATTGTGCCTGGCGAAACCCTACCCAACGGGTACCTGCACGGCATTGTCGGCGAATGAGTCACGGATGAACTGATGCCCTGATTGTGACCTTGGACGAAACCAGGCCGTAGGCGACTAGTGCTTTTCGGGCCCAAGGTAGTACTCGAAGACCAGGCCGGCCGCCGAACTCAGGATGAACACCACCCCGGCGACGATCAGCCACGGCAGCCATAACGCGATGCCGACCGCGGCTACCGAGCCCGATAACGCGATCAGGATCGGCCACCAGCTGTGCGGGCTGAAAAAGCCCAGTTCCCCTGCGCCGTCGCTGATCTCGGCGCCCTCATAGTCCTCCGGTCGGGTATCGAGCCGCCGGGCCACGAAGCGGAAGAACGTCGCTATGATCAGCGCCATCCCACCGGTCAGTGCGAGCGCGGTCGTGCCGGCCCACTCGATTCCGCCGGTGGCGAACAAGGTGGTCAGAATGCCGTAGAGCACCGCGCAGAACACGAAGAACGCGGCCACGAATTCGAAGAGCCTGGCTTCGATATGCATGGGCTTCCTACTTACTCGCTTGGGGCGCGTGCTCGCCGCGGCGGGTATCGAACGGGTGGGTGGTGACCGCGAGCGGCGGTTGGGCGATCGTCTGTAACGCCTGGGCGTTGGTCTTACCGGCGATCCGCTGCTGCAGGTAGGCCTTGAAGTCGTTGGGCTGCACCACTCGGACCTCGAAGTTCATCATCGAGTGATAGGTGCCGCACATTTCGGCGCAGCGGCCGACAAACGCACCTGTCCTGGTGATGTCGGCGACCTGGAACTTGTTGACCGAGTGGTTGGCCTCTGGGTCGGGCATCACGTCGCGTTTGAAAAGGAACTCCGGCACCCAGAACGCGTGGATGACGTCGGCTGACGCCATCTGGAACTCGATTCGCTTGCCCGCAGGCAACACCAGGACCGGGATCTCGGTGCTGGTGCCTACCGTCTCGACCCGGTCAAAGTTGAGGTAGGTGCGGTCCTCGGTGTTGAGGCCACGGATCGGGCCGACGACTTCCTCCCCGTGCTTGTCTATACCTTCGGGCTTGGAGACCATTGCGGCTTTGCGGGCGGGGTCGGCGCCGTCGTACTTGAGCGTGCCGTCCTTGAAATCGACCTTCTGGTAACCGAACTTCCAGTTCCACTGGAAAGACGTGATGTCGACGACGACCTCGGGGTCAGACGCCAGGTGCAGCATCTTCTCCTGCACCACGACGGTGAAGTAGAACAGCACCGAAATGATCAGGAACGGTGTGACGGTGAGCACCAACTCCAGCGGCATGTTGTAGCCGAACTGGCGAGGCAGTTCGGTGTCGGTGGCCTTGTGGCGGTGAAACGCGCTGGACCAGAAGATCAGGCCCCAGACGATGACGCCGACCACCAGGGAGGCGATCACGGCGCCGATCCACAGCTGCCGGTTGTAGTCGGCTTCCGGGGTGATGCCCCTCGGCCAGCCCAGGGCCAAGACCTCCGACCAACTGCATCCGCTCAGCGTGACCGCCAGCACGCCAAGCAGGCCCGCCAGCACCGCCAGCCGAAGCCGACGGGAGCCTGCCGAGCGGCTCTTTAACAAGCCCTGCGAACGGCCTGGTTCGCGAGGTGTCACCGTGGCGCCTCCTGAATCACAAGCTGGACCGACAGAGAGTCGAATACTACGCAGCGTAGACCACGCGATGTGACGAAGCCGTGGCGGAGTCCCCGGGCCTGTCGCTGGCCTCTCAGAGGGGCCGCGACCTGCGGCAACCCCGGGTCCAGGGGTGCGGCATACTTGGCGCAATGTGCGGACTGCTGGCCTTCGTGAGCGCTGCGGCCGGTGGTGACTCGCCGGGCGCAGGCCTTGGTACGGCCGACGCCGTCGCCCGCGCATCGCACCTGATGCGCCACCGCGGACCCGACGAACCGGGCACCTGGTCCGATCCTGCGGGGACCGTGGTGTTCGGCTTCAACCGGCTATCCATCATCGACATCGCGCATTCGCATCAACCGCTGCGCTGGGGGCCGCCGGAAAGCCCCGACCGCTATGAGTTGGTGTTCAACGGCGAGATCTACAACTACCTGGAGCTGCGCGCCGAGCTCGCCAAAAGCCATGGCGCCGTCTTCGCCACGGACGGCGACGGTGAGGCCATCGTCGCTGCTTACCACTATTGGGGCGCCGAAGCCCTGACCCGGCTACGCGGTATGTTCGCGTTCGCGCTGTGGGACAACGTGGCCGGCGAATTATTCTGCGCACGCGACCCTTTCGGCATCAAACCGCTGTTCATGGCGACCGGCACCGGTGGCACCGCGGTAGCCAGCGAAAAGAAATGCCTGCTCGATCTGGCCGACGTGATCGGGTTCGACACTGGAGCTTCTGGGATCGACCGCCGCGCGGTTCAGCATTACACCGTGTTGCAGTACGTGCCCGAGCCCGAGACTCTGCACCGCGGTGTGCGCCGGCTCGAATCCGGTTGCTACACGCGGATTCGGCCCGGAACCGCCGCCCCGGAGGCGATCCGCTACTTCGTGCCGCGCTTCGCCGCGACGCCGATCACCCGCGATACCGAGCAGGCCCGCTACGACGAGATCACCGCGGTCCTGGAGGACTCGGTGGCCAAGCACATGCGCGCCGACGTCACCGTCGGCGCGTTCCTGTCGGGCGGCATCGACTCGACGGCGATCGCGGCGTTGGCCATCCGGCACAACCCGCGGCTGATCACGTTCACCACCGGGTTCGAGCGTGAGGGATTCTCCGAGATCGACGTCGCGGTCGCGTCTGCCGAGGCGATCGGTGCGCGGCACATCGCCAAGGTGGTCGCGCCCGACGAGTTCGTCGCCGCCTTACCCGAAATCGTTTGGTATCTCGACGAGCCGGTGGCCGACCCGGCTTTGGTGCCGCTGTTCTTCGTCGCCCGCGAGGCGCGAAAGCACGTCAAGGTAGTGCTCTCCGGGGAGGGCGCCGACGAGCTTTTCGGTGGCTACACCATTTACCGGGAGCCGTTGTCGCTCAAACCTTTCGACTACCTGCCCGGGCCGCTGCGACGGTCGATGGGCACGTTGTCCAAGCCGTTGCCTGAGGGCATGCGCGGCAAGAGCCTGCTGCACCGCGGATCGTTGACGCTGCAGCAGCGCTATTACGGCAACGCCCGAAGTTTTTCCGACGCGCAGCTGCGCGACGTGCTGCCCGGGTTCCGGCCGGATTGGACGCACACCGATGTGACGGCACCGCTGTACGCGGAATCGGCGGACTGGGACCCCGTCGCCCGCATGCAGCACATCGACCTTTTCACCTGGTTGCGCGGCGACATTCTGGTAAAGGCCGACAAGATGACGATGGCCAATTCGCTGGAGCTTCGGGTGCCGTTCCTGGATCCCGAGGTGTTCGCGGTCGCATCCCGACTGCCCGTACAGGCCAAGATCACCCGCACCACAACCAAGTACGCGCTGCGACGGGCGTTGGAGCCCATTGTTCCGTCGCACGTGCTCAATCGGCCGAAACTGGGCTTCCCGGTGCCCATCCGGCACTGGCTGCGCGCCGGCCCGCTGCTCGAATGGGCCCATGAAATGCTGAACGCTTCAACAACCGACCATCTGATCGACGTGTCGGCGGTTCGCCGAATGCTCGACGAACACCGTTGTGGCACAACAGATCACAGCCGCAGGCTGTGGACGCTGCTGATCTTCATGCTGTGGCACGCGATCTTCGTCGAGCACAGTGTGGTGCCGCAGATCAGCGAGCCGCAGTACCCGGTGCAGCTGTGAGCCCCTCTGCGACACACGGTTCGCCGAGACTTAAATCTCTGCGACACACTTCGGCGTGTCGTCGCAGCTGGTTAAGTGTCGCGGACAGAGAGCTAGGCCAGGACCGCGGCGATTTCGCCCGCAGCTTCGTCGCCGTAGGCGTCCGCTAACCGAGTCTTTGCGACCTCGCGGTCCCAGTCCCACTCCTGGGTGCCGGTGGACTCCAGCACCAGGACGGCAACCAGCGAACCCAGCTGCGCCGAACGCTCGAGGCTGAGTCCCCCGCTGCGTCCGGTCAAGAAACCGGCACGGAACGCATCGCCGACGCCGGTGGGGTCGGTCTGGCTGATTTCGGGCACCACATCGACGTGAATGGTGGTGCCGTCGCTGTCCACGATGTCGACGCCCTTGGCACCGAGCGTGGTCACCCGCAGGTCCACCTTCTTCAGCACGTCGGCCTCCGACCAGCCCGTCTTCGACACCAACAGCTCCCACTCGTAATCATTGGTGAACAGGTACGCGGCGCCATCGATGAGCTTGCTGATCTCGTCGCCCGACAGCCGGGGCAGCTGCTGCGACGGGTCGGCAGCGAAAGCCAAGCCGAGCTTGCGGCACTCCTCGGTGTGCACCACCATCGCGTCCGGGTCGTTGGCTCCGATGATGACCAGGTCCGGCTTGCCGATCGATGCGACGACGTCGGCGAGCTTGATGTCGCGGGCCTGCGACATCGCACCCGGATAGAACGACGCGATCTGGGCCATGTCGAGATCGGTGGTGCATACGAAACGTGCGGTGTGCGCGGTGTCCGAGATCAGCACGTGGTCGGTGTTGACGCCGTGCGACTGCAGCCACTTGCGGTAGTCGTCGAAGTCGTCGCCGGCCGCTCCCACCAAAGCGGCGTCACCCCCGAGCACCCCGATCGCGTACGCGATGTTGCCGGCAACGCCCCCTCGATGAATCACCAAGTCGTCCACCAGGAAGCTCAGCGACACCTTCTGTAGGTGCTCGGCCAGCAGGTGCTCGGAGAACCGGCCCGGAAACCGCATCAGATGGTCAGTGGCAATAGAACCGGTCACCGCAATCGTCACGAAGAAATCACCCTTCATTTCCTAAGTTCGCCTAGGTAAGGGTACCTGCGGTCGCGGGCGCCCCTGCACCGCGGGCCGACGCCCGCTAGCCTGCCAAGGAGAACCTACGGTGACGTAGGTCATTGCGTCCGGAACCCCGAGGAGAGCTGCCTATGCCCGGTCCGTATTCGCCGAACCACCATCTCGGCGCCGACGGACCGCCGTTCACCGAGCCCCATCCCAGCCAGCCGATCCCGGACCAGCCAACCTATCCAGGATCGCCGGTGAGCGAACCGGTCGAGGCGGCGCCTCCGGGGGCGGCCTATCCGGGTCCGCTGCCACCGCCGGTCCCGTACCCGAAACGCCGCAGTAGACGGCTGGTCCTCGCCGCTGTGGGCGCGGTGGCCCTGATCGCCGCGTTGGTCGCGGCGATCGTGCACGGTGGGCATCACGGCCCGGCGACCTCGGGCGCGTTCTCCGATGCGACGGCCAAAGCGGCGATCCAGGGTTACCTGGACGCGCTTGAGCACCGCGACACCGAAACGATCGCGCGTAACTCGCTATGCGGGATCTACGACGCCGTGCGGGACCGACGATCCGATCAGGCGTTGGCCAAACTGTCCAGCGACGCGTTCCGCAAGCAGTTCACCGAAGCGCAGGTGATCTCGATCGACAAGATCGTCTACTGGTCGAACTACCAGGCCCAAGTGTTGTTCAGCATGCGTGTCGCACCGACGTCCGGCGGCGCCGCCCACGAACAAATACAGGGAATCGCGCAGCTGCTCTACCAGCACAACAAAGTGCTGGTGTGCTCCTACGTCCAGCGAACGGCGGGCAGCTACTGACTTTTGTGTCAGTTGAACGAGTCACCACAGGCGCACGAGCCGGTGGCGTTGGGGTTGTCGATGGTAAAGCCCTGCTTCTCGATGGTGTCGACGAAGTCGATGGAGGCGCCCTGCACGTAGGGGGCGCTCATCCGGTCGACAGTCAGCGTCACGCCACCGAAATCCGCGGTCAGGTCACCGTCGAGCGAGCGGTCGTCGAAGAACAAGTTGTAACGCAGACCCGCACATCCACCGGGCTGGACCGCAATGCGCAGCGCCAAGTCGTCGCGCCCCTCCTGCTCTAGCAGTGACTTCGCCTTGGCTGCCGCAGCGTCGGTCAAGATCGCGCCATGCGTCTTGGCGGCTGACTCTTCCTGAACAGTCATTGCTTCTCCCTATGCGTGCCTCAAAGGCCGAATCGTTCTTGGGTATGTGGATGGGGATCTTCCGCCTCGGAGAAAACACGGAAAAAACCCACCTCTTCAAAGGTACCTTGTTGTGCCGCTATTCCCGAGTCGCGCCGCCACCAAAGAGGCCAGACCCATCAGCTGGTTGGCGGCGTCGACCACGGCAAGCCGTACCGAACCGGCGTAATCGGCGATCGCGTAGGCGGCCAGAATGCCCGCCGATCGCGACGCCAGCTGGTCGAGATCTACCTGACCAGCCATCACCACGATCGGCACCTGCTGCGACTGCGCCGCCTCGGCGAGTGCGCCGACCACCTTGCCGTGCAGCGACTGGTCGTCGAACCGGCCCTCACCAGTGATCACCAGGTCGGCGGCGGCAATGTCACCGGCCAGGCCAGTGTGCTCGGCGATGATCGATGCACCCGATTCGCAC
>NZ_JBAUZA010000304.1:0-27179 GCF_049585075.1 Mycobacterium sp.
GTGATATCGCTGACCATGGTGGTCAACCCGCTCAGCAACATTGCCGACCGGATTCCGCTGCCCGGCCGGCGCCCACGGAGCCGCACCTCCCCACGCACGGTCCGTTCCCAGCGCGTCATCGAGCATGACGAGTGAGCCGTTGTGACTGACATAAAACGACACTATCCGTCAGCGCCGACAGGAATGGAGCCGCGTGAGAGACTCGAACTCTCGACATCCGCCTTACAAGGGCGACGCTCTACCAACTGAGCTAACGCGGCCGGGGCTGGCTCAATGAGCCACGACGATTCTACGACGGGGGCTCAACTGGCCTTCCTCACCTAGGAGCCTGTCCGCGACGCCTAGCTGTTGCGCGGCGATGGACCACTCACCGTCAGCGGAAGCGACACTTCTCCCGCTGCGCCTTTCATGGCAATGGTCCAGCGACCATTCACATTCAACGTAAGTCGCAACTGGAAGCAGGCAAAGCCCACATCCGCGCTCGCGAGGTTTGCCGGGAGCTCGCGGTGCATGTGCAGGGGTTGTCCATCGTTGGGTGGCGAGACCTCTATGACAACGAGGCGATCCTCACCGCCGGCGTCCCCCTGCGTCAACACCGCGATGTCAAACTGCGCTACTCGGTCGGGGCCGACTTTGTATCTAGATATCACCCCGCCCTGTACGTCCAGCTTGTTGGCTACCGCTTCGGTCTTCTCGGCCAGGAATGCCCCGCTTATCCGCATGCGTCCCAGTATCTATAAAAACTGCTGCGCCGTACTGGGATTGGCGCTAGGTCCATCGCGAGATCGCGCCGGGTAGCCAGGTACTCCCTTCCCTGCTTTACAGTGAGACGTCTTTTTGTAAAGATGCATCGGTGGCGCATGGGGTTGTACCGGTTCTCGGCTTGGCGGCGCATTTGGGCCGCGGAATGCAACGTGTGGCAACCGATGCCGTCATCGGTCGGATGCGGTCGCTGCCACGTACGATCAGTGACCTTGATGCGCAATCACTTTCGGACATCACGGGACGCCGAGTGACGTCGGTATCGGTGATCGGTGGCGACACAGGGACATCGTCGCGAGCACGCCTGGCATTGACCGGCGACGACGTTCCGGCCTCCGTCTTCGTCAAGATGCCGGCGGAGACCGTCGCCACCCGGATGATGGGCGAGCTGGGCCGGCTCGCACAGACCGAAGTGCTGTTCTACCGCGAGCTGTCGTCACAACTCACCGGCGTGCCGGGGGCATACGGGTCGGCATTCGACTCGCTGACCGGTCGCTTTGTGCTGGTGCTGGAAGACTTGGCGGTCGATTCCTGCGAGTTTCCCGATACCCTGCATCCGCTCGACAACAACCGGGCGACCATGATCGTCGAGCTGCTCGCCCAGTTGCACGCGGCGTTCTGGGAACGCCTGCCGCCCACGGGAAATGGTGGTCCACTCGGATGGGTGTACTCCGCATCTGACGACCACACGTCGCTGCTCACTGGTCCGCTGTTGAACGCCTCGGTTCGCCGCCTGGCCGAGCGAACCTCCATTCCCGTCGAAGACGGCCGGTTCATCATCGACAACTATCGCGCAGTCGCGAAAGTGATTGATAGAAAACCGAACACGGTGATGCACGGCGATGCGCATCCCGGCAACGTCTACTTCCGCAACGGCGAAGCGGGATTGCTCGATTGGCAGGCGGTCCGACGAGGCCATCCCGGCCGCGAACTGGCCTACACACTGATCACCAGCATGACCACCGCCGACCGTCAGCGCTGCGAACGCGACCTACTGGCCGTCTACCGCCAAGCCCTGGCGGCCGGAGGCGGCCCCGAGTTGGATCCCGACGACCTCTGGCTGCGCTATCGACAGGGCTCGCTCTACGCGTACGTCGCATCGGTGATCACCGCCGGGATGGGCGGCATGCAAGCCGAAGACATCGCATTGGAAGGCGTTAAGCGCGCCGTGGCGGCCTTGGCTGATCTCGAGACCATAGCGGCACTCAAACAATCGTTGTCGTCGTAGGTTGTCTAGCCATGAAGCTGACGGTTCTTGGTAGCGGCGGATGGATTCCGACCAGCTTCCGGCAGACGAGCTGCTACCTGATCACCTCCGGCACCGAGGCTTTGGTGTTAGACGCCGGAACCGGTCTGGGTGCGCTGCACATCAACCCGTCGCTGCTGGATGGTGTCGAGACGGTGACCTTGCTGCTCAGCCACTTTCACCTCGACCACGTGACCGGGCTCGGCTTCGTCAGCGTGCGCGGCCTGGGCGGCCGGGAACTGACGATCGCTGGCCCGGGCTCGCTGTCCTACGGCCGGTCCACCCGCACGATCGTGGAGGAACAGCTTCTCGCGTCCCCGATACAGACGTCGTCGCTGCTGGCGTCGGCACATTGGGCGGAGTTGGGTTGGGACACTTTGAGTTTCGCCGGCCATGAGCTGACGACGTGGGAGCAGACCCGACACACGTTGCCCTCGGCGGGCTTTCGGGTAGGTGACCGTTTCGCCTACTGCACCGACACCGAGTTCGACCCGGAGACCATCCGCCGTGCGGCGGGCGTGATCACGCTGCTGCATGAAGCGTGGGAGCCGGTCGATGCCGAGCGCGGCCATACCTCCGGTGACGAGGTCGGCGTCATCGCCGTCGAAGCCGGTGTGTCGCGCCTGGTGATCACCCACCACAATCCCCTGCCCGGCGTGCCCGAACGCACCGCGGCTGCCGCCCAGGCACGATTCGCCGCCGCTGTCTCGGCCGCCGATGGCGCGGTTATCGAGCTGTAGCCGGCCAGATCAACACCACGATTTGGTCACAAACGGGCGCTGCTATCCGGCGGTAATTGCGGCCGGGAGCGGTGCGTTGTCGCAGGTAGCGGCCGTTTTCTACCCGCACTGTAGGCTTGAGGCGTTACTTGGCTCACAACGCGTTGCACAGCAACCTGCCGCATACTGAACGCCAAGCATTAAACGTGCGCGCAAACTGCAACCGGGGGGCACGCGCGGCACCCATAGGCAATCGAGGTTGTGGTGGCTGACCTGCAGCGATCCAGCGCTAAGCACCGCCATCGTGCCACGCCCGTAGCGCGGCGCCGGCGCGCATTGGTGCACGCCTGCTGGGTGTTGGTGGCAGTGGCCGCGGTGCTGGCAACCGGGTCGGGATGGTGGATGGCCCACGGCGTACTCGGCGGAATCACCGTCTCCCAGGCGCTGAGTGCCGAGGATCCGAAGTCCTCCGGCGACTCGATGAACGTTCTGCTCATCGGGCTCGACTCGCGAAAGGATCAAAACGGCAACGACCTGCCGTCGGCCCTACTCAAACACCTGCACGCCGGCGACTCCGACGATGGCGGATACAACACCAACACCCTGATCCTTGCGCATGTCAGCGCCGACGACCGGGTGACCGCGTTCTCGATCCCCCGTGACGACTGGGTGTCGTTCACCGGCGTGCCGGGCTACAACCACATCAAGATCAAAGAGGCCTACGGGCTCACCAAGCAATACGTCGAGCAGAAACTCATCAACAAAGGTGTGACCAACCAGAAAGAGCTAGAGACTAAGGGCCGCGAAGCTGGACGCGCTGCGACGTTGAAGGCGGTGCGGAGCCTGACCGGAGTGCCCATCGACTACTTCGCCGAGGTGAATCTGGCCGGCTTCTACGACCTGGCCCAGAGTCTGGGCGGCATCAACGTGTGCCTGAAGCACGCCGTGTACGACTCCTATTCCGGGGCCGACTTCCCGGCCGGACGCCAGACGCTGGATGCCGAACAGGCACTGTCGTTCGTGCGCCAGCGCCACGGCCTGGAAAACGGTGACCTTGACCGCACCCACCGTCAGCAAGCTTTCCTCTCGTCGGTCATGCGCCAACTGCAGGATTCGGGAACCTTCACCGATCTGGGCAAGCTCAAAGGCTTGATGGCGGTGGCGCGCAAAGACGTCGTGTTGTCGTCGGGCTGGGACGAAGACCAATTCCGCCGGATGGGCGCGCTGGCGGGCGGCTCTATCGAATACCGCACGCTGCCCGTGGTGCGCTACGACAACATCAACGGCCAAGACGTCAACATCGTCGACCCCGCCGCGATCAAGGCCGAAGTAGCCGCCGCCTTCGGCACCTCCTCGGAGGCCACGACGACGACCACCTCCGAAACGCCGAGCGCGTCGACGGTGGTCGACGTGATCAACGCCAGCAACACCAGCGGGCTTGCCAGTCAGGTAGCGCGGGCGCTGAAAAAGGGTGGCTACAGCACCGGCGCCGTACGCGACCGCGTTCGCGGAGAGCCCACCGCCACCTCGATCGAATACGCCCCCGGCGCCGAGAGCGACGCGCGCAACGTGGCGACGCTGCTGGGCATCGATGCACCGGATAAACCCAATCGCAAGCTCGAGTACGGCCACATCGAGGTTGTCGTCGACGACAACTACTCCGCGCCGTCCCAGGACGAATCCACTTCGAGCTCGGCCTCAAGCCTTTCCGACGGTTACGGCTATAGCCGATCAAGCACGGAGTCCACCGAGCCGAGCCCCGATCAGGGTGCACCAATCGACGGCGGCGGCGTGCCCTGCGTCAACTAAGCTCGGCGTCCTTTCGCAACAAGAACGCCAGCACGGCACTTTCGAAGGCCTCTTTCGCCTCGATCATCGTCCAGTGACCGCAGTTCGGGAACACGTGCAATTCGGCGTTGGGAATGGTGCGCATCGGGAGCAACGCCATGTCCAGCGGGCTGACTCGGTCGTCGCGGCCCCACGTGATCAGGGTCGGCGCCTTGACCCGGTGCATCATCGCCCACGGCTGCGGTCCCTTGGATGACTCCATGGCTTTCATCATCTGCGCAAAGGCTTCGCTGCTGTACATCCGTCGCGCCCCGGCGAGTGTCTTCGGGTCGGTGGCATGCGTCCAACGCTCCTCGGTGAGTTCCTCGGTCACCGTCGCCGGGTCATAGACCATCGAATGCAGCCAGCGCACCAACCGCTCCCGGGTGGGCTCGTCGGTGAACTCTTGCAGCAGCCGGATGCCTTCTGGCGGTCCAGGACTCAGGATGTTGCGACCGATGCCACCGATCGTGACCAGGCGACGCACCCGCTCGGGGTGAGCTATCGCGAAGTTGATTGCGACACCACCGCCCATTGAGTTGCCGACGATGTCGACGGTGTCCAGGCCGAGCGCGTCGACGAAGCGCACCAGCCCGTCCAGAGCGGTGATCATCGGGTGGCCGCCGAAATCGTCGCTGACGCCGTAGCCGGGAAACTCCAAAATCAGACATCGAAAGAATTCGGCGAATGCGCCTAGCACGCCGCGGAAGTTGCGCCATCCCGTCACGCCCGGCCCTGAACCATGCAGCATCAGCAGAGGCAGGCCACTTCCCGCCTCGTGATAGCGCAGAACCCCTGCATCGGTGGTGATTTCATGCAAGGTGTCCTCGTACGTCAGCTCCGTCACGCGTGCGTCCCGCCGTCGATGCGAATTTCGGTGCCGGTGATGAACGCGCCGTCATCGGACACCAACATCGCGATGACGCCGGCAACGACAGCCGGATTGGCCATCCCGGCGCCGCTGGATTCCTCAGTGGTGGGCATGATCGGCATCAGCCGGGTGAACAGCGTCCAGTCCGCATCTTGTGGAATGTATCCGCCTGTGGCATCGGTGATTCCGGACTTGATGCTTCCGGGTGCCACGCACACAGCGCGCAGTCCCTTACTCGCGTACTCGAGCGCCAGCGCATGGGTGAAGGACTGAACCCCACCCTTGCTAGCCGCGTAGGCCGCCATGTAGGGATGGGCGAACGACGCCGACGTCGAGCTGAAGTTGACGATCGCGCTGCGTGGATTTTGCAACAGCGTGGGCAGCGCCTCGCGGACCACCAGGAAGGTCCCGGTCAGGTTGATCCCGATGATCTGGTTCCACAGCTCCAGGTCCATCTGGTCGGTGTGCACCGCGCGCAGGATGCCGGCAGCGTTGACCAGTGAATCCAGGCCGCCCAATGTATCCACCGCCGAGCGCACACCGTCGATCACCGAATTCTCATCGGCGATATTCATCTCCAGCGTGGTCAGCCGGTCACCGGCCCCGAGTTCTCCGGCTCGGGCGCGGGTCTTGTCCAACCCGTCAGCGGCGACGTCGGCGGCGACCACCGCGGCGCCCTCGTCCAGCAGGCGCAGCGCGGTGGCCTGCCCGATGCCCGACGCGGCGCCGGTCACCAGGATCCGGTTGCGTTCTAGTCGCTTCATCTGCACTCCTGTCTGGTATCACTGGCCCAAAACGTATTTCACGGTCGGCCCCGCGGTCCAGCCGCCGTCCACGGCGATCTCTGCGCCGGTAACATAGGCGGCCTCGTCGGACAGCAAATAGCCCACCGCGCCGGCAATCTCCTCGGGCACTGCCACCCGTTCCATCGGCGTGTTCGGATAGTTGCCTTCGCCGACCTGGATGCCGACATGTGCGGTCATCGGGGTGTAGGTCATGCCGGGGTGCACCGAATTGACGCGGATGCGATCGGAACCCAGCTCGACGGCGGCGATCTTCGACAGTCCCCGCACACCCCACTTCGAGGCGCCGTAGCCGGCGGTGATGACAACGACCTTCCCGGCCAGCTGCCCTGAATCAGGTTTCATTACAACACCTTTGCGTCAAGACGCTTTCACCAACACGAATCCTTTGTAGCCGGCGTTGGCCACCTCAGCGCACACGTCGTTGTATGTTGCGAACCCGCCAACGAACAACATGAAGCCCCGCGGTTTTCCCGGCACGTTGGCACCCATGTACCACGAGTTCGCCTTGGTAAACAGCGTCGCGTCGGCACGTCGGGCACATTCTGCGCCCCAGCCGTCGACGGCGTCGCTGGTTGCTTCCATCGCAACATAACCGTGGCTGTCAAGGTAGGTGATCGCTTCTGCGATCCAGTTCACTTGCGCCTCCGCGTGCAGCACCATGTTCGCCAGCACCGCGGGCGCTCCCGGGCCCGAGATCAGAAATAGATTCGGGAACCCGTCGACGCCCAAGCCCAAATAGGTGCGTGGACCGTGCGCCCAGTCATCACGGAGGGTCACGCCGTTACGGCCGACGATGTCGATCTTGCCCAGTGCACCGGTCAGCGCATCGAAACCCGTTGCCAGCACGATCATGTCGAGGCCATAGTGCGCATCGGTGGTATTGATTCCATCCGGGTCAACAGATTCGATCGGGGTAGCACGCACACTGATCAGCGACACGTGAGGCTGGTTAAAGGTCTGAAAGTAGTTGCTGTCTGTGCAGATTCGCTTTGTCCCGATGGGGTGATCGTTGGGAATCAGGATGTCCGCCACCACAGGGTCGTCGATCACGGCGCGGACCTTCTCCTCGTAGAAGTTGCGCGCCTCGTCATTTGCGGCGGGGTCGATCATCTGGTCCGGGAAGGTTTTGGAGAACAGCACACCACCGAGCTGCCATCGCGTTTCGAACGCCGCGCGGCGCTCCTCGGTTGGGAACTCCATCGTCGGCTTGGGGGCGGTGATGTGCGGTGACCCGCCGCCGCTGCGCCACGACACACGACGTCGCTCCGCATAAGTCGCCTTGATTTCGTCGAGTTCTTCGGCGGACAGTGGCTTATTGCCTGCCGGGACACTGTAATTGGGGGTGCGCTGGAAGACGTAGAGGTGCGCGGCTTGCTCGGCGATAATCGGAATCGATTGGATGCCGGAAGATCCGGTGCCGATGACTGCCACCCGCTTGCCGGTGAAGTCGACAGGATCGTGAGGCCACGCAGCGGTGTGGTAGATCTCGCCGGCGAAGCTATCCAGGCCCCTGAACTCTGGCGTCATCGCGTCGGATAACGGGCCGGTTGCCATCAGACAGAACCGTGCTGAGAGCTTCTGTCCGGCATCGGTAGTCACTGTCCAGCGCAGCGTCGCCTCGTCGAACACCGTCGAGACCACCCGGGTGTTTAACGTGATGTCGCGGCGCAGGTCGAGTTTGTCCGCGACCCAGTTCAGGTAACTCAGGATCTCGGCCTGGGTGGCGTATTTCTCGGTCCAGTTCCACTCCTGCTGCAGTTCGTCGGAAAACGAATAGCAGTAGTCCACGCTCTCGACATCACAACGTGCGCCGGGATAGCGGTTGTAGTACCAGGTGCCGCCCAGTTCGGGTGCGGCCTCGAGCACCCGCACCGAGAGGCCTTGGGTGTGCAGCTTGTGCAGGGCATACAGACCGGCGAACCCGGCGCCCACTACGACGGCGTCCAGAGGTGCATCTAGGTTCACAAGCATTCACTGTAGGTAGATCGGCCCCTTCGCACTGCTCTCTTCCCGGTCACCGGGCGGCGCGGGCCAGTTTTCCCGGCCATTGGGCAGGCCTGTGCGCGGTCCTATATTGATCGCTGACCATCCGCTTATGGCAGAACCCGCACACGTGGACGTCGACCTCGATGGTCAACGGCATCGTCTGATCTGGCCGCGCGGCCAGACCCTGGTCGACATATTGCTCGATGCGGGCCTTGACGTGCCCCATTCGTGTCGGGAAGGCCGCTGCGGTTCGTGTGTGGCAACCGTAGTCGAGGGTGAAGTCGACATGGCGGCGTGCGACGTCCTCGGGGCCGACGATTTACGGGACGGCCTGATTCTCGCGTGTCAGGCCAGGCCGGTGAGCGGCGATGTGCACATCGAGTTCTGATCTGTTTGCGTCCGCTCACCGGGATCACCTTCGGGACGGCCACGGACTGCGGTAGACCATTACTAAGCCCCCACACGTAAGGACGAACGATATGAGCGAGCGGGTACTCGATCGGGTCGTGGCCATGGCCGACCAGTTGCGCGACCAGGCCGCCGAAGCCGAAAGGATCGGCCGGCTCACCGACGACAGCGTGAAGCTGATGAAGGGCGCCGGCCTGATCCGGATGCTGCAGACCAAGCAATACCAGGGGTTCGAGGCCCACCCCCGCGAGTTCGCCGAGACCGTGATGGCCACCGCGGCGCTGGATCCGGCCGCCGGCTGGATCGTCGGCGTGGTGGGCGTGCACCCCTACCAGCTGGCCTATGCCGACCCCAAGGTGCCCGCCGAGGTTTGGGCCGACGACGTCGACACCTGGATGGCCTCCCCGTATGCGCCGCAAGGGGTGGCCAAGCCTGTCGACGGCGGCTACATCTTCAACGGCCGCTGGCAGTTCAGCTCGGGCACCGACCATTGTGACTGGATCATCCTGGGCGCGATGCTCGGCAACAGCGAGGGTGTGCCGCTGATGCCACCGCAGATGCTGCACATGATCCTGCCGCGCAAGGACTACGAGATCGTCGAGGACTCGTGGAACGTGGTGGGGCTGCGCGGAACCGGCTCCAAGGACGTCATCGTCAAGGACGCGTTCGTCCCGTCTTACCGGACGATGGACGCGACGAAGGTGATGGACGGCACCGCGCAGCGCGAGGCCGGCATGACCGAGCCGCTCTATCTGATGCCGTGGTCGACGATGTTCCCGCTGGGCATCTCCGCGGCGACCATCGGCATCGCCGAGGGCGCCCTGGCCGCGCACCTGGACTACCAACGGGAGCGCGTCGGCGCAACGGGCACCGCAATCAAGGACGACCCGTATGTCATGCACGCCATCGGCGAGGCCGCGGCCGACATCAATGCCGCCCGCCAGGAATTGCTGGCCAATGCCGATCGGATCTACGACATCGTCGCCGCCGGCAAGGAGGTGTCGTTCGCGGACCGTGCCGCCGGTCGCCGTACTCAGGTTCGTGCGGTGTGGCGCGCGGTATCGGCGGTCGACGAGATCTTCGCCCGGTCGGGCGGCAACGCGGCGCGGATGGACAAGCCGCTGCAGCGGTACTGGCGTGATGTGCATGTCGGCCACTTACACGCCATCCATGTCCCCGGCACCACGTATCACGCGTCGGCCCTCAGCTCGCTGGGCATCGATCCGCCCGAGGGTCCGCTGCGGGCGCTGATCTAGGGGGCCAACGTGACCGACTTGAAAAGCCTTGGGTATATCACAATTTCGACCAACGACATCGACCGCTGGCGGCGGTTCGCCTTCGGTGTCCTGGGCTTCGCGGAAGGCAAGGGACCCGACCCGTCAGCGTTGTACTTGCGGATGGACGAGCGCGCTGCCCGGCTCATCGTGGTGCCGGGCGAGTCTGACCGGGTGCTCACCATCGGCTGGGAAGTGCGCGACCACCCGGCACTGCAGCGAGTCAAGGCCGCCCTCGACGGTGCGGGGGTGCCGTTCAAGCAGCTGTCCACCGAAGAAGCCGAGGCGCGCCGGGTGGAGGAGGTAATCACCTTCGAGGACCCCGCCGGCACCACCCTCGAGGTATTCCACAGTGCGGTGCTTGACCACAGCCCGGTCATCACCCCGTTCGGCGCGAAATTCGTCACCGGCGATCAGGGGATGGGCCATGTCGTCGTGCCGGCCACGGACCCCAACGGGTTGTTCGACTTCTACACCGAAGTGCTGGGTTTCCGTTCCCGCGGCGCGTTCCGGGTACCGCTACCGAAGGAGTTTGGCCCGGTGCGGGTTCGCTTCCTCGGGATCAACGAACGACACCATAGCCTGGCGATTGTCCCGGCGGCACACCAGCGCGACCCACGCCTCGTCCACATCATGGTCGAACTCGACACCCTCGACGCCGTCGGTCAAGCGCTGGACCGCGTCAACGCCGAGGGCTTCCAGTTGTCGTCCACCCTCGGGCGCCACACCAACGACAAGATGGTGTCGTTCTACGTCCGGGCACCCGGTGACTGGGACATTGAATTCGGCACGGACGGCATGCGAGTCGACGAAACCTATTACACCGCAGAGGAAATCACCGCCGACAGCTACTGGGGCCACCAATGGGTCGGAGAGATGCCCGCGGCCATGCAGCCATGACACCCGAGACCGACGTCACGCCGGTCCAGGCCGCGTCGATTACCTCGTGGGACCACGAAGCTGACGTCGTCATCGCCGGCTACGGGATCGCCGGCGCCGCAGCGGCGGTCGAGGCGGCCCGCTCAGGCGCCGACGTGCTAGTCCTGGAGCGCAACGGTTCCTGGGGCGGCGCCGCGGCGATGGCAGGCGGATTCATCTACCTCGGCGGTGGCACGCCGCTCCAAAAGGCTTGTGGCTTTGACGATTCCGTTGACAACATGGCGGCGTTCCTCAACGTGGCGATGGGGCCGGGTGCCGATGAGGACAGAATTGCCGATTACTGCGCCGGTAGCGTCGCCCACTTCGACTGGCTCGTCGGGTGCGGCGTCCCGTTCAAGGCGGAGTTCTTCTCCGACCCGGGCTGGGAACCGATGGGCGACCAGGGGCTGATGTACAGCGGCGGCGAAAACTCCTACCCGTTCAACGGGATCGCCACCCCAGCCCCGCGTGGGCACGTCCCGCAGATGTCGAACAAGAAGCAGGGCGAAGCCAGCGCCGGCTTCATGCTGATGAAGCCGCTCGTCGAGACCGCGACGGCGGCCGGTGCGCGGGCAATTTACGACGTGCGGGCGCAGTGTCTGATTGTCGAACCCGACGGCAGGGTGGTCGGCATCCGCGCCCGCCAGTACGGCAACGATATGACAATTCGAGCGCGCAGCGGAGTCGTGCTCGCGACGGGCAGCTTCGCCTACAACGATGCGATGGTGGCCCGCTACGCTCCGCGGATCGCCGGCCGCCCAGCGGCATCGATCGAGCAGCACGACGGGCAGGCCATCCGGATGGCTCAGGCGCTCGGCGCCGACCTGGCCCACATGGACGCCACCGAAGTCGCGATCTTCATTGACCCGCAACAGTTGGTGCGCGGCATCCTGGTCAATGGGCGCGGCCAACGCTATGTCCCCGAGGACACCTATCCCGGCCGGATCGGGCAGCTCACCCTCTACCAGCAGGACAACGTCGCGTACCTGATCATCGACGGCGACGCCCAAGAAGAGGCGATGGCCTCGCTGTCACCGAAGTTCATGCTGCGACCGGCGACCTGGGTGGCCGATAGCGTTGCCGACCTGGAACGCGACATCGGCCTGGCACCCGGTTCGCTGCAGACGACCGTGGCCGCTTACAACGAGGGCGCTGCCCGCGGTGAGGACCCGCTGATGCACAAGAAACCCGAGTGGATCAAGCCGATCGGCACCCCGGTCGGCGCCGTCGATCTCCGAGAAAGCACCGGCGGGTTCACCTTGGGCGGCCTCGCCACGACGTTGGATGCCGAGGTGCTGCATGTCAGCGGCGAGCCCATCCCCGGGCTCTTCGCCGCCGGCCGTTCGACCGCCGGGCTGGCCGCCTGGGGTTACGCCAGCGGCATCTCGCTCGGTGACGGCAGCTTCTACGGTCGCCGCGCGGGCCGCGCCGCCGCCAAAGGCTGACCTGCACTGATCCCTGAGTCGCGGTCGTACGCCGACTGGTGGGCGACGGCGGTTTTCGCGTGTCTAGTGACGGCGGCCACATAGCTGTGGTAGAAAGTCACTATGACTAATAGTCATATGCCATTCAGGCAGGTTGAGGTTGGAGGACCGATGTCAGAGACCGTGGACAGGGTTGCAACCGTTGAACCAGCCACCCCCAGCGCCGTCATCGACCGCATCGCACTCGTCCTCGATGCATTCGACGGACCGGGACGGCTGACGCTGGCCCAGATCGTCCGCCGCACCGGACTGCCCCGCTCATCGGCGCATCGGATGCTCGAACGCCTGGTGCAGCTGCGCTGGCTGCGCCGCAGTGGTCGCGACTACGAGCTGGGCATGCGCCTGGTGGAGCTGGGCTCGCTAGCGGTGCACCAGGACCGCCTGGTACGGGCAGCCACCCCGCTGCTGGGCGAACTGCACCGTGCCACTGGGCTGGTCGTACACCTCGCGGTTCTGGATGGGTCCGACGTCGTCTACCTGGAGAAGGTCGGCGACCGGACGATCGGCGCGCTTCCCAGCCGAGTCGGCGGCCGTCAGCCGGCGCACTGTACTGCCGTCGGCAAGGCGATCCTGGCCTACTACGACGAGGACGCCGAGGTGGATCTACAGGTGCGTAAGACGAAGTACTCGATCTTCACGAGTGCCCAACTGGCGGTCGAATTGGCGAAGGTTCGGGCCCACGGTGTTGCGTTCGAACGCGAGGAGTCGCTGCTCGGATTCGGTTGCGTCGCAGCCCCAATCGGGAGCCCCGGCGAAGCAGTCGCTGCAGTGTCGGTGTGTGGTCAGATGAATCGCATGATGTTCGATCAAAGGCTGGCTGCCCCGGTGCGGATGACCGCGATGGGTATCTGGCGCAACGTCGAGGACGGCCCGCAGCGGGTTGCACCGACGTTGCAGCCACTGCGGCCATTGCTGCCCCGACGTCCGATTCCGCCATCGCGGCCCGCCTTGCAGTACGCGTGAGCCTCGATCCACAGATCGCGCCCCTGATCGAGGCGCTGGATGCCGGCTTTCCGCCGGTCCACACGATGACCGGCGCTCAGGCCAGGGCAACAATCCGCTCCCGATTCGTGCCGCAAGCTCAGCCTGAGCCGGTCGCCGAGGTACGGGACGAGATCATCCCGGGCCCCGGCGGCGATATCCCCGTACGGATCTACCGGCCCGATGGGGATAACCTGCCGATACTGGTGTACGCGCACGGCGGCGGTTTCGTGTTCTGCGATCTCGACAGCCACGACGAGCTGTGCCGCGACATCACCAACCTTGTTCCCGCCGTTGTCATTTCGGTTGACTATCGGTTGGCTCCGGAGAATCAGTGGCCTGACGCGGCCGAGGATGTGTACGCGACCGCCCGTTGGGCGGCCGACAACGCGGCGGCCGTTGGTGGCGATGCACGAGCCGTTGTGGTGGGCGGCGATAGCGCGGGAGGAAACCTGGCCGCCGTGACCGCGTTGATGGCGCGGGACCGCGGCGGTCCCTCGCTTGCAGGTCAGCTGCTGCTGTACCCGGTGATCGCGTCCGACTTTGACAACGAGTCGTATCGCTTGTTCGGCAAGGGTTTTTACAATCCGAAGCCGGCGCTGCGGTGGTATTGGGACCAGTACGTGCCGGCGCTCGCCGATCGAGAACATCCGTACTCCTCGCCGCTGCGCGGGGATCTGAAAGGACTGCCACCCGCGATAATTGTTGTCGCCGGCCATGATCCGCTTCGTGACGAAGGCAGCGCCTATGCCGACGCGCTTGAGGCCGCAGGTGTCATCACGGTGCGATGCCCCTTCGAGGGAGGCGTCCACGGGTTCATGACGATGCCAATGCTCGATATTGCACATGAGGCCCGGCGGCACGCGTGCGGCGAGCTGGCTCGAGTGCTTCGCTGAGATCTCCCGATGGCCGGGAACGCACCGTTTCAGGGTCTGACTTCCTACCTACGGTCGGGCTATGGCTGACGGTCGAGTATTCGTTATCGACAGGGTGGTTACCAAGCCAGGATGCGCGAGGAAGTTCGTTGACACCTACCTAGCCGAGTACGCGCCCGGTGCCCGCTCGCGCGGCATGACGTTGTGCGACATCCTGGTCAGTCCCCCGATCTGGTTTGAGGATCAATCCAATATCGTCAGCGTCACCTGGACGCTGCCCAGTGCGCGGGCGTGGTGGGAGATGACGTGGAAGGGCCGACCGGACCCGTCGCTAGGCGAATGGTGGTCGCGGATCGGCGAACTGATCGTCGAGCGCTCCAGATCGGTCGCAGGGTCGGCCGACGACGTCGACAGGTTGTGCAATGTATAGCGTCACGCGGCTCCTCGACGTCGCCGAGGAAGGCCGAGAACGCGTGCTGACGTCTGTGCGCTCGGCGGCCGAAGCTACGCGGGCGCACCAGCGGCTCGTCGAGCCGACGCTGCCCGGTGCGCGCAACGGCGGCGACATACTGGTCCACTTGAGGTTCGACTCAAAGAGCCAATGGCTCTCGGCAGCAGGCGATTTTGCCGCTGTTCTGGAAGATCCCGCGATCACCCGAGTCAACGGAGCCGCTTACCCGGGCACACCGACGCGCACCCGCAACGGCGCGGGCACCGTGTATCGAGCTCTGCTGTTGCGGGTGCTGCCCGACACCGACCCAAGCACCGTCGCACGCTTCGAGGACGAGTTGGCCTCGATGCCTCGCTACGTCACGGCTATCCGGGCGTGGCAGCTGAGCCGTGTCGACGACGCGATCGGGACATCGCCGTGGACTCATGTGTTCGAGCAGGAGTTCAGTGACGTCGACGGACTAATGGGCCCATACCTGATGCATCCCATCCACTGGGCGGTGGTGGACCGCTGGTTCGACCCGGAATGCCCCGACGTGATCATCCGAGATCGCGTGTGCCACAGCTTCTGCGCTATGCCAGACCCGGTGCTGAGTGGTCAGAGCCCGACGACCTGAATGTTCGGATTGGCGGTGGCGGGCGGTTCCAGTGGCGGCAGCTCGGACTTCCCGTCGAGGGCGTGCACCGGCAACCGCTGCGACCACGGATAGTGCAGGCTGAACGCCACCAGGCCGGTACGTTCGGCGGCGGGTAGATGACACATCGCCAGCACCGTTTCGGCCAGATATTCCACTGGCTCTGTCGGAAAAGCGTCTGGAATCAGTTGTGCTGCACCGGGTGTCCGGACCGCCGTCGACGGACCAACGCAGTTGACTGCGATGTTCGCATCGAGCAGTTCGGCGGCCACACCTTGAGTAAACCGGTGCAGCGCCGCTTTGCATGACGCGTAGACGACGTCGCCCGCGGTCTTGTTGTACTCACGGTACGGCCGCACCGGGGCCACGCCGGTGACCGAGCCGATGTTGACGATCCACCCGCCGCCCTGTTTGCGCATGTGCGGCACCGCAGCCTTGGTCAGGACGAACGGCGTCCGCAGATAGTGCTCGACCGTCCGGTCGAAGGTCTCCAGTGACATGTCCTCGATCACCGCGTAGTCGGCGAAACCGGCGTTGTTGACCAAGATGTCGATGCGGCCGGTGCGGTCCAGCACCGCGTCGACGAGACCGTCGCGTGCCCCGGAGTCCTCGAGGTCGGCGGTGAGCCCGAACGCGGCTCCCCCGGCACTCTCGATCAACGCGATGGTCTCCTCGATGGTGCCGGGCAGCGCGACGGAAGCTCCCGCACGAGTGGACTGCGATGGCTGGTAGGCGCGCGCGGTCACCGCGACAGTCGCGCCCTCGGCGGCCAGACGCTGGGCGATCGCGCGTCCGATCCCCCTGCTGCTACCTGTCACCAAAGCTGTTTTACCACTGAGTAATTGGTTCATCTCAGCGTGAAATCCTCTTCAATCGGCGCCCGATGCTGATGCCAGACGTCGACTAGCCGGTACGGGGTGGCCACAACCACCCGGCCCGAACCCGACCGGTAGTAGGTGTGCGCATTCGGGGTGTGGCGCCACACGGTACGACTCATCGCCTCGTCGATCTCGGCGACGTAGTCCTCGTACGCACGCCGGGTGACCTCCATCGTCGTCGCGCCACACAGGGCCATCAATTGCAGGCATTCGATGATGTAGTGCGCGAGCACCTCCATCGAGAAGTTGGCTCCCGCGCCGTGGCCGGGGCTGTAATTCGGTGCCGACATGATGAACAGGTTGGGGAAGCCGGGCACCGCTCCGCCGCGGTAAGCGCGGGGGTTATCGCCCCATTCGTCGGCCAGCTTCCTACCTTTGCGGCCGCGGATATCGATGGTCGACAGGAAGTCAAGGTGGTAACCGGTCGCGTAGATGATGACATCGAAGTCGATCTGTCGACCATCTTGAGTGACAATGCCTTTCGCGTTGACCTCGGCAGGTTGGCTGGCCTCCACGTCGACGTGATCACGCGTCAGCGCCGCGTAGTACCCGCCCGGATCGCGAATGATCCGCTTGCCATACGGTGCAAAGTCCGGCGTGACCTTCTTCGCCAGCTCGGTGTCTTTGCCGAACGTCTGCTCGATGTACTCCAGACACATTTGCAGCAGCACGTCGTTGGCGGCAGAGATGGACAGATGGTCCTTGGACCAATCCGGGTCCCGCAGGATGACCGGATAGTTGTTGTCGGCGGTCCCCCAATAAGACTTCAGACGATTCCACTTCGCGTAGTACGGCACGTGGCGGCCGAGGTAGCGCTTATGCGCCGGTACCTCGTCGGTAAGACGTCTACGGGGTGCTACCCAATGCGGTTGCCGCTGGAACACCGTCAGATGCTCGACCTGGTCGACGCACGCGTCGACGATCTGCACGGCGGTGCAGCCGGCCCCGATGATCGCCACCTTCTTGCCGGTGAGATCCAGCGACGAATCCCACAAAGCCGAATGAATGCTGGTGCCCGCGAATGTGTTCCGACCCTTGACATCGGGCCAGCGCGGGCGATTGAGGTAGCCGGCGGCGGTGACCACGATGCTGGCATAGCTGATGTCGCGCCGATCGTCGGCGGTGACCGAATGGATCTGCCAGCATTTGCGCTCGTCGTCCCACCACAGTGCCTCGACCTCAGTGCGGAATCGGGTGTGCGCGCGCAGCTTGTGCTTGTCGGCCAGCGCCACCAGATACGCCTGATATTCCGCGCCCTGCGGATAGTAGCTACTCCAATCCGGGTTCACCTCACGCGACAGCGAGTAGTACGCGGACGGTGTGTCGACGCCGATGCCCGGGTAGGTGGTGGTGTACCAAGTGCCGCCCACTTCCGGGTTGCGGTCGAAGATCTCGTAGGGCACCCCCTCCTCGGCGGCCGCCAGCGCCACGCTGATCCCGGCGATACCCGCACCGATGATCGCGATGTTCATCGTGTCCGGGATCGGCACTGTGCGCGGCAACGTCGGCTGTGAGCGCTGGAAGCCGCCCTGCTCGAGGAGCAGGTCCACGTGCTCGTCGTCCACCGCTGAGCCCAGTGCCACGGGAAGCAATCTGGCGAAGAAGTCACGGTCCTCGACGCGCACCGCGTCGGGGCGCCGGCGCGCGCCCAGCGCGTCGATGATGGCATTCACCAGCACCTCGGCAGTGTCGGGATCGGTGACCCCGGCCCGCTCGGGCGGGTCGGGGATGTGCGAAATCTTGGGCGCGTAGGTGTCGAGCACCGCCGGGTCGCCCGTGAGCTGGGCCAGTACCGCCACCAGGACACCGGCGTCGGCCTGACGCAGGTTGTCCCGCAATTCGTCGGGGTCAGGCGGGGCCGGGCCGGTGGGCGACGTCGATTCCGTGGCGGCGGTCATGACGTCGAGTATCGAAGCGGAAAGGCCAGTCGGGCAGCGGTCTGTCTACTCAGCGGGACGCCGGCAGGTCCAGACAATGTTCCACTGACCGGGCATGCCCCGCATTACCGGGACCACACCAGGGTTGACTCGCTGTCATGACCAACGACATCACCCTGTCGGAATTGCAAGAATTCATCGCCGGTTTCTGGTACCACTACGACGAGGCGCACCACGACGAGCTGGCGGCAAGCTATGCCGAGAACGTGCGCTACATAAGCCGAAGCGATTCGCGCGCCAGCCCTTTCGAGGAACTGATGTCACCCGAGCTGCACGGCCGTGACGCCGTCATGGAGTGGCTGTCGGAGCATCGCGAGCAGAGCCCGTATCCGCTCCGCCACCATGCCACCAACGTCCACCGCACCGGCACCGACGGTGCTATCACCAGCGCCCGGTTCTACATTTTCGTCAACCAGATCGCCAATTTCGTGCCGTTCGCGGTGTCCAGCGGCGTAGCTGAGGTAGCTGTGCGCCGCGGCGCCAGCGGGTTGGAGTTCACCGAGATGGAGGTCATTCTCGACACCACCAACTCGGTGCTGCTATCTGAGCTGCACGCTGACAGCACCACCGGTTCGTGAGCGTCCGGGCAAAGTTCTCCGGCGGCGTGGCCGTCATCACCGGGGCCGGCGCGGGTATTGGTGCGGGCCTGGCGCGGTACGCCAGTCGATTGGGCATGACCGTGGTGCTCGCTGACGTCGACGCCGCCGCCATCGCAGCGTTGCGTGACGAGCTGTGCGCCGCCGGGTACGCAGCCCTGGACGTCCTATGCGACGTGCGCGATCCCGACGCGGTGCAGGAGCTCGCCGAGAAGACCTACCGGGACGTCGGCCCGTTACGGCTGTTGGTGAACAACGCCGGGGTCGAACAATTCGGATATCTGTGGGACACACCGGTCGCCAACTGGCAGCGCGTCATCGACATCAATATCAGCGGCGTCTTCTACGGCGTGCGGGCGTTTCTCCCCAAGATGATGGCGACCGACGACCAGGCCTGGGTGTGGAACCTGTCGTCAGTCGGCGGGGTAATAGCGGCTCCCCTGCAAGCGCCCTACATCATGAGCAAGCATGCAGTGCTCGCGTTGACCGAGTGTCTGCATCTCGAGGTTCAAGCAGCCGGACATGACCACCACATTCACGTGCAGGCCGTTTTGCCCGGCGCGGTGGCCTCCAACATCTTCGAAGCCGCCGGCGGAGTGGCCGACGGCGACGTCGCGGCGGCCGAATCCCAGCGCTCGGCAATGCTCGACATCAAGGCCGATGCCATGGACCCGCTCGCAGCTGCCGAGACGGTCTTTGAGCAGGCCGCCGAGGGCCGGTTCTACCTGCTCACCCAGCCGGAGTTCGTCGGGTCGGCGATGGCTGAACGCGCGAATATGCTTAGCGCACAACGGCCTCCGGTACTACTCACACAGCGTCGGTTCGACCCGGCAAAGCATTGACATGATCGGTCCCACGTTAGATCCCGACGCCGCCGCGCGACTCGCCTCGCTCGGTGACATCCCGCCGATGCGCCAACGGGGCTTGGCTGCGGTGCGCGCCGCGGTCGAGTCCGCACCGCTGCCCGATGACATGCCCGAGATGGCCAGCGTCACCGACGCCGCCGTCTCTGGGCCAGCAGGACCAATTCCAGTCCGGATCTACTGTCCCACCAGCGATTCCACTAGCCCCGTACTGGTGTACTTGCATGGCGGCGGACTTGTCATGGGGTCTAACCACTCGTTCGAACCGCTGGCCCGCAACCTGGCATCCGGGTCGTCAGCCACCGTCGTGGCCGTCGACTACCGGTTGGCCCCCGAGTCGCCGCCGCCCGCGCAGTTCGACGACGCCTACGCCGCGACAGAGTGGGTGGCGCGAAACGCCGACAGCCTCGGGGTCGACGCCGGCCGACTGGCGGTGGTCGGCGACAGTGCAGGCGGTTCGCTGGCGGCGGCAGTCGCGCTGGCCGCGCGCGATCGTGGCGGACCCGCGATCTGTGTGCAGGTGCTGCTGTACCCGGGTCTGGATCGTGACATGACGGCTCCGTCAATCACCGCATTGGCCGATGCGCCGCTGCTCAGCCGCGACGACATCGACTACATGCACGGCCTCGCCGACGGCGATGCCGGCCCGCCCCGCAACCACTACCTCGTGCCGGCCTACGCCTCCGACTTGTCCGCGCTGCCACCGGCAATCGTGGTGACCGCGGCCTGCGATCCGATCCAAGATTGGGGTGAGCGGTACGCGACCAGGCTGCGCGATGCCGGCGTGCAGACCGTTACCACCCGCTACCCCGGGATGTACCACGGGTTCCTGATGCGGTCGGACTTGACCGCACGCGGTCGGCTGGCCATCGCCGAGATCGGGGCGTTGCTGCGGGCGAAGTTCGCCAACCCGCTCCGGTTTGACGTCCCAATCACCGGACATAGCGCAGCCGCAACGCGGTGACGCTGCGCACAATCACACCAACTCAGAAATGGCGGAAGGAGAAAGCTGATGCTCACCGACGAGCGAAGGATGAAGCTTTCCGACGTATTGCGCCCAGTGGCACCGCCTCGCGAGGTCGACAGCGTATACACCGATGACCAACGCGAGCGTCTGCTTGACGTCGTGCGCACCGAGGGCCCGTGGAAGCTGATCATCGCGCAACACTTTGCATCGGCGGACGAACTGATCGCGACCATGAGCGGCGTGTTCCCCGAGGGCTTTACTCCGTCGCTCGACCTGTTCCTCACCCCGACCTTCCGCGGTTACCTGGCCAACTACGGCGCGGCGCTCTATCCGCAACTGCACGACTGCTTTTACAATGCGCGATTCCTGGAGATGGCCAAAGGCTACTGGGATGCCGAATACGCCAAGCCGCAGCTGATGTTGTTCAACATCAATGGGCCGTGCGCCAATCGCGATCCAGGACACCTGGATTCGCCGAGCTTCCGCGGGGTTCGGCATGAGAACGCGCCCACGTGGCTCACCAGCGTGATGGGGAAGTCTGGCCTGTTTCAGGACTACCTGATCAAGATGGCGCAGGTGATCACTTGGTTCTCGTTGGATGGCGGTAGCGGATTCACCTATTGGCCCGACGGGCCACTGCGGGCACCCAAGCGGGTTCTGCCACCGATCAACAATCGCGGCGTGGTGGTGCAAAACGAGATGATGGTGCACCGTGGCGAGGCGAACGGGCGTCTCGATCAACAGATTCCAGCTGGCTTGGCATTCGATACGGTTTTCACCGGTGATCCTGCCGACCGTGACTACTGGCTGTTGAAGAACTGCGACGATGTGATTGCCCGCCACCACACCGACGAACTTCGGTTCCTGGTGCACTGGTCGGCCGAGGTGTTCTCCGACTACGACGAACTGAAGAAGAATATGGACGGCGCCGACGACCTGACCATCGAGCAAGCGATCGACACCATGGTCAAGGACGTCAATGCTCAGGGCGTCAAACTTGCGATGCCTGACGACCCGCTGCACGACCCAGAGTTCATCCGCGCCCTCAATGCGGCCTACGACCTCGGCGGTCCGTCGAGCTATCCGGAAGAGGCACCGATCAGCGCCTTTCAGATGGCTTGATGTAACGAAAGGTGTTGCATGCCAACCGGGAACGGCGGCGCACGCCCCTGGCCCACCGGCTACGTTGCTGCGCCAATCATCTCATCGACCACAGGCAAGTCACCGCGACGGACCGCGTCGACAATCGAGGCGGTCAGCGCGGAACAGCCCAAAAACACACCTCGCCCCGCGTATCCGGGCAAATTCTGCGCGTCACGACGCTCCAGGCATCCGGCAGATGTTCCAGCATTCCATTGCACACTGGTCTGGTTCCAACTGCTCTTTCGCACCAGTACATCAGCGCAGCAGCGCCGGCAGGCCACCGAGACCATCGGACAGTCGGAGAGCCGGTTGTCGATCCGAACGGTCATCAGCTGGTTCCCGCCACTGTCCCGACAGCGAGGTTGGCTTCGACCACCTTCATCCACTCCGCGCGTGGGCTAGTGGTATCAAGTTCATGCTCGAAGCGATCCACCATATCCGGCGTGACATCGCCGATGTCGACGTAAAACTGCTGATACCAACGTCGCAGCTGATAGACAGGTCCGTCCTCCTCGCACAGCAGTGGATTGTCGATGCGCGCCTTGGTCTTCCAGATCGCCACATCCTGTTCGAAGCCCACCTTGACCCAATCACCGAGGGCGGTCGCGGCCTGCATCGCCGCATCTTCGGGCAGGTGCTCGGACTTCTTGACGATGATGCCATATTGCAGCACAAACGAATTCGCATCGATGGGATAATGACAGTTGATCAGCACGGTGTGTTGATCTGCATGCTCGAAGTGGTACGTCAAATCGTCGATCATGAACGACGGTCCGAAATACGACGCGGCCGAAGTCGTGCCGAGCATCCGTGGTTGGCCCTCCGGGTCGGGTATGTCCGGGCGCGGCCCGCTGTTCATATATTGCGTCGCGATGTGGCCTTCGAAGATGTTCTTGAAGTGCGTAGGCATCGACCCGTGCACGTAGAAGAAATGTGCCATATCCACAACGTTGTCGACGATTTCGCGGCAATTGCTGTCGACCACCGTGGTGTACCAATGCCAATCGGTCCACTCGTCGCTGGTGGCGCCCTCGATCCGAGGGATGGTGACATCCGGCGTCGGTGGATTACCTTCCGGATCGTTCCACACGAACAACATGCCGTCTTGCTCTAACGTGGTCCACTTCGCGGTGCGCGCCAGCTTGGGCACCCGCTTGCTGTAGGGCACACGCTTGCAGCGGCCGTCACCGCCCCAGCGCCAGTCATGGAACGGGCACGCGATCTCACTGCCCTTCACGTCGCCCTGGGTGAGATCGCCGCCCATGTGGCGGCAGTAGCCGTCGAGCGCGTTGATCTTGCCGTCCTCGCCTCTGAAGACCACCAGCTTCTGCCCGAACGCGTGCACGGCCTGCGGCTTGCCGTCGCCGAAGTCCTTGGTCAGGCCCAAGCAGTGCCAGCCGCGAGCGAATCGGGAAGGGGCCGAGGTCGCTTCGATCTCCCGAATCTCGTCAGTATTCGACTGCAACGTCATGTCGCTGTTGTACAACCGTTGGCCTGCCTGTGGCACCGACCGTCCCGCTGGCAGGGAGAAAGCGCTCACGGCGCCACATCCACGACCTAATGTCATGTTCGTGACGACTGCCCAACCAGCCACGATCCCCGCCGACATGCCGGTGCACGACACGGTGGTCGACCTCCTCGTCGTGGGCTCCGGCACGGGTATGGCAGCAGCGCTGGCCGCCCACGAATGCGGATTAACGGTGTTGCTCGTGGAGAAGTCGTCCTATGTCGGCGGCTCGACCGCCCGCTCGGGCGGCGCCTTGTGGCTGCCGGCCAGTCCGATCCTCGAGGAGAAGGGCGCCGACGACTCCGTAGAGCGTGCCGAAAAGTATCTGCGGTCGGTAGTGGCGGGTACTGCGCCGGCCGAACGGTCTGCCGGTTATCTGCGCAACGTGACCGGAACCGTTGAGCTGCTGCGGCGCACCACCCCGATACGACTGAGCTGGGCCAAGGACTATTCGGACTACCACCCCGAGGCGCCGGGCGGCACCTCGGCCGGACGCACCTGCGAATGCCGACCCCTGAATTCCGCCATCCTCGGCGAGCACCGAAACCGGCTGCGACCCGGGGTCATGGAGGTCAAGATCCCCATGCCCACCACCACCGCTGACTACCGGTGGATGAACCTGATGGCCCGTATTCCGCGCAAGGGCATACCGACCATCGTCAAGCGACTTTGCCAAGGAGTGGGCGGACTACTACTTGGGCGGCGTTACGTCGCGGGCGGCCAGGCGCTGACCGCGGGGTTATTCGCCGGTGTTCTACGTGCGGGGATCCCCATTTGGACCGACTCCGAATTGCAGCGCTTGACCACCGATGGCGCACGCGTCACCGGCGCAGTGATGAGTCACGACGGGCGCGAGGTCACCGTCGCTGCGCGTCGCGGCGTGGTGTTGGCCGCCGGTGGGTTCGACCACAGCATGGCTATGCGATGGAAATTTCAGTCGGAGTCCCTCGGCGAGCACATGAGCCTGGGCGCGGACACCAATACCGGTGACGCCATTCACACCGCTCAAGACATCGGCGCCGCAACCGATCTCATGGACCAAGCATGGTGGTTTCCAGCTGTGGCACCGCCCCGGGGCGGTGCACCGTTGGTGTTGCTGGCCGAACGGTCCCTGCCGGGTTCGCTGATCGTCGATCAGCACGGCACCCGGTTCGCCAACGAGGCAATGGATTACATGTCGTTCGGGCAATGCTTGCTAGAGCGGGAACGCTCGGGCAATCCGGTCGAATCCATGTGGATCGTGTTCGATCAGCAGTACCGAAACAGCTATGTCTTTGCCGGCGAGCTATTTCCGCGGATGGCGATCCCACCGGGGTGGTACAAGGCTGGCATTGCCTATCGGTCGGATGACCTCGCTGAACTCGCCCGCAAGATCGGCCTTCCCGAATCTCAGTTCACGGCTACCGTCACGCGATTCAATGAGATGTCCCGAGCCGGGCATGATGTGGAGTTCCACCGCGGCCGTAGTGCTTACGACCGCTATTACGGCGATCCCACCATCACCCCGAACCCCAATCTCCGCGCGCTCGATAGGAAGCCCTTTTATGCGGTGAAGATGGTTCTTAGCGACCTCGGCACCTGTGGCGGTGTGCAAGCCGACGACCGCGCTCGGGTGTTGCGCGAAGACGGCAGTGTCATCGAGGGTTTGTACGCGATCGGGAATACCGCGGCTAATGCGTTCGGAACCACATACCCCGGTGCGGGCGCGACCATCGCCCAGGGACTGGTTTACGGCTACATTGCAGCCCGTCACGCCGCCGGAGCGTGATCAATCGGGTTCGTCCGCGTCGGCCTTCTTTTCGATTTCGTACCAGAATTCCGGTGTGGGCCAAGGGATCTTAGCAGGGCCGCCTTTACCGGGCTGGGGAAAGGCGGCTTCCGCCTCGTCAAGTTCTTTGATCATCTTCAGGGCGAGCTCCCGCTCGTTGGCGTAATACCGCTCGGCCCACTGCAACGCGACGCGGGCGTATGCCCAGGACGGATCGGCACCGGCCCACCGGGCGTCCTTTGCGGCGTTTCGGTGCATCTCGTCGGCATACGCCACGTGTTCCTGCAGCACCTCCTTTAGCCGCGCCGGGTTAGTCAGATGCCCCAGCGTCACCCGCAGCAGCGGGCCATGCTTGAGGGTGGGCGGGTCGACCGGAGCCTCATTCGCCCAATGGGTTACCGCGTTCAACCCGGCTTCAGTGATCTTGTACAGCCTGCGATGGCGGGTGCCGCCCGTGTTCTCGACGCGCGAGGTCACCAGGCCCAGCTTCTCCAGCTTCTTGAGCTCGGAGTAGATCTGGCTGTAAGCCGGGCTGCCGTAGTAAAACCGCATGCTCCAGTCGATCCACTTGCGGATGTCATAGCCGGAGAGCTCATACTCATACGACAGCATGCCGAGCAGCGCCCAGCTGGTCGCCGCAAGATTCGGCTTGCCCGGCGGATTGCTGCCTTCCATTTGCCCAGGTTACAACCCGAGCCACTGGGCTTTCGGCAACTGACCACTGGTCGGGAGACGGCATTGCCGGGCGCGTAAGGCGCGCTGCACACTTTGGCCGTGACATCCAATGGGGAAATGGCGACGCTCCAGTGGCTGTATCGGCCGTTGGCCAATTCGGTGCGTCGCCTCATCGACGCCACAATCAGGACACAAGTCGACGCTGCCTCCCTCATCGCAGCCAAGGAGGAGATCGATTGCATCACTGAGAAATTGACCGCGGCACCGATGCCGCCTTCTTTCGGTGTGCAGCAGACGGGCGACGGCCAAACGGTGGCATGGGGCAACGTCATGATCGGTTTGCGCAATCCGGTCGCCCCTCCCCTGGCGATCAACCACGGAGCCGAGGGGCTGGTGTGGACCGACTTCACCCTCGGCGCCGCCTACGAAGGACCCCCCGGCCACGTGCACGGCGGGGTTTGCGCGATGGTGCTCGATCATGTCCTTGGCGCAACCGCGCACAAACCGGGAATTCCTGCCTATACCGGCACTCTCATCGTTCGGTTTCTGCGGGGCACGCCGCTAGGCCCGCTGCATGCGAAAGCCCGCGTCGACCGGGTGGAGGGGGTCAAAACCTTCGCCATCGGCCATCTTGCCGATGCACAGGGCATCACCGTCGAGGCTGAGGGCGTTTTCATCCACCCACGCGAAAGCTAGCTGCGCGCCGGAGCCAACCGCTTGAGCGCCAGGCCGCCTTCGAACGGCCGGTAACCGAAGGCGGCAGGAGCACGATAACCGGTGTCTTCCAGCGGTGTGTGTACCTCGGCAACCGTTGGCCCGATCTTGGCAGCGACTCCCGACAGCGCATCAAGGTCAAACCGGTATAGTCGACCAGCGTTGCCGCCCAAGATCTTTCGGCATGCATCCTGCGACTTGTCGTGCAATGCCCAGCGGATGGCCAGCTTGGAGTGTGGCGTGAAGCCTTCCTCGTGCGGATAGTCACTACCCCACATGATGTGCTCTGGGCCCATGAAATCGATCATCGCTGCGTCGAACGGCGCTAGCTCGCTGGCGAGGTAGCAGTTTCGCTGAGCGTATTCACTTGGCGTCAAAGTCAACTCGTCGACCGATGACCCGCCGAACATCCCGTAAGTGCGGTTGTGAGCCTCTGTTTTCATGGTGGGCACCATGGCGTCGAGTATGCCGAGTTGCCCTGGCACCCAAAGCGTGCCCTGTTCGGTCGGCACGAATCGCAGCGTCGGGTACCGCTCGAACACCCCGGCGAGGATCAGGTGACCGAGGGTGCGGTTGGCCCAAATCGCCATCTCGGTGATCAACACTGCGTTGGACGCCGGTTGGTCCATCGGCATCTCGGGGCTGCCGGCGCCCGCGTGCTGCACCACAGTCAGGTCCAGATCCGCACAGAGCGCCCAGATCGGTTCGTAGCGAGTGTGGAACAGCGGTGCGACGTTGGGGTCACCGGGTGAGACTGGCGGGATGAGCACGCCGCCGAAGCAGTTCTGCTCGGCACCCCAGCGAATCTCTTCCAGGGCCAGGTCGATGTCGTTAGGAAAGATTTGGATCAATCCGCGGCGTCGGACCGGGGCCAGCGAACAGAAGTCGA
>NZ_JBAUZA010000305.1:0-3109 GCF_049585075.1 Mycobacterium sp.
GCCCAAATCCCTTGCCGGAACACCGATCGAACATGCACCGGCCCGCCTGTCGGACAACCCGTATGTCGTCGAGGCAGGCCAATGGTTGGTGTCGACACCTGAGCCGCCAGCCGAGACCGTGCCCAGCGAAGACGAGCGCGAACTGGTCTTGATCGCTGACGACAATGCCGACATGCGGGCTCATCTGGAGCGGGTGTTGTCGACGCACTGGAGAACGGTTCTGGTCGCCGACGGCGAAGCAGCTTTGCGGACCGCACGCGAGCTTCGACCGGACGCCATCGTGACCGACGTGATGATGCCCAAGCTCGACGGCTTCCACTTCGTCTCCGCGATCCGTGGCGATCCCGATTTGGCCGCCACTCCGATCGTCATGCTCTCCGCCCGCGCCGGAAACGAGGCCGTCAGCGAAGGCTACGCCGGCGGTGCGGACGACTATCTGCGCAAACCCTTTCGCTCGCAGGAGTTGGTCGAGCGGGTCGCCGCGCGGTTGTCCGCCACCAGCCGGGAACGAGCGGGTCAGCAACAGCGTGAAGCCGAGCTTCGGCACATCTCCGCCGCGGCCCGACTCGATGCCGCGTTGCAGGCCGCCGACTCGGTCGATGGAATCGCCGAAGCGCTGCTGGCCTCTCCGCTCGGCGCGGGAGGTGCCGTCGTCGTCGTGATCGGTCTCCTCGATGCCGAGGAGAACAACGTCCGATTCTCCTATGCCGGTCCGGTTCCCGCGGAATTCCGCGACCGCTACCACGTCGCCACCCTGAACACGCCGCTGGTGCCGATCGATGTCATCAAAACGGGCCAACGGATGGTCATCACCGATACTTTGGCGCTCGCCTCGCGTTATGGCCACGTCGTGCAGGAAACCGCGGACAACGTCCGGTCATGCGTCAGCCAGCCGTTGCGTGGTCATGACGGCAAGGTGATCGGTTCCCTTGGGTTGCTCTGGCCCACACCGCGGGACTTCGATCACGCTGAGCTCGAAATGCTCTCGCGCACTGCGGAAATCACCCAGGCGGCGCTGGACCGGGTGCGCAACGCCGAGCGCGAGCATCGGATCGCCGTCGATTTCCAAGAGCACCTACTCGATCTCGACCGCGGGTCCACGGCCGCGGTGGTCGCGGCGATGTATCAGCCCGGCGGCGAAGCGATGCGGGTCGGCGGCGACTGGTATTTGGTGATGCCGCTGCAGCAACCGGGCCAGATCGCCATATCCGTCGGCGACGTCGTCGGGCACGGCTTGCCGGCCGCGATCGTGATGAGCAGGCTCCGAGCCGCAGTCGCCGCGACCGCGCTCACCGGCGCCGATCCGGACTCGGTGCTCGCCTCGCTGGACAAATATGCGGCCGCAATTCCCGGTGCGCGCTGTGCGACGGTCAGCTACGCCGTGATCGACACCGAACGACCGGGAACGGCCAACGCCAACTCCAGCATCAGCTACAGCTGCGCGGGTCATCCTTACCCCTTGTTGGTCATGCCGGACCAACCGCCGGTCTTCTTGCAGGGCGGCCGACGGCCCCCGGTTGCGGCATGGGAAAGCCCGCTCAAACCCAATACCGCAACCGACGAGCTGCCGGCCGGCAGCCTGCTGCTGCTCTACACCGACGGGCTGATCGAGCGCCCGGGTGAGACACTCGATCAAGGATTCGCGCGGCTACAGGCCGCGGCCGCCTACCGCGCTGAGTTGTCGGTCGGGGATTTTTGTGACGAGTTGCTCGACCGGATGGCCCCGCCCGGCGGCTACACCGACGACGTCGTCCTGTTGGCGGTGCGGCCCTGCCACAGCTGCGCGCGCAGCTTCGCCACCGTGCTGCCTGCTGCGCTGGCCAATATCCCGCAAGCCCGGCACCGGCTGAGCGATTGGCTGACTGGTATCGCGGTGGACCCACCGCGGGCAGTCGACATCTTGCTGGCTACCGGGGAAGCGGTGAGCAACGCGATCGAGCATGGCAGCACCGGAGATTCGCCCAGAACGATTTCCATCGAGGCTTTCGTGCGCGGTCGGACCGTGACCGCGACGGTCAGCGATACCGGCCGCTGGTCGGGCGATTCGTCGGCCAGCCAACGTAGCTTGCGGGGAGGGCGCGGGCTCACGATGATCAACGGACTTGCCGACGACGTGAAGACGGTTCGCACGGCGCACGGCACTCGGATTACCCTGACTTTCCACCATGCAGTTTTCTCTCAAGCCAGCCAGGTGGCGGGCGTGACACCATGACTCGTGCGGATTTCCAGCTCCAGAACTCTTCGAACGGCGCCGGTGCCGAAGTGACGGTTACCGGTGAGGTCGACGTGACCAATGTCGAGGAGTTCACCGAGTCGGTTCTGGCGGTCCCGGGCACCCGGCCCGTCATTCTCGAATTGAGCGGGATCAAATACCTCGACAGCGCGGGATTTGCGGCGCTGGATCGGCTGCTCGAAGAGAATGCGATCGTATTGGTTTTATCGCCGGATAGCTTTATGTATCGGGTGGCCGAATTGATGTGTCTGCCGATTCACCACGATGTCGAGACCGCGCGTCGCGTCCTGCAGGAGCGTTAGACGGACTCTATGGCCTCGCCGAGTTCCTCGAGAACCTTGTTGTGGTGGTTACTGGCCATGATGTGACCGGCCGCGATGACGACCGCGACTGGCCAGTCGATCAGCTCAAACGCCGCAAGAGCGGCCAGGCCGCCGAAGTAGGCAAGCTGATCTGGCCGCGGAATTTCCACCCGGCCAACTATGGGTAAATTCACAAAAAATGTTTCGCCCTCGCGGATATGTTCGACGGCGTCGCGCTGAGAAGTGGCCCGACGCGTCTTCTTTTCGACCATCATTTGCCTTTCAGTAACTAAAGGTTCGCCGTCCCGCCGGATGCGTTGGTCACCGTCGAACGTATGACGTCGACGACGGATCATCTCGCCGACCCACTAGCCTCAGGGGCCGCCGTTCTTCTGGCGATCCCGCTGATCGAGTTGTACGCCGTTCTGTGGCGGTTCGGCCTGGTGGAGGTTCAGGCTCATCCGCCAGCCGATCGGCGGCTTCGAGCTGCAATGGACGCTTACTGTCAAGCACGCGGGTTGCGACGGCAAGCGCGGCGGTCGCAGCCCCGGCTGAGCCCAGCGCCTGCGCCCAC
>NZ_JBAUZA010000306.1:0-3074 GCF_049585075.1 Mycobacterium sp.
CGGTGGACTGCCGCGCCGCGCCCACGTGGTCGTGGTGACGAGCGGCGAACCGGCGCCGGCGACATGGGCGGCGGCCGTCGACGTGGGTGCCCGGCACGTGCTCACCCTGCCGATCCAAGAGCGCGAGCTGGTCCGCGAGCTTGCCGATGCCGGCGACTCCGTGCGTGATGAGCGCACTCGGGGCGAGGTCGTCACGGTTATCGGGGGGCGTGGCGGGGCGGGCGCGTCACTGTTCGCGGCCGCGCTGGCACAGGTCGCCACCACCCCGTTGCTTGTCGATCTCGATCCCTGGGGTGGTGGCATCGATCTGCTGGTGGGCTGCGAGACCACCCCCGGTGTGCGCTGGCCCGACCTGGCGTTGCAAGGCGGACGGCTGAACTGGTCGTCAGTGCGTGAGGCGCTGCCGCGCCATCGCGGGATCTGCATGCTGTCGGGCACTCGGCGCGGATACGAACTGGACGCCGGGGCGGTGGAGGCGGTCATCGACGCCGGCCGCCGTGGCGGAGCCACCGTCGTCTGCGACGTTCCGCGCCGGCTCACCGAGGCTGCTCAAACTGCTTTGGACTCAGCCGATCTCGTCGTCGTGGTCAGTCCGTGCGATGTGCGGGCGTGTGCGGCGACCGCGACTCTCGCGCCGGTGGTTACCGGCATCAATCCCAACGTGGGTTTGGTCGTGCGCGGACCCTCACCGGGCGGGCTGCGGGCCGAGGAGCTGGCTGCGATCGCCGCCGTGCCGCTGCTGGCGTCGATGAAGCCGTACCCGCGGTTGGCCGAGCAGCTCGAACACGGCGGTCTGCGGCTAGCGCGCCGCTCTGCGCTGGCAGCGGCAGCCCGCCGGGTTCTGGCCTTGCTGCCAGCGCGCCCTACGGCCGACGCGGAAAGTAGGGCGGCATGACCGATTCGCTCATCGACCGGGTGCGTGAACGGCTGGCCGCCGAATCCGCGCCGCTGCGGCCCGTAGTGGTGGCCGACGCGATCCGGGCCGAATCCGGTGGTGTGCTCGGCGACACTGAGCTGCTGAGTAACCTGCGGGTACTACAAACCGAGCTGACCGGCGCGGGGATCCTCGAGCCCCTGTTGTGCGCCGGCGGCACCACCGACGTGTTGGTCACCGCGCCGGACGCAGTGTGGGTCGACGACGGAAACGGACTGCAGCGCACCGATATTCGGTTCGCTGACGAAGCCGCCGTGCGGCGCTTGGCGCAGCGGCTGGCGCTGACCGCAGGTCGCCGACTCGACGACGCGCAACCGTGGGTGGACGGTCAGCTGACCGGAGTCGGCGCCGGCGGCTTCGCGGTCCGCCTGCATGCCGTGCTGCCACCGGTCGCCGTCGCCGGCACCTGCCTGTCGTTGCGAGTGCTTCGGCCGGCCACCCAAGATTTGTCCGCGCTGATCGCGGCGGGCGCCATCGCCCCGACAGCCGCCGCACTGCTCGCTGACATCATCGCCGCCAGGTTGGCGTTTTTAGTGTCCGGCGGGACCGGGGCCGGTAAGACGACGCTGCTGTCGGCGATGCTGAACGCGGTGTCTCCCGACGAGCGGATCGTGTGCGTCGAGGACGCCGCTGAACTCGCGCCGCCGCACCCGCATCTGGTCAGGCTGGTCGCGCGTTGTGCCAATGTCGAAGGCGTCGGCGAAGTTACGGTGCGTCAACTCGTCCGGCAAGCACTGCGGATGCGGCCGGACCGCATTGTCGTTGGCGAGGTTCGGGGCGCCGAAGTGGTCGATCTGCTCGCGGCGCTGAACACCGGCCACGACGGCGGTGCGGGCACTGTGCATGCCAACAATCCCGGGGAGGTCCCAGCTCGTCTGGAGGCGTTGGGTGCTCTTGGCGGCCTGAATCGTGGTGCGCTGCACAGTCAACTGGCTGCCGCCGTTCAGGTGCTGCTGCATGTGGCCCGCGATCGCGTCGGGCGGCGGCGACTCAGCGAAATCGCGGTGCTACGTCAAACGGACGGAAGGGTCGGGGCGACCACCGTGTGGCATGCCGACCGCGGATTGAGCGACGAGGTCGCGGGCTTGCGCCGGCTGATTGAGACACGGACGACCAGATGACCGCACCGGCGGCGGCCCTTGCGTTATCAGCAGCTGTGTTGGTAGCGCCTGCATCGCCGCGGCGACGACTTGGTTGTCACGACCGCAGCCGCATTCGACTGCCGCCGCGGATCGCCGGATGCTGTGCCATGTGTGCGGTGGCTGTGGGTGCCGTATTGCTGCCGCTGACAACGGTTCTCGCGGCCGCGGTGCTTGGTGCAACCGGAGCCTTGCGCTACCGGCGCCGTCGCCGTGGCCGTCGTGGGATGGATGAGGGCCGGCAGCTGGAAACCGCGATCGATGTGTTGGTAGGCGAACTGCGGGTTGGTGCCCACCCTGCGCAGGCGTTCGCTGTCGCGGCGGATGAAACGGGCGGCCCCGTCGCGGAGTCCTGCCGTGCGGTGGCGGCGCGCGCCCGCTTGGGTGCCGACGTCACCGCCGGATTACGCAGCGTCGCCGAGACTTCGGCCTTGCCGGCGCAATGGGATCGGCTCGCGGTGTGCTGGAATCTGGCCGCCCAACACGGCCTGGCGATGTCCACCCTGATGCGCGCGGCCCAACGCGATATCGTTGAGCGGCAGCGGTTTTCAGGCCACGTCACCTCGGCGATGGCCGGCGCTCGTGCCACCGCAGCCATTCTGGCGGGGCTGCCGATACTGTCGGTGCTGTTTGGCCAACTTATCGGGGCCGAGCCGGTGGGGTTTTTGCTGGGCGGGCACGCGGGGGGTTGGCTGCTGGTGGCCGGGATCACTCTGGTCTGCAGCGGGCTGCTCTGGTCGGACCACATCACCGATCGGGCCGCATCATGACCACCTCGGCGCTGCTCCTGGCGGTCGCTATATTAAGCGGTGCCCGGCCGTCGAGGCTCAGGGCACGGGCGATGATGGTGGCCCGCGCGCCCGCCACGGCGCGACCGCCTTCGCGTGGCCCCGATCCACTGGCCGTCGCCTCGAGCCTGGATGTGCTGGCTGTATGTCTGGCGACGGGCATGGCGGTGTCTAGCGCGGCTGCGGCGACCGCGCCTTCGGCGCCCCCTCTGC
>NZ_JBAUZA010000307.1:0-13532 GCF_049585075.1 Mycobacterium sp.
ATCCACTTTGGCGGATCGCCGGGTGGGTGCGATACGCTGTCGTGGCTTTAAGCGGGGTGTGGCGCAGCTTGGTAGCGCGCTTCGTTCGGGACGAAGAGGCCGTGGGTTCGAATCCCGCCACCCCGACCGTGAAATCAGTGTTCTGTAGGCACGATGGCCTGGCTAGTGGATAACCAAACTATCCGTCGAAAGCGGTGTCCCGAAGTAACGCGCTTGGGGATCAACGACTACCGGTTTGGCGTCGCCTTGCCGGGCGAGCGCATCGCGAGCCATCTGCTCGAACGAGATCTTCTCCGGACCTCCGATGTTCTCGATACCGCCGAGCGGCTCGCCTTCGGCTATCCGCGCGACCTCGTCGGCGAGATCTTTGGTGGCGATGGGCTGGATGAGGGCGTCGGGCACGCGCACTTCGTCGCCGACTGTTAACGACGCCGTGATTGCATCGGTGAACTCCGCAAACTGGGTGGCGCGGACGATCGAGTAAGGAATCGTCGCTTCTTCGATGAGCTTTTCCTGGGCGGCCTTCGCACGCATGTAGCCACTCTCGGGCAGCTCATCGCAGCCAACAATTGACACCGCAACATAGTGTCCAACGGCGGCGGACTTCGCCGCAGCCAGTAAGTTAGTGGTCGACGTGGTGAAAAACTCCATCACCGGATCGTCGTCAAAAGACGGCGAATTAGACACGTCGACAACGACATTGGCACCGGTTAGCACATCGGCAAGCCCTTCCCCGGTCAGCGTGTTGACGCCCGTGCGAGGCGAAGCTGGGACCGCGTCGTGGCTGTGCTCCGTCAGCTTCTGGACCACCTGTGAACCCACCAAGCCCGAGCCGCCTATCACGACGATCTTCATGCTTCTCCCTTAAGAGATAGTTGCCATCACGCCGCCAATCGGCGCAGCGAAAGTCTAGCCCCGGTGGCAAGACTCCATATCCGTCGACGGGTTCATCAATGGCATGATCGGGCGGTGAGAATCATTGTCACGGGCGGCAACAGCGGCGTCGGCAAGGCGACCGCCGCGGCACTTTCAGCCGCCGGTCACAGCGTCCTCATGGCCTGCCGCACCCTCCCCAAAGCCGAGCAAGCCGCCGCCACCATGGCCGGCGATGTTGCGGTAGCCCATCTCGATCTCGCCGATCTGGCCAGCGTGCAAAAGTTCGCCGACTCAGTGGATGGCGTCGACGTGCTGATCAACAACGCCGGTGTGCTGGGTCTGCCGCTGACACGCACCGCCGATGGCTTCGAGGCGCACATGGGTACCAACTACCTCGGCCATTTCGCCCTGACATGCCTTCTCGCAGACAGGATTAAGGATCGGGTGATTTCGGTGGTCAGCTCGGCCTACGCGCTTAGCCGCCTGCACATCGACGACCTGAACTGGCGCACCCGCAAATACTCGAAGTGGGCGGCCTACGGGGAATCCAAGCTAGCCATCATGCTCTTCAGCCGCGAGCTGGTACGGCGCGGAGTACGGACCTACCTGACCGATCCGGGTGCGACGGATACCGACATCACCAGGGACACCACCGGTGTGCTGCCGTGGGTGCGTGAGCACACCATCCGGCGGTTTCCGGCCCACAGCGCGGCCACCGGCGCGCGATCCACGATCCAGGCGGTGACCTCCGACCTGCCAAGCGGCAGCTATCTCGCGCCCCGCTTCAGCCAGTGGGGCAAGCCCAAAGTGACCAGGCTGCGCAAGAAAGCGCGCGACGCGGTGATGGCACGTCGGTTGTGGGAATTGTCTGTTGAGCTGACCGGCTGTGACTGGCCGGACGACGACGCGGAGTAGGTATCCAGCGGGCGTTTGACGGGTGTGGATTCGCGGGTAAACCGCTGCGTGACCCAAGTACAAACCACGGTCGAACCGCGGCTGCCTGCTGCGTACGGGCCGTTGTCGATGGCCGTCCGGTGCAGTCTCACCGAATTGGCACCCCGTGATCAGCTGGCTCGCATCGGCCCCTCGATGCTCGACTCTGATCCCTATGGCTTGGACCTGCAGCTCGCCCTCTACATGTGCTACGAGCTGCACTACCGGGGTTTCGCGGGCGTCGACCCCACCTGGGAATGGAATCCCGGTCTACTGCATCTGCGCGGGCAGTTGGAGCGGGCTTTCCTGGCCGGAATCCGACGCGACGTAGGCCGTATCGAGCCAAGCCAGACCGCGGCAGCCGAAATGGATCTGCTCTCAATCGAATCCGCTGACGGGACCGGGCCGTCGTATTGGCTGCGCGACAATGGAACGTGGGATCAGATGCGCGAGTACTTCGTGCACCGATCGCTATACCACCTCAAAGAGGGCGATCCGCACGCGTGGGCTATTCCGCGTCTGATCGGCCAGGCCAAGGCATCGTTCGTCGCAGTCGAATTCGATGAATACGGTGCCGGGCGGGGCCCGCAAATCCACCAGCAGCTGTTCGCCAATTTGTTGACCGCCGCAGGCCTGGATTCGACCTACCTCGCATACCTCGACACGGTGCCCGCCGAATCGTTGGCGGTGGTGAACTTGATGTCGTTGTTCGGCTTGCACCGACAGTTTCGCGGGGCCGCCATCGGGCATTTCGCATCAACGGAGATCACCTCGTCGCCAGGGTCGCGCCGGTTGGTCGAGGCACTGCAGCGGCTGGCGGCGCCGCAGGAATGTGTCGCCTTTTACCGCGAGCATGTCGAAGCTGACGCCGTCCATGAGCAGGTGGTGCGCATCGACGTGGTGGGCGATCTCGTTGCGCGGGAACCGCAGCTGGATCACGATGTGGTGTTCGGTATCCGCGCGCACGCTGTCGTCGAGGATCGGCTAGCCGACGCCATCATGGCATCGTGGAAGGCCGGGCAGACGTCGCTACGACGACCGCTGGGCTAAGCGGGCCCGCGCCGGGCGACATCGCCGATGGCTGGTGTCGCACAACGGATAGTCCTTGCTGCGCCGGCAAGTACAGATGGCCACCATGAATCGGTCGGATTCCACGACGTCGCCGCTCGGCGTCTCGATGCGCACCGGGCCGGGGACCAACACCGGGCCGTTGGGTATCACCTGCACCCGCGTGCGATCAGTCATGGCTTGTCCGCCCGGATAACCACCAGTTCTTCAGTCCGGCAACCCGTTTTAATTCGGCCAGTGACTTCCAGCCAGCCAGCCCGCGCAGACAGCACCGGGCCGAACGGAATCAATTGGGATGCAACCACTTCAGCGTGCAGTCCGGTTGATCGCAATGATTCCAGTGACTGTTGGACGCCAGATAGTGCCGACTGCACCAGCAGCATGGAGCCGCCGGCGGCCAACATGCCGGCCGCTGATTCGCACAACGGATCCAGCACCATCCGCCCGTCGACGCCGGCATTCCAGGCCCACGCCGGGCCTGCGGTTATCGGGATCACGTCGGTGTCGCCCGCCGGCGGGGTAGGCACGTAAGGCGGATTGGACACGATGACATCGAAAGGCGCGTAATCCAGTGCTCCAGAACATGATCCCTCACGCACGTTGATCTCGACACCCGCGTGGACGGCATTGCCCCGGGAACAGTGCACTGCACGTGGGCAGATGTCGAACGCCGTGACGCTGGCGGCGCCCAATTCAGCCGCGGCGATTGCGACGACACCGCTGCCCGTACAGAGGTCCAAAACCCGTCGACCCTCAACCAGTTCAGTCTTTTCGAGCGTGTCGATCAGCAATTGCGAGTCGTGTTGCGGCGGATAGACGCCGTCGATATCCAGCGAATCGCACGGTGCGGGGTGAGCGATGGTCACTTCGGCCTTTCGAGGTCTTGATCGCCGTGCTAGTCACGGCTTGAGGTGATTCATGCCCACAAACCGCGATCTCGAAACTCCAATGAGCTAGCGAAGTCTGTTATGTGCTCGCCGGCGCATGAGCCAATTGCTCGACAATCGCCGAGCAGAACGCCGCCAGATCGGCGGGTGATCGGCTGGTCACCAGATTTCTATCGACGACGACTTCCTCGTCGACGACTCTTCCTCCGGCATTGCGTATATCGGTGCGAATGCTGGGATACGACGTGAGCTTTCGGCCCGCGACCACGCCGGCCTCTACCAGCGTCCACGGTCCGTGACAGATCGCTGCAACCGGCTTACCCGAGTTGACGAACTCACGCACAAACGACACAGCCGAATCGTCCAAGCGCAGCTTGTCCGGATTCACCGTTCCACCGGGCAGGACCAATGCGTCGAACTCGTCCACCGACGCATCGGAAACCGCGCGATCGACATCGAACGTGCCCGCCGGCTCCAGATCGTGGTTACGTGCTTGGATCTCACCGGTTTTCAGAGAAAGCAATTGAACCTGCGCATCCTCTTGGCCGAGAGTCGCACGGGGCTGCTCAAGTTCGACCTTCTCTACGCCGTCCGCGGCCAGAATGGCTACTTTCCTGCCTTGCAACGAGTTTGGCATTCCGATTCTCCTTACGATTCGCTATTCCCATCACTTGCCGCCGCCCGTAGTGCACCCAGCAGCGGCTCGGCGGCTTCTTTGAAGAAGAGGTCTTGGCTGTCGCCGCCGATTTGCAGCAGCGCGATGTCGGTGAAACCGGCTTCCCAGAACGGGCGGACCGCGTCGACAATCGCATCGAGGTCCGGGCCACAAGGAATGCTGTCTGCGACGTCCTCGGGACGGACGAACTGCGTCGCCCCGGCAAAACCTGCCGTCGTCGGCAGGTCGGCGTTCACATTCCAACCACCACCGAACCAACGGAATTGGTCGTGGGCGCGCTCGATCGCCGCGTCGCGATCGGGGTCCCAGCAGATTGGTATCTGCCCAATCACCCGACCACCACCGGCGATACCCGTGCCCTGGCGCACCGAGTGCCAGGTGCGCACGAGGTCACCATTGGGTTCGACGGCGATCAGGTGGTCTGCGAGGGTGGCGAATTTGTCGATGGACTTCTTCCCGCTCATCGCAACGCCGATACCGACCGGAACATCCGGCACATCCCACAGCCGCGCAGAATCGACTTGGTAGTAGTTGCCCCGCCAATCGACCAGGTCGCCGCTGAACAACGCGCGGATGATCTCGATGGCCTCCCGCAGCATCTCTTGCCGTTGGACGATGGCGGGCCAGCCCTTACCGATGACGTGCTCGTTGAGGTTTTCGCCGCTGCCCAGGCCCAGCGTGAATCGGCCGTCGGCGAGCAGCTGCACGGTTGCCGCCTGTTGCGCGACGATCACGGGGTGATAGCGCATGGTCGGGCAAGTCACGTAGGTGTACAGATCGACTCGCTCGGTAACTTGGGCTACCGCGCCCAGTACCGCCCAGGCGTTGGGCGCGTGTCCTTGCGATGCCAGCCACGGTGAGAAGTGGTCACTGCTGACCTCGAAATCGAAACCTCGATGTTCAGCCGAAATCGCATAGCGGACAAGGTCTTTGGGTCCGTTCTGCTCGGTCATCAGGGTGTAGCCAAACCGTGTCATACGGCATTGGATACCCCCACACGGCCGAGGCAAACGACCGTCGCTGCTAGAGCCTGTCCTTAACCGCCGCAGACAGACGCGACCCGTCGGCCTTGCCGGCCGCCAGCGCAGTCGCAGCCTTCATCACCAGCCCCATCTGTTTCATGCCTGGCCGCTCGCCCAATTGCTCGGCCACCTGCGCAATAGCCGTGTCGACCACGTCGGCGACCTCGGCTTCCGTGAGCGGGGTCGGCAGATACTCGTCGATGACCCGGGCTTCGGCGTGCTCGTTGGCCGCCAGTTCGCCGCGGCCGTTTTGGGTGTAGATCTCCGCTGCTTCGCTGCGCTTCCTGGCCTCCTTGGCCAGCACCTTGAGCACCTCGTCGTCGGAGAGTTCGCGCGCCGCCTTGCCCGAGACCTCCTCGGTCTGAACCGCGGCCAGCAGCATGCGCAGCGTCGCGGTACGCAGCTTGTCCTGCGACTTCATCGCGTCGGTCAGATCTGCCCGCAGTCTCGATTTGAGTTCCGCCATTGCTGAGACGCTACGCGCCAGCTATCAACGGAGCGCGATACGTGCGCATAACACGACGTTGAGAAATGATCCGGTGCTCGACAGTATGGAGCCATGCGCGCCGACGACGATGCAGAGCGCAGCGATGCTGAGGAGCGGCGCAAATGACGAACGACGACGACGGCGGTTCCACCTGGTGAGCGCGTCGCCGCCCGATTACCCGGACTACCCGGACTACCCCCCACTCGGCTACGGTCCCCCCGCCTACCCGCCAGCGGGCTACCCGGGCTATCCGGGGTATCCGCCGCCTGCCTACGGCCCGCCCGCCTACTACCCACCGCCCAGTTACCCCTCCTACCCGCCTTCGGCCTATCCGCCTGCGCCTGGCTACGGTGTGCCGTCCGGCTACGGCATCCCATCTCCGAACCGTTTGGGAACGAATGCGCCCGGGATAATCCCGTTGCGACCGTTGAGCATCAGCGACATTTTCAATGGCGCCGCCGCCTACATCCGGACCAACGCAAAGGCCACGTTGGGGCTGACTGCGATCGTGGTGGTGAGCACGCAAATCATCACGTTGACCGCCACCGTCGGTCCCCTGGCCGCTGCCAGCCGATTGCGGACAGCCCCGTCCGACGACCTGACCGGGGGTGATGTCGCGGCCTGGATGCTGTCATCTGCGCTAGCCGGCCTGGTCGGCTGGCTGGCGGGTGTTCTGCTCAGCGGCATGCTCACGGTCGTCGTGGGCCGGGCAGTGTTCGGCTCAACAATCGGCCCCGGCGAAACATGGGTCAAGATTCGCGGGCGGCTGCCTGCCTTGTTGGGCCTGGTGGCCTTGGAGTTGGTTGGGCTGATATTGCTGGCCGGCGTGGCGGGACTGATCATCGGGGCGGTCGCCGCCGCCAGCAACGCCGCCGCGGCCGTTGTGATCGGTTTGCCGCTAGGGCTGGCGTCGATAGCGACGGTGGTCTACTTCTACACGGTGCTGTCGTTCGCACCGGTGCTGATAGTGCTGGAGCGGCTGCCGGTGATCGATGCGATCACCCGGTCATTTGCGTTGGTCCGCAACAGCTTTTGGCGTGTGCTCGGCATCCAGATGCTGACCGGGCTGGTGGTGGTTTTGGTCGGCAACGCGGTCGCGGCGCCGTTCAATTTCGTCGGTGCGCTGCTGATCGGATCCAGTGGCATGTCGCTGGTCGGTGCGACAGTGGGGGCCGTCGGTTCGGCGATCGGCCGAATCATCACTGCGCCATTCAGTGCGGGCGTCGTTGCCTTGCTCTACACCGACCGCCGGATCCGGGCCGAGGCATTCGATCTGGTCCTGCAGACCGGCGCCGCCGGCGGCCCCGCGCACACCCGGCCCGCGGCTTCCACCGACTATCTCTGGCTGACCCGGCCGGCGTAGGGACGAGCCGAAATTGCCCGCCATCGACATCGACCGCGATCCCGCGCACCAGGCCGCCCAGCGCGAACTCGACAAACCGACCTACCCGAAGGGGTCGCTGAGCCAGCGGTTGGATGAATGGATTCACCAGCTGCTTTTCCGGCTTATCGAAAAGGGCTCTACCGTACCGGGCGGATGGTTCACCGTCAGCGTGCTGGTTACCTTGCTGATTGTCGCGGTAGTGATCGCCGTCCGCGTCGCGCGGCGCACCATGCGCACGCATGGTGGTGACTATCAGCTGTTCGATACCGGCCAGCTCAGCGCCGACCAGCATCGTGCTGCCGCGGAACGCTTTGCTGCCGAAGGCAATTGGTCGGCAGCGATTCGACATCGACTGCGGGCGGTGGCCCGTGGTCTCGAGGAGAGCGGGATACTGGAACCGGCGCCCGGCCGTACCGCCAACGAGCTGGCCCGTGACGCTGGCGCTCGCATGCCTCATCTTTCATCCGAATTGTCGCAAGCGGCAACCGCATTCAACGATGTCACCTACGGTGAAATGCCAGGGACACAAGTGGCCTACCAGTTGATCGTCGACCTTGATGACCACCTGCGATTCCGGTCTCAGGCAGGCCGACCCCAGTTCGGTGAGTCCGCCCCAGTCGATGCATGGGCACCGGTTCGATGACGGTTGCAGGAACGACAATCCCAGCGCGCCAACGGTGGTCATGGCGGTGGGTGTTGCTCGTGCTCGCGGCCGTCTGCGCGGTCGCAGCGATCGGCACCTACCTGACCGCGCCGCGTCCCGGCGGAGTGATGGACCCGGCCTCGACCGGACCCGACGGCGCGCACGCGTTGGTCACGCTGCTGCGGGACCGCGGTGTGACCGTCGTGGTCGCCACCAGCATCGCCGAAGCCGAAAACGCGGCACAACCGGGAACGTTACTGTTGTTCGCCCAGACCCAGCGCGTCACCAGCGACACAGTGCTACATCGGCTGGCCACCGCGCCAGGCGATCTGCTGCTGGTCGAGCCGACCTCCCGTGCCCGCGGTGCTCTTGCCCCCGGTATCCGCAGCAAGGGCGCCAGTATGCAGGACACTCAGCCGAATTGCGCGCTGCGTGAAGCCAACCGGGCGGGCTCGGTAGATTTCGGACCGTCCAACACCTTTCATGCTGCCGGTCACCGTGCGGTTACCAGCTGCTATGGCGGAGCCCTGGTCCGCTACCGTGACGGCGATCGCACGGTGACAGTGGTCGGCAGTACCGACTTCATGACCAACGGAGGTCTGCTGAAGGCCGGCAATGCGGCGCTGGCAATGAATCTCGCCGGCCAGCATCCGCGCGTGGTGTGGTATGCCCCGCAGCGGGTCGAAGGCGAAACTTCGGGTTCAACAACGATCTTCGGGCTGATCCCGGATAACGTCATCTGGATGGTTCTGCAACTCTGGCTAGCAGTGCTGCTGATTGCGTGTTGGAAGGGTCGTCGAATCGGTCCACTGGTCGCCGAGGAGCTACCCGTGGTTGTGCGCGCGTCGGAGACGGTCGAGGGCCGCGGTCGGCTATACCGGTCGCGACGAGCGCGCGACCGCGCAGCGCAAGCATTACGGGCCGCCACCCTGCAGCGCCTGCACCCCCGACTCGGCTTGAGCACCGACACGTCGGCGCCCGCGGTGGCAACCGCGGTTGCGCAACGCAGCGGATTTCACGCGGAGTCGGCGCGGCACATTCTGTTTGGTCCATCACCAGTTTCCGATGCTGACTTGGTACAGCTTGCCCGTGCACTCGACGACATCGAAAGGCAGGTCGCACAACGATGACCCAATCGCGCCCAACCTCCGCCCAGCCGCCGGTGGCGGAATCGGCGCGCCAAGCCTTACTGGCATTGCGCGGCGAGATCGGCAAAGCCGTCGTCGGGCAGGACGCCGTGATCACCGGTTTGGTGATCGCGCTGCTGTGCCGCGGCCACGTACTGCTCGAAGGTGTGCCAGGGGTGGCGAAGACGCTACTGGTTCGCTCGCTGGCCGCGGCACTTCAACTGGAATTCAAGCGTATCCAGTTCACACCGGACTTGATGCCTGGCGATGTCACCGGATCGCTGGTCTACGACACTCGCACCGCCGCATTCGTGTTCCGAAGCGGCCCGGTTTTCACCAATCTCATGCTGGCCGACGAAATTAACCGCACGCCGCCGAAGACGCAGGCGGCGTTGCTGGAGGCGATGGAAGAGCGTCAGGTCAGCGTGGACGGCGAACCGAGGGCGCTGCCCGACCCGTTTATCGTTGCCGCGACGCAAAATCCGATCGAATATGAAGGCACCTATCAGTTGCCGGAGGCGCAGCTGGACCGGTTCCTGCTCAAACTGACTGTGCCACTGCCACCGCGCGGTGCCGAGATCGCCATTCTCGGCCGCCACGCGCACGGCTTTGATCCGCGTGACTTGTCGGCGATCCGTCCGGTTGCCGGGCAGACCGAGTTGGCAGCGGGCCGCGAGGCGGTAAGTCAGGTGCTTGTCGCCGAGGAGGTGCTGGGCTACATCGTCGACATCGTCGGCGCCACCCGGCACTCACCGGCGCTGCAGCTCGGTGTGTCACCGCGCGGCGCAACCGCATTGCTGGCCACTGCGCGGTCGTGGGCGTGGCTCTCCGGGCGCAACTACGTCACCCCCGACGACGTGAAGTCGATGGCCCGGCCGACGCTGCGGCACCGGGTGATGCTTCGGCCGGAGGCGGAACTGGAGGGCGCCACCCCCGATGGCGTACTCGACGGGATTTTGGCCTCGGTGCCGGTGCCACGCTAGTGATCCTGACCGGGCGCACCGGGCTGATCGCAGTCATCTGCGGTCTACCCATTGTGCTATCACCCTGGCCGGCAACATCTTTTGTGATACTGCTGGCGGCGTTGGCCGTCGCGGTGATCGCTGACATCAGTATGGCGGCAAGCCCATCGAAGTTGCAGTACACCCGCATTCCGAACGGCTCGGTGCGGCTCGGCGAGGCGGTGAATGCCGCTGTGCTCATTCACAATGCCGGACGGCGACGGTTTCGCGGGCAGATTCGCGATGCCTGGCCTCCCAGTGCGCGGGCTGAACCACCTGTTCACTCCGTCGACATCGCCGCCGGCCGGGTGCAGCGGGTGGACACCTGTTTGCGCCCGGTCCGCCGCGGTGATCAGCGGTCGGCGGTGGTCACCGCGCGGTCTATCGGTCCGCTGGGGATCGCGGGCCGTCAGCGGTCACATCCGGTGGTGGGCCAGGTCCGGGTGCTTCCGATGTTCTTGTCGCGCAAGCATCTACCCGCGCGCCTGGCCAAACTTCGGGAGATCGACGGCCTGCTGCCAACGCTGACGCGAGGGCAGGGCACCGAGTTCGACTCGCTGCGAGAGTACGTCGTCGGTGACGACGTCCGCTCAATCGACTGGCGCGCCACTGCTCGTCGAGCCGACGTCGTGGTGCGGACCTGGCGACCCGAGCGCGACCGGCGGGTCGTCATCGTGCTCGATACCGGTCGCACGGCCGCCGGCCGGGTCGGTGTCGACCCAACGGCGATCGATCCCAGTGGTTGGCCCCGGCTGGATTGGTCGATGGACGCCGCTCTGCTGCTGGCGGCTCTCGCCTCCCGAGCGGGTGATCACGTGGACTTCCTGGCGCACGACCGGATGACCCGGGCCGGCGTATTCGGAGCGTCGCGAACCGAACTGCTGGCCCGGCTGGTCCAGGCGATGGCTCCGCTTCAACCAGCGCTGATTGAATCCGATGCTACTGCAATGGTTTCCACGATCCTGCGCCGAACCAGGCGGCGCGCGCTGGTGGTGCTGCTGACCGACCTCAACGCCAGCAGTCTCGACGAGGGTCTGCTGCCGGTACTGCCCCAGCTCTCGGCCAAGCACCGGGTGATCCTTGCCGCTGTCGCCGACCCGCGCGTCGACCAGCTTGCCGCCGGGCGCGCTGATGCGGCCGCGGTCTATGACGCCGCGGCCGCCGAACATTCCCGAAACGATCGGCACGCAATCGCCTCGCGGCTTCGACACAGCGGAGTGCAGGTCATCGACGCAGCGCCCGCCGAACTCGCGCCCGCGCTGGCCGACCGCTACCTGGCGATGAAAGCAACCGGGCGGCTCTAATCGTTTCGCCGAGTGCGGGCTTGATGCACGCGTTTCGCAGATGTGCGTGACACAACCCCACATTCGGCGGGGGTCAGCGGCTGGGTCAGCGGGTAGGAACCACATCCGGCGCGTCGGCGATGTCGCCGGTGTCGCCAGCCCGAGCCGCGCGTCGGCCGAAGTACACGATGTAGGTCAAAAACCCTGCCTCGGCCAGGATTCCGATGCCAATCCGCAAGGCTGTGGGCAACGGCGACGGGGTCACCAACGACTCGATGGCACCCGAGATAAGCAGCACCACCACCAAGCCGACTGCGACCGCGACGACGGCACGACCCTGCTCGGCAAGCACCTGGCCGCGCGGGCGGTCACCCGGTGATATCACTGACCACCCCAGCCGCATTCCAGCGGCACCCGCCAGGAACACCGCCGTGAGCTCCAGCAGGCCATGCGGGATCAGCAACCCCAGCATGATGTCGCCCTTGCCGGCCTGCAGCATCAGCCCGGCCACGACTCCGAGGTTGGCAGCGTTGGTGAACAACACAAATGGAATCGGCACACCCAGCACGACCGAGAATGCGATGCACTTCGCCGCAACCCAGGAATTATTGAGCCAGACTTGCAGCCCGAACGCGATAGCGGAGTGCTCACTGTAGTACGAGGCAAAGTCATGGTTGACCAATTCGTCTATCTCGCTTGGTGTTCCGATCGTAGCTTGGACTTCGGGGCTGCCGATCACCCACACCGCGATGGCCGCGGCGACGGCGAAGAACAGCACAGCCGTCGCCAGCCACCACCGCCAGGCGCGGTAAGCCACCACCGGAAAGGACACCGTCCAGAACCGAATGAATTCACTGGACAACGGAGCGTGGGCGCCGGTAACCGCGGCTCGAGCACGCGCCACCAGACTCGAAAGACTGCCGACCACGGCGGAATCTGAGGACACCGATCGCAGCATCGACAAGTGCGTCGACACCCGCTGGTAGAGCTCGACGAGTTCGTCAATCTCGGCACCGGTCAAGCGCCGGCGACTTTTCACCAAATGTTCGAGCCGGTCCCAGGTGTCGCGGTGAGCGAGCACGAACGCGTCGACATCCACCACTCGCAGCCTAGCGTTATCGGCAAACTCACCGCAGCCGAGAAGCCAGGTACCGTTTGCGGTATGCCGCAGGTGGTGACCGGGGACGCCGTGGTGCTCGACGTGCCGATCGCTCAACTGCCGGTGCGGGCGGTCGGAGCGCTGATCGATATCGTCGTCGTCGTCATCGGCTATCTGGTGGCGCTGATGTTGTGGGCCGTCACATTGACTCAATTCGACGATGCGGTCACGGGAGCGATCATCATCATCTTCACCGTGCTGGTGTTTGTCGGGTATCCCGTCATTTTCGAAACCGCAACACGTGGTCGGTCGGTAGGCAAGCTGGTGATGGGTCTGCGCGTGGTGTCGGAGGACGGCGGCCCGGAGCGCTTCCGCCAGGCGCTGTTTCGCGGACTGGCCTCGGTCGTCGAGATCTGGATGTTGTTAGGCAGCCCGGCGGTGATCTGCAGCATGCTCTCGCCGAAAGCCAAACGGATTGGCGACGTCTTCGCGGGCACGGTGGTGATCAGCGAACGCGGACCGAAGTTGGGCCCATTGCCTTTGATGCCACCGCCGCTGGCCTGGTGGGCTGCGTCGCTCCAGCTATCCGGGCTGAGCCCCGAGCAGGCCGAGATCGCACGCCAATTCCTCGCCCGCGCACCGCAACTCGATCCGCGGCTACGCGACCAGATGGCTTACCGGATCGCCGGTGACGTGCTGAGCCGGGTCGCGCCTGCACCGCCGCCCGGAACTCCGCCGCAACTCGCCTTGGCCGCCGTGCTGGCCGAACGACACCGTCGGGAGCTAGCACGGTTGCGGCCCACCGCGGCATCTCGATGGCCGCCGCCGCCACAGCCGTGGCCGTCCGGGCCGCCGTCACCCGGCGGCTTTTTGCCGCCGCGCTAGATATTGCGGCCGGCTATTGCGCGACGGTGACGGCAAGGATGGTGATGTCGGCGGCCAGCAGTGCCAATGCCAACAGCGGCACCACGATGCCCCACCGGCGCTGCGCCGTGAAAAACGAAACGATGATCGTCACCACGGCCACTACCGGCGCGCCATAGAAC
>NZ_JBAUZA010000308.1:0-7204 GCF_049585075.1 Mycobacterium sp.
GCGGGTTGCCGACAACGCCAAAGCGCTGGCCGACGGGTTCCTGCGGCGTGGGGCGCGGCTGGTCACCGGCGGCACCGACAACCACCTCGTGCTGCTGGACGTCACGTCATTCGGGCTGACCGGCCGGCAGGCCGAATCGGCGTTACTGGACTCCGGCGTCGTCACCAACCGCAACTCCATCCCTGCCGATCCGAACGGGGCTTGGTACACCAGCGGCATCCGGTTGGGCACCCCGGCACTGACCACCCGCGGCTTCGGTGCCGCCGAGTTCGACCGGGTCGCCGAGCTGGTGGTCGACGTGCTGGCCAACACGCAACCCGGTTCGGGAGCCTCCGGGCCCTCCAAGGCCAAGTACACCTTGGCCGACGGCACCGTTGAGCGGGTGCACGCCGCTGCGGCCGAGCTGCTGACGGCTAACCCGCTGTATCCGGGGTTGACGCTCTAGAGGCCACCAATTTCACGGCACCTGTGTACGCGGGTTACAGTTACTTTCATGGCAGTAAAACCTGTTGCTAACGCATTTATTCTTGAACTCGAGCCGGTCGTGGGCGAGAACCTCGACCGCCACCTCGGCACCGAGAACTTGTGGTTCGCGCATGACTTCGTGCCGTTCGACCAGGGCGAGAATTATGCCTTCCTCGGCGGGCGCGATTGGGATCCGTCGCAGGTGACGCTGCCCAAAACCATCACCGACGCGTGCGAGATCCTGCTGATCACTAAAGACAACGTCGCCGGTTACCACCGCGAACTCGTCGAGCACTTCATCCTCGAGGACAACTGGGCCAATTGGATCGGCCGCTGGACGGCCGAAGAGCACCTGCACGCAATTGCGCTGCGCGAGTACTTCGTGGTGACCCGAGAGGTCGACCCGACCGCCAACGAGCAGGTCCGCTTCGAGCACGTGTCAGGCAAGGGTTATCGAGCCGATCACTATTCGCAGGTCGAAACCTTGGTGTTCATGGCTTTCTTCGAGCGCGCCCACGCCGTGTACTGCAGCAACCTGGCGGCCCAGATCGAAGAGCCCGTGCTGGCAGGTCTGATCACCCACATCGCGCGAGACGAAGAGCGGCACGAGGAGTTCTTCGCCAACCTCGTCGCGCACTGCCTCGGCTACACCCGCGACGAGACGATCGCGGCGATCGCTGCCCGTGCCGCCGAAGTCGCTGTGGTCGGCGCCGACATCGACGCTTACCAAGACAAGGTGCAAAGCGTCGCTGACGCAGGCATCTTCGGCCCGGATCAACTGCGCCAGGTGATCTCCGACCGCATCACCGCATGGGGGCTCGCCGACGAGCCTGCGCTGCGGCAGTTCGTCATAGGCTAAGACGCGGCTGAGCTTTCGCCACGGCGCGCCTGCGCGGCGCACATGCGCAGACCGGAGTAGCGTCGCATTCGATGGCTAGCGACATGCTCTGCTGTCCGGGCGGCACCTTTCGTCTTCACTTCGACAGGACCGCCGGCCCCGGTCCTGGCGCCGCGGCCCCCGCCGAATCGTCCGTGCGGGCCGCACGGGCATCAGCCCGGTTGTGACGCCCCGCGTGTACAGGTGGGGGTGGGGCCACCACCCGCACGCGGCAGCGAACCGGGCGATGAGCTCGAGGAGCGCTCGTGACTGATTCCCCGGCGGTCGCACAGGACACCATCCGGACGTATGTGCTCGACACCTCCGTGTTGTTGTCCGATCCGTGGGCCTGTTCCCGCTTCGCCGAACATGAAGTGGTGGTTCCGCTGGTGGTGATCAGTGAGCTGGAAGCCAAACGCCATCACCACGAACTCGGCTGGTTCGCCCGACAGGCATTGCGCTTGTTCGACGACCTGCGGCTCGAGCACGGTCGGCTGGATCAGCCGATTCCCGTTGGGACACAAGGCGGAACGCTGCACGTCGAACTCAACCACAGTGATCCGGACGTGTTGCCGGCTGGGTTCCGCACCGACACCAACGACTCGCGCATCCTATGCTGCGCCGCCAACCTGGCCGCAGAGGGCAGACGAGTCACGTTGGTGAGCAAGGACATTCCGCTGCGTGTCAAGGCCGGCGCGGTGGGTCTGCCAGCCGACGAGTACCACGCGCAAGACGTCGTCACGTCCGGCTGGACCGGGATGACGGAAATGGAAGTCACCGCCGAGGACATCGACGCGCTGTTCGCCGACGGCGAGGTCGATTTAGCGCAAGCACGAGACGTGCCGTGCCACACCGGTATTCGACTGCTTGCCGGCAGCTCTCATGCGCTCGGCCGGGTCAACGCCCAAAAGCACGTCCAGCTGGTCCGCGGAGACCGCGAGGTGTTCGGACTTCGTGGTCGCTCCGCCGAACAGCGGGTGGCGCTGGATCTGTTGCTCGACGAGTCGGTGGGCATCGTGTCGATGGGCGGCAAGGCTGGCACCGGCAAGTCGGCGCTGGCGCTATGCGCCGGTCTGGAGGCCGTGCTGGAACGACGCACCCACCGCAAGGTGGTGGTCTTCCGCCCGCTCTACGCGGTCGGCGGCCAGGAGCTGGGCTACTTGCCCGGCAGCGAGAGCGAGAAAATGGGCCCGTGGGCACAGGCGGTCTTCGACACTCTCGAAGGTCTGGCCAGCCCGGCGGTGCTCGAGGAGGTGCTGTCCCGCGGAATGCTCGAGGTGCTGCCGCTGACCCATATCCGCGGGCGGTCGTTGCACGACTCCTTCGTGATCGTCGATGAGGCGCAATCGTTGGAACGCAACGTTCTGCTGACCGTGTTGTCCCGGCTGGGTGCGGGATCGCGGGTGGTGCTGACTCACGACGTCGCACAGCGCGACAACCTTCGGGTGGGCCGCCATGACGGGGTGGCGGCTGTGGTCGAAAAACTCAAGGGCCACCCGCTTTTCGCGCATATCACGCTGCTGCGCAGCGAGCGGTCGCCGATCGCCGCGCTGGTCACCGAGATGCTCGAAGAGATCACCCGGGCCCCGCTGCCGTAAGCTTCCGGCCGTGCCCAGACGACCAGACTCCCTCGCGTGGCGGTACTGGCGCACGGTCGCAGGAGCGGTGGCAGCCGCGATCGTGGTGGCGATCGGCGCATTCACCGGGCACGTCAGGTTCGCCAAAGCCAACGACGTCGTCGACTGCGCACAAGTGAAATGCGTGGCGTTGACGTTCGACGACGGCCCCACCCCGTACACCGATCGGCTGCTGAGCATCCTGACCGCCAACCACGCCAAGGCGACGTTCTTCCAGATCGGCAACAAGGTGGCCGCCAACCCGGCCGGCGCGAAACGTGTCGTGGACGCAGGCATGGAAATCGGCAACCACACCTGGGAACACCCCAACATGACGATGCTGCCGCCGGCCGATGTGCCCGACCAGCTTTCGAAGGCCAACGACGCGATCGCGGCCGCCACCGGTGTGACGCCCAAGCTGTGGCGGCCGCCGGGCGGGCTGACCGACGCGGCGGTCAACGAGCAGGCCGCAAAGTTCGGTCTGGCCGGCATCCTTTGGGACGTCATCCCTTTCGATTGGATCAACGACTCGAACACCGCGGCCAGCAGGTATCTGCTGATGACCCAGATCAAACGCGGCTCGGTGGTGTTGTTTCACGACACCTACTCCAGCACCGTCGATCTGGTCTACCAGTTCATCCCGGTGCTGAAGGCCAACGACTATCACCTGGTGACGGTGAGCCAGCTGCTCGGGCAACGAGCACCGGGCAGCGTGTACGGCGGCCGGGAGAATGGGCCGCCGGTCAATGATCTGCATGACATCCCGGTCGCGGAGATCCCGTCGTTGCCCAACACGCCGTCGCCGAAGCCGATGCCCAACTTCCCGATTACCGATGTGCCGGGTCAGAACTCAGGCGGATCGAACAACGGCAGCTAGCGCTTCCAGGCGCGACAATCACTCAGGCCACAGGCGTCTCTACGCGGAAGCGGCAGTCAATCTGCCCGCCTCACAGCGACAACAAGACCGGGCCGAGAGTTGTCGCTCGGAGGCGGGCACATGGAACACGCTGGGCCGCAGGTACTCATGTGACTAAAGTGACCGCGCCACTTACCCTTCGGGTAGGTCGCCCGATGCGGCCAACGTCAGCAGCTCACCCCGGCCGATCTGACTGACCAAGCTGGCCGAGTCAAAGTAGATGCGCTCGTTGGTGATTCGATCACTGTCGAAGAAGAACACCGCGATGATCGGCACCCGAAATGCCTTGCCGGTCGGCGGCAGACCGTAGAACTCACCGAGGTTGGTACCCAGCAAGTCGAATTCGGTGATCACCGCGTCGTCGCTGAAGTGGTATCGAACGTTTTCGTGGCGCTGGTCGGGAAACGCGGTCCGGGTGGTCCGGTAGTAACCCATCACTTCGTCGTCGCCGTCGAAAACCTGGCCGGTGGCCATGATCTCGTAACGCGGATGCCCGTTGAACGTGGCCAGGGTTCGTTCGAACGCTTTGGTCACCTCGGTGTTCATGTGCTCTTCGATGATGGCCAAGCGGCTTCGGCGGAGTTCGTCGCTGATCATGTCGGCGCGTCGTTCACCTTGGCCATCGCGAGCACGTCGAGGCGGCGGTCAAGTTCCTCTTCGGACAGCTTGTCGCCGATCAGCCCGCGATCGATCACCGTCTGGCGAATCGTCTTGTGCTCCTTGAGTGCTTGCTTGGCCACCGCCGCGGCCTCCTCGTAGCCGATCGCCGAGTTCAGCGGTGTCACGATCGACGGCGAGGACTCGGCCAGCTCGCGCAGGTGCTCGGCGTTGGCGGTCAGCCCGATAACGCAGCGCTCCGCGAAGAGCCTCGACACATTGGTGAGCAGCTTGAACGACTCCAGCAGATTGCGCGCCATCATCGGGATGTAGACGTTGAGCTCGAATTGCCCGTTCGCGCCACCCCACGCTATCGCCGCGTCGTTGCCGATCACCTGAGCCGCGACTTGGGTAGCCGCCTCCACCAGAACAGGATTCACCTTGCCGGGCATGATTGAGCTGCCCGGCTGCAGATCGGGAAGCTGGATTTCGGCCAGTCCCGTCAGCGGGCCCGAGCCCATCAAGCGGATATCGTTGGCGATCTTGGTCAATGACACCGCAATCGTTCGCAGCGCGCCGGACGCCTCTACCAGCCCGTCGCGGGCGGCCTGGGCTTCGAAAGAGTTGGCCGCCGTGCGCAATTCGGTCAACCCGGTGTCCTTGACCAGCACCTCGACCACTTTGGCGCCGAAGCCGTCGGGAGCGTTGAGGCCGGTGCCCACCGCGGTGCCACCGATTGCCAGCTCGCCCAACCGGGGCAGCGTGGCGCGCACTCGTTCTATGCCGGCTTCGATTTGGCGGGCGTATCCGGAAAACTCCTGCCCGAGTGTCACCGGGACGGCATCCATTAAATGCGTGCGGCCCGATTTCACCACCGTGCGCCACTCGCGGGCCTTACCCTCCAGCGCGTCGTGCAGCACCTGCAGCGCCGGGATCAGGTGGCGCACCGCGGCTTCGGCGGCCGCGATGTGGGTGGCGGTCGGGAAGGTGTCGTTGGACGACTGGGACATGTTGACGTCGTCGTTGGGATGCACGGTCACCCCGTTGGCCGCCGCGATCGAGGCGATCACCTCGTTGGTGTTCATGTTGGAACTGGTGCCCGACCCGGTCTGGAAGACGTCGATGGGAAACTGGTCGTCGTGACGTCCGTCGGCGATCTCGGCCGCGGCTGCGATGATCGCATCTGCCTTCTCCGGCGCCAGCAGCCCGAGGTCTGAATTCACCTGCGCGCAAGCGCCTTTCAGCAGCCCCAACGCGCGGATCTGAGTGCGCTCCAGGCCCCGTCCGGAGATCGGGAAGTTTTCCACCGCACGCTGAGTCTGCGCCCGCCACAATGCGTTTGCGGGCACCCGGACTTCGCCCATAGTGTCGTGTTCGATGCGGTATTCGGTGTCGTTCTCGGTGGCGTGAGCGCCCATCGATTGGGTCCTTCGGTGGTGGTTACGGCAACGGATATTGCGCGTTGGAATCGCCGGTGAAGTCGATCGCGGAGTATTCATTGAGTTTCGACAGCCGATGAAAGCCCTCGACCATCCGCAGCGTGCCCGACTTCGAACGCATCACGATCGACTGAGTGGTGCAGCCGCCGGGCTCGTAGCGCACGCCTTTGAGCAGGTCACCGTCGGTGACGCCGGTGGCGCAGAAGAAAACGTTATCCCCGGAGACCAGGTCGTAGGTGGTCAACACCTGGTCGAGGTCGTAGCCGGCATCGAGTGCTTTTTGTCGTTCCTCATCGTCCTTGGGGGCAAGCTGCGCCTGGATCTCACCGCCCATGCAGCGAATCGCCGCCGCGGTGATGATGCCTTCCGGGGTACCGCCGATGCCGGCCAGCATGTCGGTGCCCGAACCCGGCCGGCAGGCCGAAATCGCACCCGCCACGTCACCGTCGGTGATCAGCCGGATCCGCGCGCCGGTGTTCCGCACGTCCTGGATCAGCTGCGCGTGCCGCGGCCGGTCCAGGATGCACACCGTCATGTCCGGCACTGAGAGTCCCTTGACTTTCGCGACGGCGCGGATGTTGTCGGCGATCGGCGCGGTGATGTCCAGCACGTGCGCGGCGTCGGGCCCGACGGCGATCTTGTTCATGTAGAACACCGCCGACGGGTCGAACATCGCGCCGCGATCTGCCACCGCCAGCACCGAGATGGCGTTGGGCATGCCCTTGCTCATCAGCGTGGTGCCGTCAATGGGGTCGACGGCGAAGTCGCAGTCTGGGCCGTCGCCGTTGCCGACCTCCTCGCCGTTGTAGAGCATCGGCGCGTGGTCTTTCTCGCCCTCGCCGATTACGACCACCCCGCGCATCGACACCGAGTTCACCAATTCGCGGATCGCGTCGACGGCCGCCTTGTCGCCGCCTTCCTTGTCTCCGCGACCCACCCAGCGCCCGGCAGCCATTGCACCGGCTTCGGTGACGCGTACCAGTTCCAGAGCAAGATTGCGGTCCGGGGCTTCACGACGGCGATCTGGCATGCGCTGATTGTCCCAGAGCCGGGTTGGCACTCCGGAGCTGGGATACTCGTGGTGTGACGATGCAGCCGCAGCCCTCGGCCAAGCCGGCCAAGCCTCGGCTGCTGCAGGACGGCCGGGATATGTTCTGGTCGATCGCGCCGCTGGTGGTGGCCTGCATCATCTTGGCGGGCATGGTCGGGATGTGCACTTTTGCCCCGCGCGGGGCGAACCGCGGACCGGTGCCGTCTTACGACGCCGCCGGCGCGCTGCGGGCCGACGCGCAGA
>NZ_JBAUZA010000309.1:0-12032 GCF_049585075.1 Mycobacterium sp.
CATGTACTCAGCGGGATAGTTCGCCTTGAGGTACGCCGTCCAGTACGACACCAGGCCATAACCGGCCGCGTGCGACTTGTTGAACGCGTAGTCGGCGAACGGCAAGATGGTGTCCCACAGCGCTTTGATGGCCTTGGCCGAAAATCCGTTGGCCTGCATGCCTTCTGAGAAGCCCTCGAACTCCTTCTCGAGCACCTCGCGCTTCTTCTTACCCATGGCCTTACGCAGAATGTCGGCTCGGGCGAGCGAGTAGCCGGCCACTTTCTGCGCGATGCGCATGATCTGCTCCTGATACACGATCAGGCCGTACGTTTCGGCGAGGATCTCGCGCAGCGGCTCCTCGAGCTCAGGGTGAATCGGTTTGATCGCCTGCCGGTTGTTCTTGCGATCGGCGTAGTCGTTGTGGGCGTTCATGCCCATCGGGCCGGGCCGATACAGCGCCAGCACGGCGACGATGTCCTCGAAGCCGGTGGGCTGCATGCGGCGCAGCAGGTCGCGCATCGGCCCGCCGTCGAGTTGGAACACCCCCAGCGTGTCGCCACGACCGAGCAGCGCGAAGGTCGCGGGGTCGTCCAGCGGCACCGACTCAAGGTCCAGGTCGATTCCCCGGTTCGCTTTGATGTTCTCGATCGCGTCGCCAATGATCGTCAGGTTGCGCAGCCCGAGGAAGTCCATCTTCAACAGGCCGATGGCCTCGCACGACGGGTAGTCCCAGCCGGTGATGATCGCGCCGTCTTGCGGCCGCTTCCACAGTGGGATCGCCTCGGTCAGCGGCTCACTGCTCATGATCACCGCGCAGGCGTGCACGCCTGCGTTACGGATCAGCCCTTCCAGGCCGCGCGCGGTTTGGTAGATCGTCCGCACATCGGGGTCGGTGTCGATCAGACCGCGAACCTCGGCGGCTTCCTTGTAGCGCTCGTGGTTGGGGTCGGTGATGCCCGACAACGGGATGTCTTTGGCCATGATCGCCGGCGGCAACGCCTTGGTGATCCGGTCGGCGATCGCGAAACCGGGCTGCCCGTAGTGGATCCGGGCCGAGTCCTTCAGCGCCGCTTTGGTTTTGATCGTGCCGAAGGTGATGACCTGGGCAACGCGGTCGTGTCCCCACTTCTCAGCGGCGTAGCGGACCATTTCGCCGCGGCGGCGGTCGTCGAAGTCGATGTCGATGTCGGGCATCGAGGTGCGCTCGGGGTTGAGGAACCGCTCGAACAGCAGACCGTGCGGGATCGGGTCGATGTCGGTGATGCCCAGTGCGTAGGCCACCAGCGACCCGGCGGCAGAGCCGCGACCCGGGCCGACCCGGATGTCGACCGACCGCGCGTAGTTGATCAGGTCGGCGACGATCAGGAAGTAGGACGGAAAACCCTTGTCGCAGATGACTTCAATCTCGTAGGCGGCCCGCTGGGCGTAGCCGTCGGGCATGTCGGCGCCGAACCGGCGGTGCAGGCCGGCGTCGACCTCGTGGCGCAGCCAGGACGCTTGGTCGTGCCCGTCGGGCACCGGAAAGACCGGCATCCGGTCGCGCGGTGCCCACACCTCGGCATAGGAGCTCACCCGCTCGCCGATCAGCAGGGTGGCATCGCAGGCCCCGGCAACCTGGCCGTCCCAGATCGCGCGCATCTCGGCGGCGGACTTCAGGTAGTAGCCGTCGCCGTCGAACTTGAACCGGTTCGGATCCGACAACGTCTTGCCGGTCTGCACACACAGCAGCGCCTCGTGGTTGTGCGCGGCGTCTCGGGTGACGTAGTGGCAGTCGTTGGTGGCCAGCGGCGGGATGTTCAGCGTGCGACCGATTTCCAGCAGCCCCTCGCGGACTCGGCGTTCGATGTCGAGCCCGTGGTCCATCAACTCGAGGAAGTAGTTCTCCGCCCCGAAGATCTCCCGCCACTTGGCGGCGGACTCGAGCGCTTCGCGGCGCTGCCCGAGCCGCAGCCGCGTCTGCACCTCGCCGGAGGGGCAGCCGGTGGTGCCGATGATGCCGGCCGCGTGCTCGGCGATCAGCTCGGCATCCATTCGCGACCACTTGCCGAGCTGGCCCTCGAAAGACGCCAGCGACGACAGCTTGAACAAGTTCCGCAGACCGGTCGCGTTCTCGGCGACCATCGTCAGGTGGGTGTAGGAGCCGCTGCCGGACACGTCGTCGCTCTTCTGCCCGGGGTCGCCCCACAGGATGCGGCGAGTGTCAAAACGGGTGCCGGGAGCGACGTAGGCCTCGACGCCGATGATCGGTTTGATACCCGCCGCCGTTGCCGTGTTGTAGAACTCGCTGGCACCGAACATGTTGCCGTGGTCGGTCATCCCGATCGCGGACATCTCCAGCCGCTGCGCCTCGGCCAGCATCGGCGCGATCTTCGCGGCACCGTCCAACATCGAGTACTCGGTGTGGTTATGCAGGTGCACGAACGAAGGGTTCATAGGGTCGCCAGTCTATGGCCGTGCACCGACGCAACTCCGGCGTGTCGCGCCACGTGTCTTGCTGTGCCGCCAATTCATGAGCGAAGCGCGACGATCTCCGACTCGGTGCCATCTGCGACCTCGGTGTGCTTCTCGTGTCGGCCCGCACCCGCATCCTGAAGCTGCGCGGTGTCGTCCGGCGCCTCGGAGGCTGGTCCGGAATCGGTCGTAGGTGTCTGTTCTGAGCGCGGCGGTAACCGGGACGGCCACCAGTTCGCCTGTCCGACCAGCACGGCGATGGCGGGCACTGTGATGGTGCGCACCAGGAAGGTATCCAGCAGAAGCCCGGTCCCGATAATGAAACCTGCCTGCACCAAGGTGTTGATGCTGGCGAACATCATCCCGAACATCGAGGCGGCGAAAATGACGCCCGCGGCAGTGATCACGCCACCCGTCGACCCCACCGTGTGGATAACCCCGGCGCGGATACCGTGGGGAGACTCATCCCGAAGTCTCGAGATGAGCAACAAGTTGTAATCGGCGCCCATGGCGACCAACACGATGAACGTCAGTCCCGGGACGCTCCATGTCAATCCCTGGTGGAGCATGAATTGAAAGACGATGACCCCGAGACCGAGTGCCGACAGGTAGGAGACCACCACCGAAGCTATCAGGTACAGCGGGGCGACAATGGCACGCAGCAGCGCGACCAAAATCAGGAACACAATCAGAATGGTCATGCCGATGATGAGCCGAATGTCTTGGTTGTAATAGGCACGCGTATCTCGGAGCATCGCGGTGACTCCCGATACTGATATCGAGGCGTTGGTCAGCGTGGCATTCGGGTGAGGCCCCCGGGCAGCGTCGACGATCTTATGGATCTGATTCATGCCATCGGTGCCGAAGGGGTTGAGTTTGGTTTGTACCAAGTACCGCGCGGTGTGCCCGTCAGGCGAGATGAAAGACGTTAGGGCACTGGTCAATCCTCCGGCTATATGTGTGGTTTGGTGGACCAGCGCCTTGATCCCGTCGATCAGTTGCCGAATGGCTTCGGAGTAAGTGTGCGCGTCGCGCTGCGGATCGGGCTGTCGGTCCTTGACGTCGGTGGGATCGCCGATTCCCATTGCCCGCAAGTCGTTTGCGGCGTCATTGAGTACTTGACGCATATTCCGCGCTGCCAACTCGATGGTCTTCGCATCTGGCAAGGACTGCAGCTTCTCCGCAAAACCACCGATCTTCTGCAGCGCTCCGCCATCGCTCTCGGTCGTGGCACCGACGTCCAGCACCGTCACCGGCGCGGCATTGAGAGTATTGGCGATCTCTGCAACGTCGAGGTTCAGCGCGAAGCCGAGGGCACGCACGGTGCTGACGAACATGGCGGCATCGTCGGCTTCCCCAGCCGGTTTGCCTTGTTCGCCATCGTCGGGCGATCCGCTGTCGGTATTGGCGAGGGGGTAGAGCATGCCGGCCACGTTGGGAAACGCGTCAACTCCCCCACCGTCCGAGTCGGCGTCCGTATTGCCCGCAAAAGCGGAACCGTTGGACGGGCCGTTGGCTGCGCCGCCAACCGCAGACGTTTGGCCTTTCGATTTTCCGGTGGGAGGTGGGGCTCCTCGGATCGTCGCGATATCGGAGAGTTGCTTCACCCGTTGTTCCATCTGCTTCAGGTCGGCGAGGGCTGCTGGTTCGCGCAGGTCGCGTCGGGATTGGACGACAAGGTACTCAGGGATGGTGGCGTTCAACGGGAAATGTTGGGCCAGCGTGGCATATCCGACCGCGCTTTCGACGGACTTGGGAAGCGTTTTGCTGTCGTCGTAGTTGTAGCGGGCCAACGTGGCGCAGCCGGCCAGAACGATCAGCACTGTCAGGCTGGCGATCAGATGGGCCACGGGCCGGTGCGCGATGCGTTCCCCCAGGTGCCGCCAAAAGCGGGCCGTGAGGTCGCGGCGTGGCCGGATCCAACCGCGTGGCCCGGCGAGGACCAGCAGTGCCGGAAGGAAAGTCAGGGCGGCCAGCAGCGCCACCGCAATGGAAATCGCCAGCGCCGGACCGATTGTTCGGAAGGCTCCCAAATGGGTGAAGCTCATCCCAAGAAAGGTGATTGACACCGTGGCGGCCGAGCCGGCGATCACTTTGCCGATCGACGTTAACGCCTTCAGGACTGCTTGATTCGAGTCCTCGCCTTGCCGCAAATAGTCGTGGTAACGGCTGATGAGAAACACGGCGTAATCAATGCCGGCGCCCGCCATCATCGTCGTCATCAACGTAATCGTCTGGGTGGTAACGCCTAAACCGAGTTCGGCAATTCCAGCCACAATGGCCTGCGCGGTCATCACCGATACGCCGATCGTGATTAGCGGCAACATCATGGTGACCGGATTTCGATAAATGACGAACAAGATGGTCAAGACCATGAGCACGACGGCGGTCTCGATCACATGCATATCGCGAATACCGATGTACATGAGGTCATCGCCGCTGGCCGCGGGGCCGGTCAGGTTTGCCCTCAGCGTGGACCCCGCGACGGTGTGTTTGACGATGTCGGCGACCCGGCCGAAGGCCGCGTGCAGGTCGGGTGAACCCACTGCGCCGGCGATCACCATTGGCAGGTACCAGGCTTTATGATCCTTGCTGGTCATGGCCTCGCGCAGGGCCGGTGTGGTAATAAAATCCTGCATCATGACGATGTCTCGCGTGTCCGGCCGCAGGTTGTCGGCCAGTGCGCGGTAGATCGCCTCGTCGGAGGGATCCAATCCCGTCTCGTCGGTCAGAACCACCAACAGGACGTTCTCGTTCTCCGACCCCGACTGGTGAAACGCCTCGGATATCTGTTTTGTCGTGACCAGCACTGGGGCGTCGGACGGCAGGATAGCTACCGGCCGCTCGTTAGCCATTTTCGTCAGCGGTGGAAGCGTCACCGACAGCACGGCGGCGAGCGCGACCCAGAACCCAATCACGACCCATGGCCAGCGCACCACAAAGACGCCTAACCGACCGAACAGGCCGTTGGCTTCGGGCATAGTGGCTACCTGCGCCCCCCGCGACATCCGGCTAGGTTACCGGCAATTTGCCCGATCGGCGGGTCTTCGGCGCAGCGGGTCCTTCGCGCCTAACCGCGCAATTTGCGTCCAATCCGCAGCGCGGGTAACAGCACACTGCGCGGCGTGAACCGACCGCCGAGGCTGGCCACCTTCGGCACCAGCCCGGGCACCACGCTTCGTTTCCCGTCGAGCATCCCCGCAATCGCAGCTTCGGCGACGTCATGGGGCGAGACCTGCGCAAACCCCATGTTGACGTGTTCTGCGTCGGCGATTTGCGCCCACTCGGTCGGCACCGGGCCCGGACACAAGACCGTGCACGAAACGCCCGTTCCGTGCAGCCCCTCGTGGACGGCTTCGGAGAAAGTCTGGACGAATGCCTTGGTGGCCGAATAGACCGCCATGCCCGGCAACGGCTGGAACGCCGCGATCGAGGCGATATTGAGCACCGCACCGGCGCCGCGATCGACCATTCCGGGCAGCGCGGCATGGGTGAGCTCCATCAGCGCGAGCGCGTTGAGCGTGACCTGTTCGGATTCCCGCTCGAGCGGCAACGTGTGGAACACCCCACTGGTGCCGAAGCCGGCGCTGTTGCACAAGCCCGCTACCGGTTCGCTGCGCAACCGCTCAGCCAGTTTTTCCCGAGACCCGGCGTCGGACAGGTCGAGTGGCATCACGTCGACGTCCACCGAGTATTGGGTGTGCAGCTCACCGGCGAGGTCGTCGAGGCGTTCCCGCCGGCGAGCGACCAGCACCAGCGGGTAACCGCGCCGGGCCAGACCGCCGGCCAGCTCGGTGCCGATGCCCGACGAGGCGCCGGTGATGAAGACGGCAGCCTGGTTGCTTGGTTTCGGAAGGCTCATCGATTGCTCACCTGTTTCCTACCAGTGGATTCCGCGGGTGGCCCGCACGAACGTTTCGCTTCTCGTATCGAATTCTGGTGTGCGAGTGTCGGATTCGTCTCCCTTGGCTGCTGACGAGTCACCGAAGATGCTGAATGCTCGGCTGCGCACCCGGTCCATGACGGCCGGGTTGAGGGCGTCGGCGACGGCAGCGAATTGCCCGAACGGTGAGCTGGCCCGGCGGGGTCGGTGCACGATCGCATCGGTGATCACGCCGGCCGCCTGGTCGGGCGTGAGCGCGGGGAACTTGTCATACATCGTGGTCGGGCTGATCATCGGCGTGCGCACCAGCGCCATGTGCACGGTGGTGAACTTGATGTCGTCGCTGACCACTTCGGCTTGCAGTGCGTCGCACAGGCTGTCCAACGCTGCCTTGCTGGCGATGTACGCGCCGAACCGCGGTGCGCGGGTCTGCACGCCGACCGAGGACACGTTGATGATTTGCCCAAATCCCCGTTCCCGCATGCCCGGAATGAATTTCAGAATGAGCTGTACCGCGCCGAGGTAGTTCAGCTGCATCGTGCGCTGATAGTCGTGGATGCGGTCGTAGGACAGCGCCAGCGAGCGCCGAATCGATCGTCCGGCGTTGTTGATCAGCATGTCGACGCCGCCGAGATCGGACAGCACCTTGTCGGCCATCTCGGCAATTGCATCCATGTCGGACAGATCGCACGGGTAAACATGCGCGGTGCCGCCACTGCTGCGGATTTCGGTTTCGACCTTCTCCAGTTTTTCCTGAGTCCGCGCCACTAGCACCACCTCGCCGCCGGCCTCGGCGATCTTCTTGGCGGTCGCCTCGCCGATGCCCGACGATCCACCGGTGATGAGGGTGATCGTGCCGTCGACGGCGTCGTGCAGTGTGCGGCCCTGTACGGCATCGAGCAGGTTACGCAGATAGAAGGGTCGGTATCGGCCGGCCGAATTCGGAGTGTTGACGAGGTTGGACACGGCGGCGAACGGCTTCTCGACGAGACCGGTCAGATCGCCCAGATTCATAGGTTTCTCGCTCCCCGTGATGTTCTCTCCTGGATTCCTCACCGAGTCTTCACTACCACGGTCGAACTTTTCGGTGATTCTCTGGCAATCGGCTTGTTACGCCGGGTAATCGCTCGGTGACGAGGCTCTAACTGTCGGGCAACCGCTGGATGGTGCGCTATCGGCATGCGAATCCGCTCACTTTTCCGCAAGCCGAAGGCGGACACCGTCTACGACCGGATCGGCGGCCGCCAGGCCCTCGAAGTCGTCGTCGAGGACTTCTATTGCCGCGTGCTTGACGACGACCATCTGTCGGGTTTTTTCGCCGGAACGAACATGAACCGGCTGAAGGGCAAGCAGGTCGAGTTCTTCGCGGCCGCACTCGGCGGCCCCGAGCGGTACGCCGGCGCATCGATGAAGCAGGTCCATCAGGGGCGTGGAATCACAATGGATCACTTCAACCTGGTGGCCGGGCATTTGACGGACTCGTTGTCGGCGGCGGGCGTGCCCGAACCGACGATTGCCGAAATCCTCGGTGCCATTTCACCATTGGCCGCTGATATCGCATCGGATCACGCCACGGCCGACGTCTGATCGGTCTATCATGCTTCGCCGAGCGTGCTTCGGCTGCGAATTATGTCGGCCTGACTCTCGCGTCGACGGCACGCTCGGCGAACCCCACCCTGACAGCGCGCCGTCCGATAACACGGCATAACAAGGGATTTCCAGACAGGCTCTACCACGTGCTCTAACTTGGTGTTCGTCAAGCTGAGGAGGCGGGCATGAGCGTGTACCGGGTCACCGAACTCATCGGAACGAGCCCCACGTCATGGGAGGACGCAGCGACCGAAGCTGTGCGACGAGCGCAGCAGACCATCGATGACATCCGTGTCGCCGAAGTCCTCGAGCAGGACATGGCGATGGACGAAACCGGTGGAATCACCTTCCGGACCAAGCTTCGGATCTCGTTCAAGATTCGGCCAGCCAATACCTCGGCAACCGGCTAGCGGGCGGCGAGGTTGTCGAGCCGGTCCTGTAGGTAGTCGGCCACGCCGCGATCCTTGGTGAGCTCAATCGCCCGTCGATACGCCAATCGGGCTTCGTCAACGCGCCCGGCGCGGGCCAGCAGGTGCGCGCGCGTCGTCCAGGCCGGCTGGAACCGCTGCACCGCCGGATCGGTGATCGTGTCCAGAGTCTGCAAACCCGCGTCCGGACCGTCGATCTCGGCGTCGACGGCCACCAGCGCGACCGCCCCACCCAACGACGGCGCAACCTGAAACAGAGCACGATGCAGGCGACGCAGCGCGGGCCAGTCCACCGGTCTGCTGCAGTGTGCCGACTGGATCGCCGCCTCGTATTGGTAGCGGCCCGGTCGACCAAAGCCGTGCGCCCGGCGCAGCAGCGCCTCGCCGCGGGCGATCAGCGCCGAGTCCCACAGTGCGGAGTCTTGTTCGTCGAGCGGCACGAACTCACCATCGCCCTTGCGCCGGGCCGCTCGGCGTGACTCCGACAAGCAGACCAGCGCCGCTAGACCCAGCGCCTCGGGTTCGTCAGGAAGCAGCTCGACGAGCACCAGCGCAAGCTGAAGCGCCTCAGCCGACAGCGATTCGACGAGCGCCGATCGCAAGCGCGGCGAAGCCGGGCGCAGCGGGTCGCCGCCATCAACGGCGGCATCGGCGGTCTGCCAGTCGATCGCATACGCGCCGTACACGGCCTCCAGCACGGCGGGCAACCGATCGTCGAGGTCGGCGCGGCCGGGCATAACGAACGGGATGCGGGCGTCGCGGATGCGGCGTTTGGCACGTACCAGCCGCTGGGCCATCGTCGCGGCGGGCACCGCGAACGCCTCAGCGATCGCCGCAGCATCCACGCCGAGCACCGTCTGAAGCATCAACGGGGTGCGGCAGTTGGCGGCGATCGCCGGGTGAGCGCAGACCAGCATCAGCTCCAAACGCCGATCTGAAATGACCTCGGCATTGAATTCAGTTGTATCGCAGGGTATTGCGGATAGCGGGTCAGTCATCCGGTAGGCGTGCGACTTCCAGTGGTCGCGCAACCGGTTACGTGCCACGGTGAGCACCCAGCCCTCCGGGTTGACGGGAATACCCTCGGTCGGCCAACGGGTCAGGGCTCGCTCCAGCGCGTCGGCGATGGCGTCCTCGGCGGCGGCGATGTCGCCGTTGCGCGCGGCGAGCACCGCCAGCAGCCGGCCGTAGCTGGTGTGAACCAGCTCGGCCACCCGATCCCCCGTCTCACTCAGGGCTGTACCAGCCTTTGCCGCTGGCGTAGGTGACCGCGACGGGACGGATCTCGACCGACCCCCAGCCGGCGGCCGGGCAGCGCTTCGCCCACGCCAACGCGGCATCCAGGTCGGGCACGTCGATGACGAATACGCCGCCGAGACGCTCCTTGGTGTCGGCGAACGGGCCGTCCTGGACGGTGGGAGTGCCGTTGCGCGCGGTGAATGTCGTCGACGCGACGGCCGACTGCAGCACCTGAGTACCGATCAGCACACCCGCCGCGTCGAGGTCGTCGGCGTAGCGGGCGAACGCGGCGCGCGCAGGGGCCATGTCCTCCTCGGTCAGACCGATCTCGGGTCCTTCCTGGTAGTGCATGAGCAGGCAGTACTGCATGTTGGTGTCCTTTCCGGCTTGATGATGTCACCTGAATGACGATCGAGACCCGGCCCGATCGACAATGCATACATGTCCCGAACATTCGAGGATTTGGTTACCGAGGCCGCTGCCGCGCCGGTGGACGGCTGGGATTTCTCCTGGCTGGACGGCCGCGCCACCGAACAGCGCCCGTCGTGGGGCTACCAGCGACAAATGAGCCAGCGGCTGGCCGCCGCGTCAGCGGCTTTGGACGTCGATACCGGCGGCGGCGAGGTCTTGGCCGGGGCGGAGAAATTCCCGCCGACGATGGCCGCCGTCGAATCGTGGCCGCCCAACGCGGCCCTCGCCACCAAACTGCTACACCCGCGCGGTGTCGTGGTGGTGGTAACCCGCGACGAGCCCGCGCTGCCGTTCGCCGAGGAGGCGTTCGACCTGGTGACCAGCCGGCATCCAATCTCGGTGCGGTGGAGCGAGATCGCCCGGGTGCTGCGCCCCGGCGGAACCTACTTCGCCCAGCAGATCGGACCCGCAACAATGGCCGAGCTGGTCGAATACTTCATCGGACCGCAGCCGGGAAAGTGGGCCGAGTTTCACCCGGATACCCAAGGCGCTCAAGCACGCTCGGCCGGGCTGCAGGTCATCGATCTGCGCTTGGAGCGCCTGCGCGTCGAGTTCTTCGACATCGGCGCCGTTATCTACTTTCTGCGCAAGGTGATCTGGACCGTGCCGGGTTTCACCGTCGATCGCTATCGCGAGCGGCTCCTCGAACTCCATGACCAGATCACCCGCGACGGGCTCTTCGTCGCGTCCTCATCCCGGGTCCTCGTGGAGGCCCGAAAGCCGCAGTGTTGAATTCATGCAACGATCAGCAGCATGAGCGCGCGTGACAATGACGCGCCCAACGTCGTGGGCGACGAGTGGTTCGAGGGTTTGCGACCCATCTGCCCACCACCGGCGAAGCCGCGAAGTATCGGACTGCTCACGAAATCAACTGCGACAACCCGACAGTCGCGCTGTTGTCACTTGAGATCGGCCGGGTGGAAACGCAATGGCTGGAAGAAGCCAAGAGCTACCCGCGGCGGGTCCGTAGCTAGCGTCAACCCTCAGCTCGTAACACGTCCAAGGCGTGCTGCAGATCCGGTGGATAGGGGCTGACGATCTCCATTTGCCGTCCGTCAGCTGGATGCACGAACGCCAGCGACCGGGCGTGCAGCCATTGACGTTCCAGCCCAAGCTTTTTCGCGAGCTTCGGATTTGCGCCGTAGGTCAGATCGCCACAGCACGGATGATGCAACGCGGCAAAGTGCACCCGGATCTGGTGTGTGCGGCCGGTTTCCAGATGCACGTCGAGCAGGCTCGCGGCAACAAAAGCTTCGATGGTGTCGTAGTGCGTGAGGCTGTGACGGCCGTTGGCGGTGACTGCGAACTTCCAGTCGTGGCCGCGGTGGCGGCCGATCGGCGCATCGATCGTGCCGCTGGACGGATCGGGGTGTCCTTGCACCAGCGCGTGGTAACGCTTGTCGACGGTGCGCTGCTTGAACGCGCGTTTGAGCAGGGTGTAGGCCCGCTCGGAGATCGCGACCACCATCACCCCGGAGGTACCGACGTCGAGGCGCTGCACGATGCCCTGCCGCTCGTGCACCCCGGAGGTGGTGATCCGGTAACCAGCCGCGGCCAGACCGCCGAGCACCGTCGGCCCCGTCCAGCCGACCGACGCATGCGCGGCCACCCCGGCCGGTTTGTCCACGGCTACGATGTCGTCGTCGGAGTACAGAATCGTCATGCCCACGACGTCGACGGGTGTGTTCTCCAACGGCGCCGGCGGCTCAGGCAACCGCACCTGTAGCCACGCACCGGCGGCCAGCCGATCCGACTTGCCGGCCGGCACACCGTCCAACTCGACGCCGCCATCCTCGGCCAGCGCGGCGGCGGCGGTGCGCGACAGACCCAGCAGCCGAGACAGCCCCGCGTCAACCCGCATACCCGCCAGGCCCTCCGGCACCGACATCGATCGGTCAGTCATCTCAGCGTTGGTCGGCACTGGTCCGGTCGGCGGTGCCGTCCTGCGGCTCGTCGTCGTCGCCGCCTTCGGCGGCCTCATCCGGTGG
>NZ_JBAUZA010000310.1:0-13406 GCF_049585075.1 Mycobacterium sp.
GCTGCGCGGTGCACTGCGCCAGCGCGATGTCGGCGCGTACCGTGCCCGGTGCCGGCGCGATGGCGCGAGCGGCGAACTCGACTACGCCCCATGGCCACGGCGCCGCGGGCAGATAGCTGCCCACGCTCAACGTGGGCCGGATCATCAGCCGGGCGCCCAGCCAGGCGATCCGCCCAGCCATGCTCGGACCGTCCTGGATGACGTCAACGACGGCGTTCGCGCGGAACGGGTACCGTCGGGCTTTTCGTGCCTCGAGTGTTCTTAGACTGGGGCGCGGTAAACCCGACGCGGTGGCGGTGGCGGGTGCGCTCATGTCAACACTTCCACGCCGGGGCCATCGGGTGCTCCACGCCCCCAACCGAATTCACGTAACGCCAAGGCGGGGCTCACCGTAGATCGGCGCAACCGATCGGGTTGCTCACCTATCAGAACTGGCGCCGAAACCGGCCGTGGGCTCATAGCACCGGCTCGGGGTTTAGGGCCGGCGCGCATGCCGCGCATAGGCGCGCGTCCTGCCGGTCAACGAATCTGGGTGAGTCACTTGGTTTTTGGCCTGCGCCTCCGCATAACGGGCACTGTTGGTCGGCGGCCTGTTGGTCACGGCGCTCCCAGACGGCCGCTCGTCCCCGCGCCACCGCCTTGCGGCGGCGTCTGCCCGCGTAGGCGATCAGCCCGGCCGCCACCGAGGATCCCGCACAAATGGCGGCGGTGACGCCGAAATCGATTAGCTGACCTTCGATCAACGTGAGGACCGCGTAATCACCGGCCACCACAGCCACAAACAGGGAGGCAATGCGTAGGCGGGTCATGATGCCAGCCCGGCCCGGATCAGGCGCACAGCGAAGACGCTGTGCAGGTATACAGTGGGACGCCCGCAGGTTGTGCACGCCGGGCGGGTGTCGCACTGGGACGCCATCTCACGTTTGTCGCCCATGTAGGTCGCCATGGTCCGTTGCAACCTAGCCAAGCAGCCTTGACAGACCGTCTCTACGAGGTCGCCGTCTGGGCTTAGCCCCATCTGGTCGCATCCGTCGATGGCGTGTATCTCGGCGACGGCCACCGCCGGCGCGCCACATGTAATGCCGGTCGACGCCCGCTGGACGCTGCAGATGGGCTGCAGCGCGAGAAGTTGATCCTCGATCGCCGGGACGGTGTCCATCGCGCCATCTCCTTTCCGATGCGCCCAACGCCGGGCAAAGGCGGCGGCGGCCCGCATTCGATGCGGCAGCCATGGTGTTCGCGCGCCGCCGGCGCTGTATTCAGCAGGCGATCGTTGAAATTGGCGACGCTTCATCTGGTTTTCTCCAATTTGTGGCGATGACGTTCCACGGTGGTCAATGCAGCCAGGTCGTCTCCGTCATCGCGACCCGTTGCTCGCTTACGGAGCCCCGACCGCAGATCCGGTACATGGCCGGCTCCGCGTACCGTCCGCTCGCCGTCTGTTAAGCCAGCATTAAGCGATGTGGGATGAGTGGTCATCACCCGGTGAACTGATTCACCCGGGTGATTTGGCGCGTAGTGCCAGTGTCACGAGCGCACGAGCGAGAACTCGATTTGCTATTGCGCTCATGGCAATTAAGGAAGAGCGCCCCAAAAACCGCGGCGGAGGCGATTCACTGCATAGGGACGATGGATGCGTAAAGATCGCAGACGTGGGCGAAGGAACCCGCCTACACTGACGGCCAGCGGCAGGGGTGGCGAGAACTCTGGACGACACAACTTGGGGGTCTTCCGCCCGCCTACTTCACGTCGGTGGGCGATGGTTCGCGTGAGCACCGCGAGGGCGTCAGGGAAGGTGCAAATTCCGCCGATTCGTGGGCGGGCGGGCGAGCTGAATGTGATCGGCGCGCTGATCGCGGCGGTCGCTCAGGGGCGCGGGGGCGTATTGGTCATCGAGGGGCCGCCGGGCATCGGGAAGAGCCGCTTGTTGACCGAGGTCTTGGCGCTCGCCGAGAAGGCCGGTGTTCGGGCACTATTCGGCGAGGCGTTCGAGTACCAGCAGACGGTGCCGTTTTTCTCACTGTTCATGGCAACCCTGCGCGCGGATCCCCCTGTCGGTGACGCGGAAGCGTTGCGCCGCTTGGGCACGTCGGCCGATCTCAGCTACTGGGTGGTGCGCGATCTGCAGGCCGCCATAAACGGGGCCGCGTCCCGAAAACCCTTGGTGATCCTCCTCGAAGACATCCACTGGGCCGATAACGCCACCCTGTTGGCGCTGCGGTCGCTGGCCGCGACGCGGCCCGATGCCCCGGTGCTGTGGGTGCTTACCGCGCGAACCGGTGCTGGCGGACCGGCCGTTCGCGAGACGCTGACCGCGCTGGAACGCGAGGATGCCAGGTTTCTGCGGTTGGCGGCCATAACGCCGGACGCGGTCGCCGACATTGTGCAAGACGCCGTGCGAGCCAACGCGGATGCGTCACTCCTAAGCCTGGCCGTTAAGGCGCACGGCAACCCCTTCCTGCTAACCGAGCTGCTGCGAGGACTGGACGAGGACGGCCGGCTCGATATCGGTGGCGGCCGCGCGGTTGCCACCGGCGACACGTTGCCGCGACGGCTGAGTGACACGATGCAGCAACGACTCGACCAGCTCTCCAACGTTGCGAGCCAAGTCGTGCAGGTAGCCGCAGTGCTGCCTGACCAATTCTCGGTCCGGCTGCTCGCTGCGATGCTGGAACGCCGACCCACCGCCCTGGTATCGGCGGTAGAAGAGGCTGTCCGTGCCGACCTACTCATCGAAGACGGTGATCAGATGAGGTTTCGTCACGATCTGCTGCGCGAAGCGACGCGGCAATCTTTGCCCCAGTCGCTGCGCCGAGCGATGGAGCGGCAATCGGCAACCGTCATGCTGGAGATGGGGGCGGCGCCCGAGGAGGTCGCAACCCAGCTCGCCCGCAGCGCGGAGGTGGGCGATCAGGCCGCGATCGCCGCACTCCGGCAAGCCGCGCAGTCTCTCGCCTATAGCGATCCGGGCGCCGCGTCGGATTTGAGCAAGCGCGCTTTGGAGCTCCAGCCGCCCCAGGACCCAGGGCGCGGGCCACTCGTGGCAGAAACGATCGTGCTGCTCAATCGGGCCACACGCTATGAGGAGGCGCAACGGTTGGCCAGCACCACCCTGTCTGCCGCGCTGACGCCCGAGGAAGAGGCCGAGATTCGCCTCCGTCTCCCGACGGTAACCACAGATACGACAACGCGACACATCGAAGAGAACCGCCGCGCACTTCAGTTGCCCCATCTCAGCGACGTCACCCAGGCACGACATCAGGCATGGCTGGCGTACAACCTGGCGATGTACGGCCAACGCGGACAGGACAGCGCGGCAGCCAACGAGGCGGCGGCCGCCGCCGCGTCCACCGGCGATCTCGAGTCGAGCATTCTGTCCGGAATAGCACTTGCGTGCCTCGAGTGCGTGAACGGATACGCGGACCGCGCTCTACACCGCGTTGAGGAACTTCAAGCCCTGACCCCCGCGGGCGATATGACCGCTCATCACCTCGCTGCAATCCACCTGGCAAACCTGCTTGCCGTGGTCGGACGGTTGGAAGATGCCGCGGCGTTGGTCGCGGACCGCACAGAAAAATCCCAGAAGGAACGCGACGGCATGGCGCTTCACATCTGGTCCCTGACGGCGGGGGTCGTGCAGCTGGCTGCGGGCCGGTTGTCGGCTGCCCGCGCCTCCGTCGAGTGGCTGCCAACACCGGATCGAACGGGGTCGACCTATGTAAACGCGATGCGCATGTTCACCCTGGGGGAGGTGGCGGCGCGCACCGACGACCGAACATTGTTGGCAGAGACGGTGAGTCAGGCGCGCGAAGCGTACTCCAATGGTTCACCTGCCGTACGTCGCGGCGCGGGGCGCGTGCTAGGGCTGGCGGCGTGGGAGCGCGACGACGTTCATGAAGCGGTGCGCTGGCTCGGCGGCGATATCTCGCTACTCGTGACACCGCCCTTGCCGGCCATCTTGGATCTGCTGACCTTGACCGCGCGGGTGGCGTCAGCCGCCGGTGATGCGGGCCTGCGAGCGCGTCTCCTGGACGCCGTTGACGTGCTCGAACGCGAGCGGCCGGCGGTCCCGTTGTTCACCGCGGTCGCTCAGCACACTCGGGGGATACTCGAGCGTGATGCCGATGCGTTGGTGGCGGTGGGGGGTGCGCTTGAATCGTCGTCGCGGCCGCTTCTTTACGCAGGGGCTGCCGAGGACGCCGGCGGTGAACTAGCCCGCGCCGGAAGCAATGCCGAGGCGCTCGACCAGCTGAATGCGGCATTCGACACCTACATCGAGTGCGAAGCGATTGCCGATGCGCGGCGGATCGGCCGCGCGCTGCGCCGGTTAGGTGTGGAGCGGCGCATCGTCACGCATCCGCGGGCCAAAAAGGGCTGGGACAGCCTCACCGACTCCGAGCTCACGGTCATCAACCTCATCGCACAGGGCGCGACCAACCGCTCCGTGGCCACCCAGCTGCAGCTTTCCCCCCACACGGTGAAGACCCACGTCCACAACGCTTTCGCCAAGCTCGGCATCAGGTCTCGGGCTCAACTCACGCAACTCATGCGCGGCGCTGAATGACCGACAGCAAATCGGGTAGGTCACGTGCGCGGGCCTACAATGACGTGTAGTGCAATGGCAGTCCGGTAAATAAACGGTAGACAGGACATCCGGTGGCGCCCTCAACCGGTCTATTTGACGTCGGCGGCCAGCGCCTGGTCACTCCGCCGATTCGTGGGCGGGCAGACGAGCTGAAAATGATCGGCGCACTGATAGCCGCGGTGGCCCAGGGGCGCGGGGGTGTGCTGGTCATCGAGGGCCCGCCCGGCATCGGGAAGAGCCGGTTGTTGACCGAGGTGTTAGCGCTGGCCGACAAGTGCGGGGTGCGCACCCTGTTCGGTGAGGCGTTCGAGTATCAGCAGACGGTGCCGTTCTTCTCGCTGTTCATGGCCACGCTGAACGCCGATCCCCCGGTGGGAGACGCCGAGGCGTTGCGCCAACTAGGCGGCTCGGCCGATCTGCGCTATTGGGTGGTGCACGATCTGGCCGACGCGATTCATGCGGCGGCCGCGCAGACCCCGCTGGCGATCATGTTGGAGGACATCCACTGGGCCGATAACAGCACGCTGTCGGCGCTGGGATCGCTGGCCACCGTGCGGCCGGATGTGGCGGTGCTGTGGGTGTTGACCGCCCGCACCGGGGCCGGCGGGCCGGCCATGCAGGAGACGTTGTCGGTGCTGCAACGCGCGGATGCCACATTCGTGCGATTGGCGGCGATGACGCCCGACGCAGTCGCCGCCATAGTCCAAGACGCCGTGCGGGCGAAAGCCGATGTGTCGCTATTGAATCTGGCCGCCAAGGCGCACGGCAACCCGTTCCTGCTAACAGAGCTGCTGCGAGGATTGCGCGAGGAGGACCGGCTCGCTGTCAACGGCGCGCATGCGGTGGCCACGGGAGATGCGCTGCCGCGCCGTCTGGGCCTCGGTATGCAGCAGCGACTGGACGTGCTCTCCGATAGTGCTTCGGAGGTGGTGCGGGTAGCCGCGGTGCTGCCCGACCGATTCTCGGCCGGGCTGTTGGCCGCAATGCTGGACCGCCAGCCGGTCTCGTTGTTGTCGGCGCTGGAGGAGGCGGTGCGCGCGGATCTGCTGGTCGACGACGGTGAGCAGTTGAGGTTTCGGCACGACTTGCTGCGCGAGGCCACCCGACAGTCCTTGCCGCAGTCGCTGCGGCGGGCCATGGAGCGCCAGGCGGCGTCGATCATGCTCACTATGGGTGCGGCCCCGACCGAGGTGGCCACCCAGTTGGCGCGCAGCGCCGAGCCGGGAGACCGGGAGGCGATCGATGCGCTGCGCCAAGCCACGCAATCGGTTGGCCGCAGCGATGCGAGCGCGGCCGCGGACTTGAGCAAGCGCGCGTTGGAATTGTTGCCCGCCGATGATGCTGAGCGCGGGTCACTGGTCGCCGAAACGGTGGGGTGGCTCAACCGGGCCAGCCGCTATGGCGAGGCCGAAGAGTTGGCCGTTGCGGCGCTCTCGGAGGCGGCCTCGCCGGAAGAGGAGGCCGAGATTCGCCTCCGGCTCCCGACGCACACAAAGCACACCACCCAGCGGCGCGTGGAGGAGAATCGGCGGGCGCTCGAGTTGAGCGACATCAGCGACGTCACCCGGGCACGGCATCTGGCCTGGCTGGCCTACAACCTGCAGTTCGACCAAGGTGGGCAACGGCGCGCGGCGGCTGACGAGGCCGCCGCGGCCGCCGCATCGACCGGTGACCTCGAGGCCACGATCATGGCCGATGTCACGCTCGCTTGTCTCGACTGTGGCGACGGGTATGCGGGCCGCGCCCTACGCCGCCTCGAGAAGGCTTGCGCGCTCGCCTACACGGACGATGCGGCGTTAGCTCATGCTTATGCCGCAATGCACAACGCAAACCAGCTGGCGGTGGTCGGCCGGTTGGACGACGCTGCAGCCCAGATCGCCAACGGAACAGAGCACGCCCGCCGGGAACGCAACGCGATGGCCCTTGATATCTGGGCCAATATTGACGCATGGGTCCATCTCGCCGCGGGCCGGTTGTCCGCAGCTCGCGCCGCGGTTGAATCCCTGCGGCCCCCAGAGCGACCAGGCGCGACCGATCTGGACATGATCCGCATGGCGCTTCTGGCCGAAGTGGCGGTGCACACCGATGACCGAAACTTGCTGCAGCAGATGGAAATTGACGCTCGTAACGCCTACCCCGCCAGCACATCTATGGTACGTCGGGCAGCGGCGCACGTGTTGGCGCGGGCGGCGTGGCAGCGCGACGACGTCCATGACGCCATGCACTGGCTCGGCGGCGACATCACTCTACTCGCGACGCCACTCACGCCTGAGGTCTTAGATCTGGTGATCATGGGTGCGCGGGTGGCCTCGGCCGCCGGTGATGCCGGCTTGCGCGCACGGGTCCTGCAGGCCACCGAGGCGCTGGAGCGTGAGCGGCCACCGGTCCCGCTGTTCTCCGCGGTCGCCCAACACGCCCGCGGGATACTCGGACGTGACGCCCAGGCGCTGGTGGCTGCCGCGGAGTTGCTTGAATCATCGTCGCGGCCGCTTCTTTACGCCGCCGCCGCCGAGGACGCCGGCGCTGAACTAGCGCGCACCGACCGCGCTGACCAGGCGGTCGATCAGCTCAATGCCGCATTCGACACCTACATCGAGTGCGAAGCGATTGCCGATGCCCGCCGGGTCGGCCGCGCGCTGCGCCGGTTAGGTGTGGAACGGCGCATCGTCACGCACCCGCGGGCAAAAACGGGCTGGGACAGCCTCACCGACTCCGAACTCACGGTCATCAACCTCATCGCGCAAGGCGCGACCAACCGCTCCGTCGCGCAGCAACTGCAGCTTTCCCCCCACACGGTGAAGACCCACGTCCACAACGCATTTGCCAAACTGGGCATTGCCTCCCGCGCCCAATTGGCGCAGCTCATGCGCGGCGCTGAGTGATCGACAGCAAATCGGGTAGGTCACGTGCGCGGGCCTACAATGACGTGCATTGCAATGGCAGTCCGGTAAATAAACGGTAGACAGGAACCCGATGGGGCCTTCAACCGGCCTATTTGACGTCGGCGGCCAGCGCCTGGTGACGCCGCCGATTCGGGGGCGGGCAGACGAGCTGAAATTGATCGGTTCGCTGGTTACCGCGGTGGCCCAGGGGCGCGGGGGCGTATTGGTCATCGAGGGCCCGCCCGGCATCGGGAAGAGCCGGTTGCTCACCGAGGTTTTGGCGCTCGCCGACAAGTGCGGAGTGCGCACCCTGTTCGGTGAGGCGTTCGAGTATCAGCAGACGGTGCCGTTTTTCTCGCTGTTCATGGCCACGTTGCGCGCCGATCCCCCGGTCGGGGACGCCGAGGCGTTGCGCGCGCTGGGCGGCTCGGCCGATCTGCGCTACTGGGTGGTGCACGATCTGGCCGACGCGATCCATGCGGCGGCCGCGCAAACCCCGCTGGCGATTGTGTTGGAGGACATCCATTGGGCCGATAACAGCACGCTGTTGGCGCTGCGGTCGCTCGCCACAGTGCGCCCGGATGTGGCGGTGCTGTGGGTGTTGACCGCCCGCACCGGGGCCGGCGGGCCGGCGGTGCAGGAGACCTTGTCAATGCTGCACCGCGCGAATGCCACATTGGTGCGAGTGGCGGCCATCACGCCGGACGCGGTCGCCGACATGGTCCAAGACGCCGTGCGGGCGAAAGCCGATGTGTCGCTGCTGAATCTGGCCGCCAAGGCGCACGGCAACCCGTTCCTATTGACGGAACTGCTGGGAGGGCTGCACGACGAGGAGCGGCTGACAAACAGAGGTGGCTGCGTGGCGGTGAACGGGGCCAACTTGCCGCGGCGGCTGGGCGCGGGCATGCAACAACGATTGGACGGGCTCTCGGATGAAGCCAGACAACTGGTACAGGTCGCGGCGGTGCTACCGGACCGGTTTTCGGCAGCCATGGTGGCCGCCATGGTGGATCGCCAACCCGCGGCGTTGGTCGCGGCCGTAGAAGAGGCGGTGCGCGCCGATCTGCTCGCCGAAGACGGCGATCAGCTGAGGTTTCGACACGATCTCCTGCGGGAAGCGACGCGGCAATCTTTACCCGAGTCGCTGCGCCGAGCGATGGAACGCCAGTCAGCGACCATCATGCTGGACATGGGGGCGGCGCCCGAGGAGGTCGCAACCCAGCTCGCCCGCAGCGCCGAGCCCGGGGACAAAGAGGCGATCGATGCGCTGCGCCAAGCCGCGCAATCGGTTGGCCGCGGCGATGCGGGTGCGGCCGCGGACCTGAGCGAGCGCGCGTTGGAGCTATTGCCCACCCACGAGCTTGACTACGGGTCACTCGTCTCCGAAACGGTGGCGTGGCTGAATCGGGCCACACGCTACGACGAGGCCCAGAGGCTTGCCGACAGTGCGCTCACCACGCAGCTGTCACAAGACGACGAAGCCGAGATTCGGCTGGGGATGGCCGCCGGCATCGAGGACCCGGCGCAACGCATTGCCGAGATCCGTCGCGCGCTGCAGTTGGTCGGCATCAACGACGTCACGAGGGCGCGCCATCAAGCATGGTTGGCCTACTTCGAAGTGGTCAACGGTCTGCATGCGGACACCTCGGCAGCGGGCGTGGCCGCGGCCGCGGCCACGGCGACCGGCGATTTGGAAGCCCGGATCGTCAGCGACACCGCGCTTGCCCTGATCGACTATCAGGACGGTTACGCGGTGCGCGCGCTTCGGCGCATGGACGAGGTAGAAGTGCTGACGCGCAGCGGCGAGGCTACCTTCGGCGGCATATATGCAGCCAAGCGCCGCGCAGGCCTGATTGTTTGCACGGGCAGCTTGGAGGAAGCCTCCGCGCAGGTTGCCGAGGGTACCGAGAAAGCGCATCGCGAGCACAACGCGATGGCGCTTCCCGGCTGGACCCACCTGGGTGGGATGGTTCATGCGGCGGCGGGCCGTTTGGCCGCGGCGCGTAACACCATCGAGGCACTGCCCCGGCGCGAATGGGCGAACAGCACCGAGGTCAACATTGAGCGCATGCTCGTCCTGGCTGAGGTCGCCGCGCGAACAGGTGACCGAAAGTTATTGCAAGACCTGGTGTCTGAGGCGCTGGTGCTGTATCCCAGCACCTCACCCTTGTTGTCCTGCGGCGCGGCTTACGTGGTCGCGCTCGCCGCGTGGCACCGCGGCGACGTTCACGATGCGGTGCGCTGGCTCGGGGGCCAGAATACGCGTGTCATCACACCGCTGTGGCCTAACGTGTTCGACCAGCTCATCTTGATGTCGCGGGTGGCGTCAGCGGCCGGCGACGCCGGGCTGCGCGCGCGTGTGCTGCAGAGCATCGAGGTGCTGGAACGCGAGCGCCCCGGGGTGGCGTTGTTCGCGGCGGTCGCACAGCAGGCCCGCGGAATCCTGGAACGTGACGCCGATGCGCTGTTGGAAGCGGCCAACGCGTTGGGTGCGTGGCGTCCGCTCCTTTACGCCGGCGCCTCCGAGGATGCCGCTGGTGAACTAGCGCGCGCCGGACGCGATGCGGAGGCGATCGAGAGCTTCAATAAGGCATTCGACACTTTCGTGGGATGCGAAGCGATCGCCGATGCGCGCCGTGTGGGCCGCGCGCTGCGCCGGTTAGGCGTGGAACGGCGCATCGTCACGCACCCCCGGGCAAAAATGGGCTGGGACAGCCTCACCGACTCCGAGCTCACGGTCGTCAACCTCATCGCACAAGGCGCGACCAACCGCGACGTCGCCACCCAGCTGCACCTCTCCCCTCACACGGTGAAGACCCACGTCCACAACGCATTTGCCAAGCTGGGCATTACTTCCCGCGCCCAATTGGCGCAGCTCATGCGCGGCGCTGATTGACCGACCGTCACCTACGGGGCCGCCTAGTACTGCATCCATCCGGCCCTAAACATCAACCCTCGGGTGATGGTTTTGCGCTGCCCGCACGACGACCGTAGTAATCGACAACTAATCACGTGCTCACAGCAACGGTCGAGGCGCAGCCATACACCCGACAGTGAGCACACAAGGGAAAGAGCGAACAATGCTGAACGCAGCCTACGGAGTGCTGGCAATGCTGCCAGTGACATTCTGGGTTGCTGGGTACGCGATGGTGTCGCGATGACCGCAAGCTGGCCCAGCTCGATCGCCGAATCAGCAAATCGCACTATCGATACCGGCGCGCAGATACGACGCGCGGGCAATGGCGAACTTGCAACCATGATCCAACGATTGGTTGCCAAACGGGTGCAAAAACGCAGTGAGCAAAGGGAATTCAAAGCATGGCTACAGATAACCGCTAACCCACTTTGGTAGAGATTGTTGGCCATCCCGATGGACAGACGATGTGGTGCCTGAATTAAGTTGCGAGACTAGTAGTCAGACAACTAATCACGTTCTAACCCGAGCGACCGCGTCGTAATTCAGATCGGCGACTGCTCCCGTAAGCGGCCGCGGCCGCGCTTCCTTTCGCGGTTGACCCTGGGAAGATCACGATGGAGCCGGGAGTGTGTCTTACCTGTTGACCCGATCAAGCTTCGCGATTATGCCGACGGTGTCATGGCCGCGTTCAGCTCGGTCGTCGAATGTCTCGGCGGTGATTGGGCCTGCCGGCTCAGACCATGACGCTGAACCGTCAGCCGTCCGGGTTCCATCTCAAGGGGTTCCTCGCGTCGGCCTAGTACTAGACCCATCCGGCCGTAAACATCAATCCTCGGGCGATGGTTTTGCGCTGCCCGCACGACGACCGTAGTAGTCGACAACTACTCACGTTCTCACCCACAGCGACGGCCCAGCTAGGCCACACACCGTGCCGGTGAGCACACACGGGAAAGAGCGAACAATGCTGAATGCGGCGCTTGGAATGCTGGCGAAGGTGCCAGTGGCGTTCGGTGCAGCTGGCTACATGGTGTCCCCATGACCAGTCACGCCAGCTTGCTCGCCGAACCAGCAAGCAGGACTGTACATCTCGATGCACGCAAGTCGGGCTAGCTGAGGGACAACCACGATGCTCAGCTACCTGATTGTTTCCGGACTATGCGTGCTGCTACTTCTCCACATCGTCTGCAAGGTGTGGCAGAACGCACTCGAGACACACCGCGCTGCAGACAACCTCGACAAAACGCGCGACTTTGTAGCACGAGGACAGCAAGCGGCTAACGACAGCGAGCGCAACCCCTCAAAGACAGGTTGGCTGGAATCCTCGCCCCCGAAATACTGCCATGTCTGGTGACAAAGTGATGACGCCACAGACGCCGCCAACGCGATGCAGCCCTAGGCGAATGCCCGGCACACGCCGATCGCTGGCCTGCAACCGCATTGTTACCACCAGCGATGGGGTCTCGCTGTCCGTTCGTGACTGGGGATCTCGCACCGCTGGCCATACAGTCGTACTTCTCCACGGCTTCTGCTTGAACAAAGAGTCCTGGAATATCCAGATGACGCAACTGATCCGTCGGTGGGGCAACAACATCCGGATCATCAGTTACGACCACCGTGGTCACGGCGACTCCGGCAATGCGTCAATGCACACGTACCGGATCGACCGACTCGCCGACGACCTCGCCGAGTTGCTGGTCGCGCTTGGCGTTAGGGGCCCGCTCACCCTGGCAGGGCACTCGATGGGCGGCATGACGGCCTTGGCCTATCTTCGTCGGCCGGCCAGCAAGCGTCCCGTTGAGCCGGAAAGCCTTGTTCTCATCGCGACCGCGGCGGGAAATCTCGGCTCGCACGGCCTCGGCCGGCTCCTGAGCACCCCCGCGACAAGCATGCTCTACCACCTCGTACACCGCATGCCTCGCGCGGGCACCGATGAGATAGTTCAATTCCTCGCCCGGCCGCTGTGCGCGGCAGTGACCAGACATGGCGGATACGGTGAAACCGCCCCGAAATCGTTGGTCGCTATGTCCGCGCGCGCCGTCAACGCCACCCCATCGACGACCACAGTCGGCTTCCTGCGCGGTCTAAAAGAGTACGACTGCTCTCAGACTCTGAGCTCTATCACGGCAAAGACAACCATCATCAGTGGCGGAGCGGACAAGCTCACGCCGATGTGGCACACCCGCGAGCTGGCTGACGGCATCCCAGGGGCGACGCACATCCACCGGCCCACCGCAGGGCATACGCTTTTGCACGAAATCCCGCAGGTGGTCACCGAAGCCATCAACTCCGCCATCGCCGCCGGCGGCCCAGCTCTCGCGGCTGGGGGCCAGGTGAGTCGGTTGGCACAGTCCGACGCCGTATCCCGGGTCATCGACTATGGCTATCCCGGAGCTGATGACCCAGGCGCGTCCGGGGCGTCGGGAAACCCGCTAGACGGCGAGTTCCGCATCGACCATTGCGATTCGGCATTTAAGGCGTCACCTGTCGAAGTTGAGGAGCGAGTGTCATGACCCGGCTAGGCAGAGCCGCCGCTTTACTCGGAGTCTTCGCAGGCGGTTACGCGATCCTGATGTTGATCAATAGTCAGCTAACCGATTTCGACGTCTCAGCGGGTGTCTGTGCAGTTGCCTTAATCGGGGTCGCTCTTTTCGAGTATGTCTTCAGGCTAAGCCGCAAGACGCTCCCGGATGAACCCGCAGCTGTTTGGGATTGTGTGGGCGTGGAAGGCCCGCACGGCGCCACCACAGTCGAGCAAGCTATCGCCCCATTGAAGCCGAGCGCCGTCGGCTACCTCACCGTTCGGCGGGCTGGGGCTGCCGTGAGTGCGTCTCAGCCCGCCGAACACCATGCAAGGACTCGACGTGACGACCCCCGCCGCTGCCGGCCGATCGCATCACCGCACTCGCTGGCTCCGTGGATCTGTCTGGATTCGCGCCGTTCCTTTCGCCGCTGACGTTTTTCTTAAACGAGAATACTTGGCCGGCAATGACTATGATCGTGTCACTTGACGCGATCTTGCTGA
>NZ_JBAUZA010000311.1:0-7930 GCF_049585075.1 Mycobacterium sp.
TTGGCCCCAAAATGCATATGAGGTTCCCTTCTAGTTCTCCCCGACGGCTCCGGCTAGTGTCAGACCGTTTTGGCGAGCGTCGCCTGTCTGCGGGTTGCGTCAATCGCGTCCGCCAGCAACCACAGCGCTAAACCTATGAGCGCAATGTCCTTCATCAAGAACTCCCCGTCTGCGGACAAAATGGGAAAGCCGCCAGCAGACGCCTCGCCGGTGCCGGGGGTTGTGATCATGAAACTCAGCGTGGTCACGAAGAACAGCGAGGCGAATATGCCGCCCACCACCGACGCCTTCGGGAACCACGGCTTGACCGCCAGCAGTACAGCGGTAGTCAATTCTATCGATCCGTTCAATCGACCAAAGGCGTCGACGGACATGATGCTGTAGAACCAACTCAACAAAGGGCTATTTGCAACCCAATGTGAAATGCCATGCGATTCATAGTAAGTGAACTTCATGGCGCCGAACCAGGCCAGGACTATCGCCAGACCATACCGTGCGACAAGAGGCGCGATGGCGGTCGTTCGAGACTTTCCCGGCCGATCGGTCATGATGGCGGTGGCCTCATTCTGCGACATGCTGTCTCCGTTCTGCGTGTGTTCTTCCACTGCATGGTTCGCTGCCGAACTCGCACTGCCTTCGTTGGCGGCGCAGTTGGTCGAGACGGTGATCCATGCGGTTTGCGGTCGCGGGTAAGGTCAGCAACCACTATCTCTGCGCATGGGGTGAGTTGTCCTCATCCGGGCGCGCAATTCACCCGGGTGAGGCGCCGACAAGGAAACGCATCTGCGGGGCGGCTTCTCGACCATGACGCGCTCGAGGCGACCCGGCCTGTACGGTCGCCGCCAGCCGCGGACCAGCCGCACACCAGTCAAGTTGTCGCTCAACGGAATCGTGTTGAAACGCGGATCGACGACGCCGCCAGTGACATCAGGCAACAGCGGCGTGTACCGCAGATAATCCACTTGGCCCGATGCCGGTACACCTGCCCTTACCACCGATGAGTAACGCGATTTCACACGGGAGGATTCAGGACTGGCGTCGTCCGGCAAGGTGCAGGCAGGCGAATTACAACAGGCCGAGTTCTCGCGCCCGGCTGACAGCCGCGCTGCGGTGCTCAACGCCTAGCTTGCGGTAAATGGCGCGCTGGTGGGTCTTCACAGTATTGAGCGAGACATAGAGCCGCGCACCGATCTCACGTCGCGATAACCGGGTGGCGAGCAGGCGAAGAACTTCAAGCTCCTTCGGGGTCAGCTCCTCACCGACCGCGGACCCCTCGTTGCGCGAAGTCACTGCGACGCGCGCGCTCGGCTTGGCCGAAGCCAGCAGCGTCGAGGGGATGCCAACGTCCGCGCAACCGCGCACTACCGTGCCGACCTCGTCGAGGATGGCCTTCGCGGTCTGGTGGTCGCCGAGATGCTCGAAGACCTCCGCTCTGACTAACAGCGTCTTGGCCACCTCGAGGATTGCTCCACCTTGGCGGGCCGACATGACGGCCATGTCGGCGGCAGCCACCGCTGCAGGCGTGTCACCCCGCATGGCGAGGACCTCGGCCGCAGCAAGCGACACCATCACGTCCACGAAGTGTTCCCCATCGGCCAGGTCCCGCGAGCTGCCGGAAGCCCGGCGGATCTGACGTTCGGCCTCTGCGAGCTGGCCGTGTTCGGCCGAAATCAGCGCCAGATAGCCCAACGCGTAGATGCGGGCGCGACGATCGCCCAACTTCTCAGCCAGCGCGACGGCACGCCGGAAACTGCCTTGCGCCTCGTTGGTACTGCCCGAAAAGTACAGCGCGGACCCATAGATGCAGTAAGCAGCGCACAAGGCCTGCGGCGCTTCGCCGAGATCGAGGGTGATCGCCCGGCGAGCCGTCTCGAGCGCCGCGACAACGTCAGCCGTCTTGAACGAGTGAATTGCGCGCAACACGACGACTTGAACGCGGATGGCTCCATCATCTGCGGTGTCGGCCGCGGAACGGGTCTCGACTGCTTCGATCCACTCTGCGCCGTCATCGAGTTGACCAACGCTTAGGGCGATCCAGGCCCGGGCCACGCTCAGTCGCGGATCCTGTAGAACGGTCTCCTGGGGAAGCAGATCAAGCCAGCCCGAGACGGTCGATAGGCCGCCGCCGTTGAATTCGTTGACCCAGTCCGCGGCGATCAGATCCGCACTCCGCGCGATGTCACCTGCCGCGACCAGGTGGCGTACCGCCTCATCGATCAGGCCCTCGGTCTCGAACCAGGTCGCGGCTCGTCGGTGCAAGTCGGCGACGAGATCGGGCTCGCTGCGACGCAGCTCGGTTCGCAGCAACTCTCCGAACAACTGGTGATAGCGATACCAGTGACGCGACATGTCCAGTGGCACCATAAACAGGTTTTCGCGCTCGATCTTTTCCAAGACCGAGGCCGAGCCAGACGTTTGCAGCATCGCGTCGCACAGCGCACCGCTGAGTCGTCCCAAGACCGAGGTACGCAGCAAAAAGCTGCGCAGGTGCGGTGGCTGACAGTCGAGCACCTCGGCCATCAAGTAGTCGACGATATGACGGTTATCGCCTGCGAACGTCTTGATGAACGCCGCGGCGTCAGCACGCCCGGCAAGCGAGAGGGCGGCAAGGTAGAGACCAGCAACCCACCCTTCGGTGCGTCGGTGCAGAAGGTGAATATCTGCGTCTGCTAAGTCCAGCCCGAGCACCTTGTTAAGCAGATCGTGCGCCTCACTAGCCCCGAAACGTAAATCGTCGGTTCGCAACTCGGCAAGATCGCCGCTGGCTCTCAGCCGAGCCAACGGCAGCAAAGGATCTGACCGGGTGGCCAACACCAAGTGAAGATTCGCCGGCAACCGGCTAATGAAGAAGGCAAGCTGCTCATGTACTGCTCGGCTTACCACCAGGTGGTAATCGTCAAGAATGAGCACCATCGGACTGGCGATCGTGTCTAGATCATTCAGCAGGGTAGGCAGAACAACCTGCACTGGATCGGCGCCCATTGCTAGGAGTTCGACCGCGCGGATCCCCACCCCGGGACTGACCTTCTGCAGCGCCGCGACCACGTACATCCAAAACCACACCGGGTCGTTGTCGGAGTGATCAAGCGACAGCCAGCCAAACCGCTGGTCCTCACCCACACTCAGGGCCCACTGCGCCAGTACTGTCGTCTTGCCCCAACCCGCAGGCGCACTCAATAGGGTCACCTTGCGGCGGCGTCCCGCTGACAATGCGTCTAGCAGGGCGGCCCGTTGAACGAGCTGGGCCCCGATGGCCGGGACGTGCAGCTTGGTGGCGAGCTGAACTGCTCGCGCAGCGGCTTCTCCGCCGCCGCTGTCGCCGCGTCCATCTGGGCCGGTCATGTCCGAAATCCTCGAACTCCGCGAACCCAGCGGCCGCGCTGGCGTCTCGGCATCCCCAGTGTTCGCTGCAGGGTCGAGGGGGCTCGTTCTGCCCGACAATCGGGGTGACTTTATTGAATCAGATACGTTGTCCGCGATTACCTCCCGCGCACGCGGGCGGTGCCCGTTTGGGCTGGCGGACCCACGTCGCGCCGACGGCCCGAGGATCTTCTCGTGAGCCGCGCTCACGCTGTGCCCGCTCACCGTATTTCTCCTCTTTTCCTATCGATGCAATGGCTACTGCAACTCATGACACCGCGGCGCGGGGATGGTGAGCGTCTCAACATGAGGTCAGTAAGCGTCTCAAAGTGAGACGCCGTGGGGGCCCCGGCGGGCGGCCCGTCGTCGTCTTCGCGTGCTCATGGTCGTCGGTTCACCAACACGTACCCACCGACGCCGAACACCACCGACGGCATCATCATCAACATTCCCAACACTGTGCTCATCATCGGTTTCTCAATTCCTCTGTGCCGTTGCTCTCCGGAGCCGGTTCCTGATTGAGTGGCGGCGGTCGCGGCGATCCAGAACGCAATGACTACGTTGGCAGCGCGAACTCCGCGTCACCATCGCCCAGCGGGTGATCTTTAGGGCCGGGTCGGTGTATACCTAATGGCCTTCTTTAACGGACTGGTCAATCCGAGCAGGCGCATGAGCTGCGCCAATTGGGCACGGGAAGTAATGCTGAGCTTGGCGAGGGTGCCAGCGGCGCCGCGAAGCCGATGCTGTAGGCATGCAGGACTCCAATGACGGTGGTCGCTGCTCCCATCGCCAGTAGCGCGGCGACGAGGGCGGTCCTGCGGGTGCCCGAAGAGCAGTCCTCCCACGGGTCTGGCGATGAACCCAACTCCAAACGTGGCGAAGGACAGCAACGTGCCCACCAAAGGCGCGTTTGACCGGAAAGAACGCGGCGGGAAAGACCAGGGCGGCGGCGGTGCCGTAGACGAAAAGTCGTACCACTCGATGCAGGCAACCGTCCTCGAGTGAAATGGCGATGTTCGGTTGGTAGCGGGGGTCGGACCTCATTGTGCAGACGCGCACGACTGTCACGCGCCCGGGTCGGCGTTGGGCAGCATCTCGCGTTCGAACGACTCGCGGCCCGTGGCGTCGAAACGTGCAAACAGTTCCTGCACTTCGTCTTTCAGCAGCACGAGCTGTGATAGGCCAACGAGCTCGCCGTCGATCCGGATCGGCGAAACGGTCACCAGGAGGGTGGTTTTCCCGTACGGTCTGGCCACGTAACGCACCGGCTCGATGCGGCCGTCGACGAACAGTTTGAGCATGGCGTCGAACCGCGGGTTGGTGATGGTGCGGCGATGCCGTTCGTGCACCGAGTGACCGAGGTAGCCGGGCTCGCGGTCCAAGTGCTCGGACGCCCACTTGTTGTAGTACATCACCGTGCCGTGCCGGTCCACGATGGTGACCCCGAGGCCGGCTTGTTCGAGGAGCCGATCCGCCCACTCGCCCAGCGCGCGACGGTCCTTTGATCGGAGACCTCGGTGAGATCAGCATGCGTTGTCATTCCATACTTTCCGGGTTGCTGTAGTACCTGCCGGCCGGTAGTCGGCATTAAACGAAGGGTGGACGCCGGGAGCCACGCGCACAATGAGTCATTTCGCGGGTGAGCCTTCGGCTATGCCGAAGTCTGATGCGTCTGCCGATTTGAGTACCGTGACTCTATGGCCTACGACCTCACCGATTTCGAGCTCTTCTTGCAGTGGGCGGCTAGGAAGTGGGCCACCGCAGTTGAACATGTTTCGCATATGCATTCCTGCCCGAACGCGTCGTCCTTCCACAAACAGCGGTGCATTGCGGTGCGTCACGTCAATTCGCCTCGTGTTCACAACCGCAGGCACGAGCGAACAGAGCCGACTCGAGGCGCGGTGTGGGAGTTGCTAAGTGGTGTGCGCCGACACCTGATCAGCGCCGGACGGCGAACGTATGGCGGTCAGCGACTGGCCCAGCGCGAGGATCGAAGCGCCGAGCAGCACGATGTCTTTTATCACGAACTCCCCGACCCGCGACAGCGCCGGAAATCCTCCCGCCGCAGCATCGCCGATACCCGGCGTGGTGAACAGGAAGCTCAGCGTAATCACGAACAACAGCGCGCCCAGTGCGCCACCAACCGCACCGAGGCGCGGCGACACCACGTTCAGGACGATGAGCACGGCCGCGAGGATCTCGATCGTCCCGATGACGTCGGACTGCGCGCGAATTGACAGGATGCCGTTCAGCCAGCTCATGGAGGGGCTGTGGGAGATGAACTCCTGTATCCGCATGGCCTCCGAGCCGGTGAATTTCATCAACCCGATCCAGGCGATGACAACCACCAGGCCGTATCGCACCACCGCGGTGCCGACAGCCGTAATGATGTGGTCCGCGGACTGCACAATCTTGCTCGCGGTCTTATTCAAGGACTTTCCTTTCGATCAGATGCGATTCGGGACCTATGCCACGTCGACGTAGACGGTCTTGCCGGCGACCGTGGTCATGATGTCGTTACCCACGCCCGGGATGCCGCTGTCCGTCCTGATGAAGGTCTGCCCGGGCTTGAAGGCACGCCAGCAGCCGGTCATTGATGTCGACTGGGGAGTCGTCATCAACTTCACTGGGAGCGAGGCGGCGAGCTCCCGGGGGACGACCACCAGCGTTGGTGGTCTCGGAGGCCAGCTGCTCGAAGCGTGCGCGCGCGGCCTGCTGGTTGCCACCGACATCGGATCGGGTGGGATCGATGAGGATCAACAGGTGGGAGATACCCTGGGGCTGTGAGTAACTCGTCTCGTCGAAGAAGTCGGGTAGATCCTTGGACAGTCGCGGGCCGGTGAGCCCCGCGGTCAGAGCTTCGACGAGGAAGGCGAGCGCGAATCCCTTTGCACCCCCAAGTGGCGAGAGCATTCCGGTCAGTGCCGCGTGCGCGTCAGTCGTGGGTCGCCCGTCCGCGTCTACGGCCCACCCATCCGGAAGGCGTTCGCCCCGTTGGGCGTACGCCGCGATTTTCCCGCGGGCTACCGTGCTGAGCGCGAGGTCGATGACCGCGGGCCGCGGTTGAAGAGGGAAACCGCCGGCGATCGGTGAGGTTGACAGCAGTTTTTTGTCGCCGCCCCAGGGAGGCAGGACCGCGGGGCCGCAGGAGAAGACTAACGAGACCATGCCGGCCTCGGCCGCATCCGCCGCGTAGACACCCAAAGCACCGCAATGTCCAGAATTCCCGATCGCCACGGCCGCGATGCCGAACTGCTGTGCGCGTGGAATAGCGAGTTCGACCGCACGACTTAGCTGCCAATGGCCGAGTCCGGTGCCGCCGTCGAACACCATCAGTGCGCCGAGGTCGGTGACCGTGGCCAACTCGGCGGCCGGTGCATAGCCACCCGCCGCCAGTCGGTCCAGATAGACCGGGAGACGTAGCAGACCATGCGAACTCAGTTCCCATACCTCGGCCAGCCCAAGCGCCCGACCCACCAACGCGGCGTTGTCGTGCTCCAGCCCGCTCGCGATGAGCAGGCGAGTCGCGAGATCGACCGCGTCGCGATAGTGCAGCTTCATTTCGTCGTCCCAAACCTCGGCGAGGCGCGCTTACCCACGGCCTAGTCGATCCGGATCGGCGAAACGGTCACCACACCGCACGCAGCGGATTGTTGAAGCTAGCGCCACGTTCGACAAGCACAACCCTTGCGCTCCGCGGGGGCGGCGCAGGAGCCGGACGGTTTCCTCGATCTTTTGACCTTCGAGCGCAGTGAGTCCGTGTTGGACGCAGGTCAATTCAGAGCCACCCGGAGCGCGCAGCAGCCACAGGCTCGGCGGGACGAGCGGCCAATTTCCCCTCCCGCACGCCGTCGAGCATCCGTTTCACTACGGCGACAATCTCTGGGGCTGCCGCGGCGAGTCCTGACTTATCGGCTTCGGTTACCTCGTCGGGATCGACGCCTGCACGGGCCAGCACGGCGACCGGGTCGACCAGCTGATCGGCCAGCCAGGACAGTGGGTCGGCTGACAGCTCATCGACGAAATGCCGGCGCGCGGGTTCCCATCCGTCGAAACGGGGGTGGTGATGGGCCCGGTCCAGCGTTCCGGGCGGGCTCTCTGTGGACCCGAAAAGGTCCACCCGCCACACCGGGCGGCCGAAAGCGATCGGGATGCCAGCATAGATCGACCCTTGGGGCTCGGTCCGGTCGATGACGCGGAGTTCCAGTCTGACTCCCCGTTCCGGTGTTTCCTGACCGGCGAGCGGGGCCGGGTCGACGAAATACATGTCCCCGACGACTACGCCGAGGGCTTCGAATCCGAACGCTGCGAGCATGCGTGCCTTCCTTGTGTCTTATTGAGGGTAGATCGAGAGGCGGCAACACGATTCCGGCGCTTGCCAGGCGTCGAACCGCGGGTTGGTGATCTTGCGGCGATGCCGTTCGCGCACCGAGTGACCGAGGTAGCCGGGCTCGCGGTCCAAGTGCTCGGCCGCCCACTTGTTGTAGTACATCACCGTGTCGTGCCGGTCGACGATGGTGACCCCGAGGCCGGCTTGTTCGAGGAGCCGATCCGCCCACTCGCCCAGCGC
>NZ_JBAUZA010000312.1:0-6611 GCF_049585075.1 Mycobacterium sp.
TGATCGCCGTTCGACCCTTCTGGTCCGGCATGTCAGCGACTGTCCACTTGCGCATGCGTACCCTTTCGCGGGTGTCTCGCTGACTCCTGCTGGCTGTCCGGGCCAGCGCAGACGACTAGGATTACCACCCTGGCCTCAACGCGTCGTCTAGAGCCACAGATACATTCCGGCGAGGACGAGCCACAGAGCGAGGCAATAGGTTTCGAAGATACCTCTGAGAATCAACGGCGCTTCGCGCAGCTCCATGAAATCCAGCCCGACATAGCGCACCTTGATCAACGCCAGTGCCAGAACCCACAAGGCAACCCCCGAACCAATGCCGTGGTGGAAACCGATCGTGAACGACACCAGCGTCGCCATGACCAGACCCAGCCAGACGACAGTGGATCGGGCGCGGAACAAAGACGAGGTCATGCTCAACTCACGAGGTAGATCAGCGGGAACAGGACGATCCAGAGGAGGTCGACCAGATGCCAGAAGCACCCGCCGCCTTCGATGAATGCCATTCTGGTCGGGCTCGGTGCGGCGACACGCGCCGCGAAGAGTAGCGATATGAGAACCACTATCCCGATCAGAACGTGCAGCAGGTGCAACCCGGTAAGGACGTAGTAGTACATGTAGAAGCTGTTCTCGGTAGGCACGTGTCCTTCGCCGACCTTGGACGAGTACTCGACGATCTTCAGACCCACGAAGGCCAGACCGCACGCGAGCGCTCCCGCCAACAATGTCCGAGCGGCTGCGCGGGCGCCAGCTCGGACGGCTCGGATCGCGGTGACCACGAGGAGGGAGCTCGTCAGAAGAATGACGGTATTCGCCAAGCCGATGCCGACATTGAGAGTATGGCGCGATGCGTCGAATAGTTCGGGGGCCTGTGCGCGTTGGCACATGAACAGGACGAAGAAAACGGCGAAAACCAGCATGTCTCCGAATAGCAGTATCCACACCCCTGGCTCTCCAGGAACGCGGGCAGGAGACGCCTCGTTGGGCTCAACTGCCTTTGAAACCTCGTTTTCGTCCATCAGCTTCATGCCGCCGGCTCCCACGTTTGCGCAGCGGCGCGCTCCTCTCTCTCCGCGGCTTCGATGTCGACGGCCTTGACTAGGAGGAACACGGTCGGGACGATCCAGACGAAGAATGCACTGACCGGAATCCACCACGCGATGATCCCGTTCCAGCCCAGCGGTCCACTTTGAATAACGTAGACACAACCACCTGGAAGGACGAGGAGTGCCATCCACAGGCTGAGGTATCCGTACCAGCGCGGGAAGGTTGGGACGGCGCGCTTGTCGATGAACACTGCCAACGCGAGGATCAATCCCTGCAACACGAGGGGCCCGACGATGCCGACCAGCAGCAGCCAGAACATGTCGCTGAGTGCCTGGATAGTCTGGGGATCGCGTTCGGGTCGGTACGCGGCCGCGACGCCGAACACCATGGCCAGAGTGAACACGAACGGGAACGTCACTGACAGGATGACCTCGGTAATCGACATGACACCCCAGTAGCCTTCGATTCGGCGCACCTGCCGGCAAAGCAGCGCAAACACGGGTGTCATGAACCACATACCGAGGATGGTCAGTCCTAATCCCAGGCGGATCGCGAAGTGATTGTCGACGTACCACTGGGCAGTCTGCTCCGCGGTGAAACCCGGATTGATCGGTGGAAGCACGCCCGCTATCAGGCCGAACGTAATTCCGAAGACCACCAACATGGCCAGCGTCGACCACGCGGCCGCCTTCTCGATCCTCACATGCATGGGTGCTCCTGTCATCGAATTCACCTGTCCCCGTGCCGTGTCCGCGCATACCGGCACCATCTCCGAGCGTGACGACCGGCATGTCGGCTTGCCCGTCAGACTGGCGATGAGCCCGAAACGCCACGTGGGTTCCGGACTGCGGCGTAACAGCCATCCTGTCGGAACGAATGCTATCTTCAGTCCGCTCGAATTGGTAGATCAATCGTTTGTTTCGCTCAGAACGAAGTTTGTAGCCGTGGCGCAACACACATGGCTTGCGTCACTCCGATCTGCGAGGCGGTTACCCGCCCGCAGAAGGCGCTGAGATGACAAGTCGATGGAAGGAATGTTGTTGCCGGGCATGGCATTCGATGGGATCGCCCACACACGGCGATGTTGATCGCAGCAAGGGTGAGACGCGGGCGTGTGGACTGATCGTTCACACGTCTCAATCGCCTCCCTTGAAGAGGGGAATTCGTCGCCGCAGAACGTCACCGCTTGCGAACGCCCCGCAACCACGTGTCGCGGGCGAGGGTCAGCGCGTCAGGGGGGGGCATTGACTCGACGATGCTCTGCGGGATCCACAGGACGCTGATCACGCAACGCGACAGCACTTCCAGTGACGTCTCCTCATTCCGGATGGCGCCGCTGTCAATGCCCTCGGAGAGCAGGCTCTTCAACCTCCGCATGCGATTAGCGAAGGCGAAACCGGGGTTCGGGGTGTCCGGAGGCGACTGTCGCATCCATGCCTGTTGAATCTTGAACTCGTCGGGAAAGTGCTTGACCGCGTTGATGTGGACCCAGCTCAGTGCGTCCATCTTCTCGATTGGAGACGAATCCGCGTTCAAAACACCCGAATAGCCCGCTGTGAGCCGCGAGCCGAACGATCGCATGATGAACGCGAGCATCTCCGGCTTGCTGCCCGCCACCCGCGTCAGTTTTCCGAGGCTCACACCCGCTGCGGCTGCGATCTCACGCACCGTCGTGATCTCGTACCCGCGCCTGCCGAACTCCGTGCGCGCCGCCGCGAAGATCCGATCGGCCTCGACGGTGAAATCGTCGGTGTCCGATGCGGAATCTCCCCATGAGCGAACGGCATCCGAAGCCGCCGCGAGCGCCTTCGAATTATCGAGTGTGGAATACCGCGGAGGCCGACGCGCTAGACCATTCAGGATGATTCGACAGAGGACGCCCGCCACCCGTTCGGACGCGGCCTTGTGGCGAACGACGTCGAGCCCGACCGTCACCATCGTTTGAAACACGCGATCCGCTAACGCGATCAGGTCGACCTCCGGCCTGACCGCTCCGAAATCCCGCGCCGAAGTAAGCGTTCGCAGCACCGCTTCGTTTATCAATTCCGGAGGGTTCTTCAGTAACTCGACGAGTTCCGGTAGCTCGCTTGGCGAATCGTAGAAGGTCATCTGCAGCGCCGCGCGATGCGCAACCGCGCAGTTCGCGATATCGGTACTTAGTCGCTCGATATCCCCGACGACGGTGCGGGCGTTCGACCGCTCCAGCCGGTGTAGCGCTTCCTCGCCGATGAGGTTCATTTCGGCGTAGTAGCGGCCCACCAGTTCGACCAGGATGGCGTCCTTGGAATCGAAGTGGTGATAGAGACTGCCCTTCAACAAGCCCGTGGCGTCCGCGATCTCACGCATTGATGTGCGCAACCCGTGGTCAGCGAGCATGGTCGCAGCGACTTCGAGGATCTGAGACCTCCGCGCACCAGTTGCGTCGGTGTCCACCGACACCGGGGTGTGGCGCGAATCGGCGTTCTTACGGCCTAGGTCGTTGTCGATGGCGAGTCTCCCGATCGGTCACGGTGCGCAGGCCCGGATGATCATCGATCCGATCCGATCCGATGCGCTCGCGACGGCGCACCGCTTGGATGAGCCTACTGCGGACTTGCTGGTGGTGAGATTAGCAGTCGGTGCGTGGTGACCTGGACCAACTCGCGCGGACTCAGGCGGGGAGACCCTTCGCGAGATCCATTACTGTGACGGCCTCAGTGCCCGTCTTCCTCAATCGTTCGGATGACCTGAAACCCAGATCGACGTCTGTGGCCTGAGCTCGAAGCGCGCCCACAGTGAGTTCATCCTTCGGTAGATGCCTAAACATCTCGAAGGAGTACAAGCGGAGGGCGTTTGAGTGCGTGATCCTGTTCACCTCGTCGTCTGGCACGTTGGTGAGATACCCGGCCAGGACCTCGGGAGAGCGGGGCCAGGTGGCATCCGAATGCGGATAGTCGCATTCCCAGGTCACCATGTCGAGGTTGAGATGATGCCGACTCTCGACGCCGAAGGCGTCGTCGATGAAGCAGAGAGCGACCCGATCCAGGAAGACCTCACTGGGCAACCTGCCGCCGAAGTCCTGGTGCGTCCACGCGCGGTGCATGGTGTAGACGCGGTCGATGCGCTCGAGGAAGTAGGGCACCCATCCGATGCCGCCCTCGGACAGGGCGAACGTGACGTCGGGGAATCGCCGCAGCATCGGTGACCAGATGAGGTCGGCCGCGGCCTGCACGATGCTCATGGGTTGCAGCGTCATCATGGTGTCGACGGGCGCATCCGGCGACGTGATCACGACTGACGACGACGAACCGATGTGGAGGTTGACCACGGTGTTCTCGTCGCTGCAGGCTCGCCAGAACGGATCCCAGTGGGGATCGTGCAACGACGGGTACCCCAGCTTCGTCGGGTTCTCGGAGAACGTCACCGCGTGGCATCCTTTCTTCGCCACGCGCCGCACCTCCTCCGCCATTAGCGTGGGATCCCAGATCGGCGGCAGGGATTGCGGAATCATCCGTCCTGGATACGCGCCGCACCACTGGTCGATATGCCAGTCGTTGTACGCCCGCAGCACGGCCAATCCGAGATCCTTGTCCTGCGCGCGAGCGAAGTACTGTCCGCAGAACTGCGGAAAGGACGGGAAGTTCATAGCGGCCGCAACGCCGTTCGCGTTCATGTCGCGGATGCGCTCGTGGATGTCGTAACAACCCTCTCGGATCTCCGAGAGCTTGGTCGGCTCCGTGCCGTACTCCTCAGGCGGCCTTCCTGCAACCGCGTTGAGACCGACGTTCGTAGCTTCCTGCCCTTCGAAAACCCATGCGTCGGTGCCGTCTTCGCGTTGGATGAGCTTGGGGACGTCGTTCTTGTACTTCGCCGGGATGTGCTTGTCGAACAGGTCGGGCGGTTCGACCAGGTGATCGTCTACGGACACTAGTACGAGATCCTGCATCTCCACGTCGAACTCCCTTGAACTGAGGCTTGTCGCCCAAAGGGACACGATTTGGCGGGCGACGGCATCGGACTGCACGCGGGTTGTCCTGCTCTTGCGGAGAAGCCTATTACGATACAAGCGTTTGGTCAATCAGAAGATCTGCGCCGGTTGCGATTGTCTCGCAATAGTTTCGGACCCTCATTGACGATAGGGGGAAGAGCGGCTACGGTCGAAACAAACGTTAGGGAACGGCTTCGCCGAACCAGATCAAGCCCGGCCGGGCAGACGAGAAGCTCGAAGCGAAGGAACCCATGTCATGACGCCGGTGAAGGCGATCGACCTTTACTACGACCCGTTCGACTTCGATATCGACGACGATCCCTACCCCGTGTGGAAGCGGATGCGTGAGGAAGCGCCGCTATATCACAACGAGAAGTACAACTTCTACGCACTCAGCCGTTACGACGACGTAGCACGGGAACTTCCGAACTGGGACACCTATCGCTCCGGGCGCGGCACGACCGCAGACATCCTGTTCAACAACATCGAGATTCCGCCGGGAATCCTGCTCTTCGAGGACCCGCCGCTTCACGACCTGCATAGACGGCTGCTATCGCGTGTGTTTACCCCCCGCAGGATGCTGGCTGTCGAGAATCTGGTACGCGGCTTCTGTGAGCGAGCCCTCGACCCGTTTGTGGGTGCGGGCGGCTTCGATGTCATCGCCCATCTTGGAGCGATGATGCCGATGCAGACAATCGGTTATCTTCTCGGCATCCCGGAGGGCGATCAGGCCAACATCCGCGACACTAACGGCGTATCGCTGGAACTGGCATCGGGTGCTACGCCTGGCGAGGCGAGCTCGAAGGTCTTCGAAGAGTCGATCACGTTGTTCGCGGAGTACATCGAGTGGCGAGCCGCCCATCCGTCCGACGACCTGATGACGGACCTGCTCGAGGCGGAGGTCGAGGAGTCCGACGGCACCAGGCGCCGATTGTCGCGCACGGAGGTTCTGTCGTACACCGCGATGATCGCTGGCGCGGGGAACGAGACGACCGCGCGTCTCATCGGCTTCATGGCGCAGCTGCTCTCCGATCACCCGGATCAGCGTCGTGAACTCGCCGCCGATCCCAGCCTCATCCCGGGGGCGATCGAGGAGACGTTGCGATTTGAGCCGCCCTCTCCGGTGCAGGCGCGCTACGTTGCGCGCGAGGCATCGCATTACGGGCAGGTGGTGCCCGAGGGGTCGTTCATGCTGCTGCTCAACGGGTCTGCAAATCGCGATGACCGCCACTTTGCCAATCCCGACGTGTACGACATCCACCGCGGGGGGAGTCATTTGAGCTTCGGACAGGGATTGCATTTCTGCTTGGGATCGGCGCTGGCCCGGTTAGAAGCGAGAGTCGCGTTCGAAGAGGTGCTGAAACGTTGGCCCGACTGGGAGGTTGATTACGCCAACGCCGAGAGGGCGCACACTTCGAGTGTCCGGGGCTGGTCACGACTGCCGGTGTCTACCGCATGATGTTGCAGCACAAACCCTTCCGGGTGTTCAAGTCAAATTTCAGCTCGTCAGCGATCGCAAATCTCGCGGACCACTCACCCGCCAGTTGATTCGAGAGGAAATCGTGGAGACATTTGAGACGGTGGATTACTTCAGTGA
>NZ_JBAUZA010000313.1:0-2212 GCF_049585075.1 Mycobacterium sp.
TGATCGCCGTCGAGCAGTTCGCCGAGGACAAAGGCCTTGCGGCCTTCGGTGGCTGCAACATGCCCGCGGACCACTAACGGGGTGTCGATCGGGGTGATCTTGCGATAATCGACGTGCAGGAAGCCGGTCCGGCTGATCGGCCGTCCCGCGGCGTGCACCACCATCCCGAAGACGTGGTCGAACAGCAGCGGAAGCACGCCGCCGTGCACCGCCCCGTTGCCGCCCACATGAAAACGGCAGAAGTGGCCACGCATTTCGACGCCGTCGGAGTCGAACCTGCTCATCGTCCACGGCGGCAAAAGCAGGCTGCCCATTCCCGGCAATTGCGGCGATCGACCGGCCGGACCCTGGCCCTCAGGCGCGTGAAACGGCGCCAGCAGTGCCGATAGCGCCTCGGCGCGGTCGGCGGCGTCGTCCCAGACGTCGTCGCTGGGGTCTGCGGACACCGCCAGGTCCTGCAACCCGCGCATCGCGGTGACGAACCGGCCGAAGCCCGGCCCTGGGCTCGCGGCGCCGTACTCCGGAAAGCCGCCATGATGCTCGTAGTCGGGATCGAGTTGTTCTGGGCGCTGCGAAGATTCGGTCACGGGCGAGCCGCCAGGACGTCGCGGCGAACGATGGTCTGATCACGGCCCGGGCCGACGCCGATACACGAAACATGCGCTCCAGCAAGCTCTTCCAGCCGTAGCACATAGTCACGCGCCTTGGCGGGCAGGTCGTCGAACGTCCGTGCGTCGGAGATGTCTTCCCACCACCCCGGCAGCTCTTCGTAGATGGGTTTGGCACGGCCCAAATCGCTTTGGGTCATTGGCATGTCGTGCGTGCGTTTGCCATCGACCGTGTAGCCGACACACACCGGGACGGTTTCCAGGCTCGACAACACGTCCAGCTTGGTCAGGAAGTAGTCGGTGATGCCGTTGACCCGGGTGGCGTAGCGGGCGATCACGGCGTCGAACCAGCCGCAGCGGCGACGGCGCCCGGTGGTGACGCCGAACTCACCGCCGGTTTTGGACAGGTATTCGCCGTTCGCGTCGAACAATTCGGTGGGGAACGGCCCAGAGCCGACCCGGGTGGTATAGGCCTTGAGGATTCCCAACACGGTGGTGATGCGGGTCGGCCCGATGCCAGAGCCGACGGCCGCGCCGCCAGCGGTCGGATTCGACGACGTCACATAGGGATACGTGCCGTGGTCGACGTCCAGCAGGGTGCCCTGCGAGCCTTCCAGCAACACGGTTTCGCCGGCCTCCAGCGCGGTGTTGAGCAGCAGCCGGGTGTCGGCGATGCGGTGCCGAAAACCCTTGGCTTGGTCGAGTAGCACCTCGACGACGTGCGCAGGGTCGAGTGCCTTGCGGTTGTAGATCTTGACGAGGATCTGATTTTTGAGTTCCAGTGCGGCCTCGACCTTGTGGGTCAGCACTTCAGGGTCGAGCACGTCGGCGACCCGGATGCCGATGCGGGCGATCTTGTCCTGGTAACACGGTCCGATGCCGCGGCCGGTGGTGCCGATCTTCTTGCTGCCCATGTAGCGCTCGGTCACCTTGTCGATGGCCACGTGATAGGGCATCAGCAGATGCGCGTCGGCGGAGATCAGCAGCTTGGAGGTGTCCACGCCGCGGTCCTCGAGGCCCTTCAGCTCTTCGAGCAGCACGCCGGGATCGACCACGACGCCGTTGCCGATGACGTTGGTGACGCCAGGCGTGAGCACACCCGACGGGATGAGGTGCAGGGCGAAGTTCTCGCCGGAGGGCAACACCACGGTGTGCCCGGCGTTGTTGCCGCCCTGATAACGCACCACCCACTGGGCGCGTCCGCCGAGCAGGTCGGTGGCCTTGCCCTTGCCCTCGTCGCCCCATTGAGCGCCGATCAGGACGATTGCCGGCATGGCATTTCTCCCACTCGTAAGTGCCGCTTATTGTGGTCCAGCCGGTGACCCACCCTATCTCAGCCGTTTGCGAGGAAACCATTAACGACCACGACATCGCCGTGCTTGTGTTCGGCGAGCATCGGGTGCCGGGTACTTTGCGCGGGTTGCCGGTTGCCGACGCCGGGGAAATCGATGCCGCGGCGCACGCTCATCGGCGGCTGATCGTGGTTGGCTCGGATGCGGACTTGGCGGCGGTGCTGACCCGATTACTGCGGATAGAGATGCTCGAGGTTGAGGTCGCCTTCAGCTCGCGACGACGCTCGGCCGCGACTCGGGCCTACCGGATAC
>NZ_JBAUZA010000314.1:0-4547 GCF_049585075.1 Mycobacterium sp.
TGCGAAAGATGAACCGCCCAGTCGACCACTCGACCGAGCAGACCGATGGAATATCCATGCAGCGCCCGGTCTTCTCCTCCGTCTGATACTGCGCCCCGACAATACGAAAGCTGCTAGGTTAGCCGCACTACTGATCCGCGCGGTCGGGGCGACGGAAGGGTGTGCGGTGGGAACAGTGCTGCTGGTGCTCGCCGCCATGCTCTTCGGCGCGGCCATCGTCATTTTCGTGGTGGCGCTGCGGCGTCCCAAAACGCCGAAAGCCGATAGCGGACGCCAGGATCCGCTCAAGTTCACCGCGACACAGGAATTCGGGCCCAGGCAACTCGGCCCCGGTGCAATCGTCAGTTATGGCGGCGTCGACTACGTGGTGCGCGGCTCGGTCACCTACCGCGAGGGTCCGTTCGTGTGGTGGGAGCACCTGCTGGAAGGCGGCGACAAGCCGCTGTGGTTCAGCGTCGAAGAGGACGACGGCCGGCTCAAGTTGGCGATGTGGGTGAGCCGCAAGGATCTTCAGTTGCAGCCCGGCGGCGAGCACATCGTCGACGGCGTCACCTACAAAGAGTCCGAACGCGGCCATGCCGGATACACCACCGAGGGCACGACGGGCCTACCGGCCGGCGGCGACATGAACTTCGTCGACTACGCCAACGCCGACGAAACCGAGCTGCTCTCCTTCGAACGCTGGGCGCCGGACATGCCGTGGGAGGTTTCGACGGGCAAGTCGGTGCTGACCGGCGAGCTCACCGTCTATCCCGCTCCCCCCGCCGCCACCTAAGCCGATGCCGCTTCATCAGCTGGCCGTATCCCCGGCCGACGTCAGCGGAGCGGGCCTCGGACTGGCGCTCAATGCGCCCGCGCCTCCCCCGCTGGCCGCCTACCGACTGGACCACCCCGACGGCGGCGCGCTGGTGCTCGGAGTCCTCGGCGCGTCGCACGTGATCACCGTCGAACACGCCAAAGGGGGTTTCTCTGAACAGGTTTCGTGCGATCTCAGCGGCGAGCTGCCCGAGCGCACCGAGGCGCCCGGGTATCACCTCGAGTCCCGCACCGAGGTCCACGACGAGCCGACATTCCGCCGACTCGCGCACCGCCTAAGCGAACGCTGCGCACGTGAAACCGGTTGGCTGGGCGGCACTTTCCCCGGCGACGATGCCGCGCTGACCGCACTGTCCGCCGAGCCCGACGGCGACGGGTGGCGCTGGCAAACCTGGCACCTCTATCCCGCCGCGTCCGGCGGCACCATCGTCTACACCGCCAGCCGGTGGCGCCCATGACCCGCAATCGCCTGTTCATCATGGCCGTCGTGCTGCTCATCGCCTCCTTCGGCAGCCTGATCGGCGGGGTCACATTGCTGCACAAGGATATCCGCGCATATGTGGCCGACCACTATCGCGAATACGCCCACGATGCGGGCGGAAAACGTTACGTTTGCGACGGATCGCCTTCCAAGGTTGCGGACACGCTCGCCGGCTATCAGAGCCCAGCAGCCCGGGCATCCAGCGCCGGCACCCAGTTCCTGCGCTACAACGACGCGATTGTCTCAGTCGGCCCGGACGGCCCGCACCCCTGCAGCATCCGGGTCGAGGACTTGAGCGCCGGATACAGCCACGGCGCGTTCATCTTTCTCGGGCCCGGCTTCTACCCGGGAGCCCCGTCCAGCGGCACCGGCGGCAGTTCCGGTGGACCGGGCGGGACCAAATGACCCGTAAACAAAGGAGATAGTCATGTACCTGGCGCTCGAACTGGGAACAATCGACCTCAACCCGGTCGTCAAAGGCGTTGTCGCCACTATCTTGTACTTCGTCGTCGGCATGGCCGTCCTGGTTCTCGGGTTCATCGTGGTCGATGTGCTCACTCCGGGGAAGCTGCGCCAAATGGTCTTCATTGACCGTCGCCCCAACGCCGTCATACTTGCCTGCGCAAACTACATCGCGCTGGCCGCTGTGATCATCAGCGCGATCACGAACAGCTACAGCCAACTCGGTCAGGGACTGATCGGGGTGGCGGTGTACGGGCTGATGGGCGTGATCCTGCAAGGGGTCGCAATTTTGGCCATGCACTTGGTGATACCGGGCAACTTCCATCAGCATGTCGACGAGCCGGAGCTGCATCCAGCGGCGTTCGCGACGGCCGTGATGCTGCTGGCCGTAGGAGGGGTGACCGCCGCCGCGCTGTCATGACGTCGTTTGCCGAATCTTCCGGGCGCTGGCGGGCGGTGCTGCTGGCCGCGGTCGCGGCGTGCGCGGCGTGCGGCATCATCTACGAACTCGCGCTGCTGACGTTGTCGGCGAGCCTCAACGGCGGTGGCATCGTCGCCACGTCGCTGATCGTCGCGGGCTACATCGCCGCACTGGGAGCGGGCGCCCTGCTGGTCAAACCGCTGCTGGCGCGCGCGGCGATCACCTTCATCGCGGTTGAGGCGCTGCTCGGCATCATCGGTGGTCTGTCCGCGGCGGCGCTGTACGTGATGTTCTCGTTCATCGGCGGATCGTTGCTGGTCCTGGCGCTGGGCACTGCGTTGATCGGCGGTCTGGTCGGCGCCGAGGTGCCGCTGCTGATGACGATGTTGCAACGCGGCCGCAGTTCCGGCCCCACCGACACCGGCCGAACATTGGCCAATCTCACCGCCGCCGACTATCTGGGGGCGCTGATCGGCGGACTGCTGTGGCCGTTCTTGCTGCTGCCGCAGCTGGGCATGATCCGCGGCGCGGCGGCCACCGGCATCATCAATCTGGTCGCCGCGACGATCGTCGCGATTTTCCTACTGCGACAAGTGGTTAGCGCGCGCCAGCTGATCACGGCGCTGTGCGCGCTGGCCGTGTCGCTCGCGCTGCTTGCCACGCTGCTGGTGCGTGCTGCGGACATCGAGATGACCAGCCGTCAGCGGCTTTACGCCGATCCGATCATCGCCCACCGGCAGTCGGCTTACCAAGAGATTGTGGTGACCCGCCGCGGTAACGACATGCGGCTGTATCTGGACGGCGGTTTGCAGTTCTCCACCCGCGACGAGTACCGCTATACCGAGAGCCTGGTCTATCCCGCGCTCAGCGCGGGCGCGCACTCGGTGCTGGTGCTCGGCGGCGGCGACGGCCTGGCCGCCCGAGAACTGCTGCGCCAGCCCGGCGTCGACAAGATCGTGCAAGTCGAGCTCGACTCGGCGGTCGTCGAACTAGCCCGCACCACAATGCGATCCGCGAATGGTGGCTCGTTGGATAACCCGCGAGTGCGGGTCATCACCGATGATGCGATGACCTGGCTGCGCGGGCGGCACCACGGATCCTTCGACGCGGTGATCGTGGATCTCCCCGACCCGGACACCCCGGTGCTGGGCCGGTTGTATTCGACTGAGTTCTATGCGCTGGTTTCGCGTGCGCTGGCGCCCGGCGGGCTGATGGTGGTGCAGGCGGGCAGCCCGTATTCGACGCAGATTGCGTTCTGGCGAACGGTTTCCACGATCGAGTCCGCCGGCTACGCGGTCACGCCCTATCACGTGTATGTCCCGACGTTCGGCGACTGGGGGTTTGCTTTAGCGCGTCGCGGTAACTCGCCGCCGCGACCCACGATGCCGCCCAACGCGCCACCGCTGCGTTTCCTCAACCAGTCGGTGCTCGACGCGGCCACCGTGTTTGCCCCCGACGTGCGGCCGCGCACACTCGATCCCTCGACGTTGGAACATCCACGCGTCGTCGAGGACATGCGCCATGGCTACGACTAGTCACCACCTAGGCCTCATGGAAGCGCCTCAAGCTTAAAATCTGATGAGAACGATTATATTGACCAGCAAAATAATTTCCCTGGTGACCGCGCGGGGCGCGAATTCAGGCTGAACAGCGTCAATAGTCTCGAGCCAGGTGCCAACCAACGTTGACTCAGCAATATTGCCCGTTTCGGCCTGCCGTCACAGGTTAAGAGCTACCTTAATTCGACCTAAGTAGAATACCCTCGGCGGCAGGAGACGGCGCGATGGCTGGTCGGCGCTCTTCGAAGGGAAATCAACGATCGGGCAAGTCCAAGGCCCGACGTCGCGCGGTCGGTCTGGGCGGCAGCGCCGGGGCGTTTTTGGCGTTGGGGCTGGGCCCGCTGGCAGCGGCGCCCAGCGCTCAGGCTGATCCGCTGGCCGATTTGATCGATGCGCTCCTCGAACCGGCCATTGCCACCTCGATCGGGATCAGCCCCACCGAGGTCGTCGACCCCAGCCTGTGGGACGCGGCGCTGAGCGGGCTGTGGTCCCCCGGTGGGTGGGACACCGTGGTCAGTGATCTGTCCGGCGTGGGTTCGAGCGCCGTCGCGGTTCCCGACACTGCTGCGGCGACGACGGCCGATCCAGCCACCTCGTTTATCCATGGGCTCGAGCAGGACTGGATTAACAGCCCGTTTGGCCAGCAGGTCGACAACTCGCTCAACACATGGGCGGCGCAGGCCGACCCCAGCGCGGTGGCGAACACCTGCGGGTATATCTGTAACGGCGCTGACGGCACGGCGGGCGACCCCAATGGACAGGACGGTGGGGCGTTCTTCGGTAACGGCGGTAACGGCTACAGCTGGAC
>NZ_JBAUZA010000315.1:0-3009 GCF_049585075.1 Mycobacterium sp.
GACCCACACCATGGCCAAGTTGTCCACCGACGACCTGCTCGACGCGTTCAAGGAACTCACCCTGTTAGAACTCTCGGAGTTCGTGAAGAAATTCGAGGAGACCTTCGAGGTCACCGCGGCCGCACCGGTCGCCGTCGCCGCCGCCGCTCCTGGCGGGGGTGCCCCGGCTGCCGAGGCAGCCGAGGAGCAGTCCGAGTTCGACGTCATCCTCGAGGCCGCCGGCGACAAGAAGATCGGCGTCATCAAGGTTGTCCGTGAGATCGTCTCGGGCCTGGGCCTCAAGGAGGCCAAGGACCTAGTCGACGGCGCGCCCAAGCCCGTCCTGGAGAAGGCCCCCAAGGAGGCGGCCGAGGAGGCCAAGACCAAGCTCGAGGCCGCCGGCGCCACCGTTACCGTCAAGTAGTCACTCAAGCGATTGCCCCCGAAGCCGCTACGGCTTCGGGGGTTTTCGTGCTCTTAGCGCGGCTGCAAAGCCGAACGTTGTGAGTCTCGCACTTGCTCAGGTGAATCACCGAGTGCGATAAGAAGATTCGTCGTCAACGCAGCAAGTACCGGCCCGACGGCGCTGCCCTGCGCGCCGTAGTAGCCCGCGAGTTCGAGCATCACGAAGCCGTGCAGCGATGCCCAGAACTGGGCGGCGGTGGCCACCACGGTGGCGTCGTCGGAGGCAGATCCGACGGTGATCCGGCCCGCCACCATGCAGCGGTGCACGCCGTGCACGACATGCGCGAAGCTGGGGTAGTGGTCGCTGATCTCGGCCACGCTCAATGTCACGACGTCGTGCGCCGGCGCGTTGATGCCGTGCGCGCTGGTGCTGCCGAACATCAGCCGGTACATGTGCGGACGCTCGATGGCGAAACGGCGATAGGCAATCCCGGCGGCCATCAGATCCGCGACCGGGTCCGACGTCGGGGCCATCGTCAACGCCGCATCGAACTGGCACAACCCCTCCTCGGCAACCGCCGCGATCAACGCAGGCATCCCGCCGAAGTGCGTGTACACCGCCATCGTCGAGGTTCCGGCGGCGCCGGCGATTTTGCGGGTCTGCAACGCATCCGGGCCATCTTTGTCGAGGATCTCGACCGCGGCGCGCAGCAACTCGGCACGCACGTTGCGTTCGGTCTGCGAAGTATCCGGAGTCATCAGTTGTCATCTTGACATAGCTGGTCCCACCGGCGTATAACAATGAAATATCACTGTTATGCCAGCTAGGAGGGACTCCTGTGAGAACAGCCACCACCGCCGCACCGGCGAACCCGTATCTCGAGGACTTCCTGGCGCCGGTGACCGCCGAGGTGACTGCGACCGATCTGGCGGTCACCGGAGAGATTCCCGAATTCCTCGACGGGCGCTACCTGCGCAACGGGCCCAACCCCGTCGCAGAGGTCGACCCCGCCACCTACCACTGGTTCAGCGGCGATGCGATGGTGCACGGGGTCGGCCTGCGCGACGGGCAGGCCCGCTGGTATCGCAATCGCTGGGTCCGCACCGCGCATGTGTGCGCCGCGCTGGGCGAGTCCGCGCCCGCCTCGCTCAACCCGCGCGCCGGGATGCTGTCCGTCGGACCCAACACCAACGTGCTCAGCCACGCCGGACAAACCCTGGCAATGGTCGAGGGCGGTGGCGCCAACTACCGGCTGACCGATGACCTCGAGACCGAGGGGACCTGCGACTTCGACGGCACGCTTTCCGGCGGGTACACCGCCCACCCGCACCGCGACCCGGCAACCGGCGAATTGCACGCGATCTCTTACTCTTTCGCGCGCGGACACACAGTCCAGTACTCGGTGATCGACACCAAGGGACGAGCACGGCGGACCGTCGACATCGCGGTGACCGGGTCGCCGATGATGCACGACTTCTCGCTGACCGAGAAGTACGTGGTGATCTATGACCTGCCGGTGACATTCGACCCCGTGCAGGTGTTGCCGACGACCGTGCCGCGCTGGCTGAGCGCGCCGTCTCGACTGGTGGCGCAATCGCTGCTCGGACGCGTCCGCATCCCCAGCCCGATCTCCGCGATGATCAACCGCGATCCCCAGCCGATCCACCGGATGCCCTACAAGTGGAACCGCGACTATCCAGCGCGCATCGGCGTCATGCCCCGCGAGGGTGGCAACAAAGACGTGCGGTGGTTCGACATCGAGCCGTGCTACGTCTACCACCCGCTCAACGCGTACTCCGAAACCCGTGACGGCGCCGAAGTGCTGGTCCTCGACGTGGTGCGCTACCAACGGATGTTCGACCGCGACCTGCGCGGGCCGGGCGACAGCCGGCCAACGCTGGACCGCTGGACCGTCAACCTGGCCACCGGCACGGTGTCCACCGAATGCCGTGACGACCGCTCTCAGGAATTCCCCCGGATCAACGAGAGCCTGTTGGGGGGCAAGCATCGCTTCGGCTACACCGTCGGGATCGACGGCGGCTTCCTCGGATCAGGCAGAACCCAAATGTCGACAGCGCTCTACAAGCACGACTACCAGACCGGATCCAGCACCGTGGCTCCGCTTGACCCCGAGCTGCTGATCGGCGAAATGTCCTTCGTCGCACGTCCCGGCGCCGGTTCGAGGGCCGAGGATGACGGCATTCTGATCGGCTACGGCTATCACCGCGGCCGCGACGAGGGTCAACTGGTGCTGCTCGATGCCCAAACCTGCGAACAGGTGGCGGTTGTGCACTTGCCGCAGCGCGTGCCGATGGGCTTCCATGGCAACTGGTCCCCGCGCGAGTGACGAAATTGCTTCCGATCATGAATTTCCGGCGATAGGCGCACAAGGCGACTCCGTTATCACCAGTGCGCTACAGTGACTCATGCCACAAGCTGGGCTTGGGCAGCGTTAAGTAACGTCTGGCGGGAGGGTTTCGCATGGGTATCGGTATTGAGGTTGAGGGACTGACGAAGTCCTTCGGCTCCCAGCGAATCTGGGAAGACGTGACGATGGAGGTCCCGGCAGGCGAGGTCAGCGTTTTGCTGGGCCCGTCGGGTACTGGTAAATCGGTTTTCTTGAA
>NZ_JBAUZA010000316.1:0-5838 GCF_049585075.1 Mycobacterium sp.
GCCCGCGCCTTCGGCCCGCCGGCCGGCTGCTGTGGCCCGGCAGGACATCTTGCCGAGATCGACGGCCAGGATCACCGCACCTCTGTTCAGCTGCGACCGGCGACCGAAGTGATGCGGGCCAGCCCGCGCACACGCCGCGGCGCGCGCATCGCTATCACCTCGACAACGCGATCCGATCGGCGCATCGTCGTCCGTCGGCCAGGAGTGGGCGTGGACGCCAGTTCCGCCTCCGCCGATCCCGCCCGCGGGCCGTGGCGGTTGACCGCCAGCAGTCGCCATGTGCCGGGCACGCCACGCAGCTCGACGCTGCCACGGTCCTCGAAGCCGGTGCCCGAGCCGACCACCAGGTCACGCACTGTGCGCGATACGAGGATTACACCGGCGCCGGCCTTGCCGAGGATCCGCGCCGCGATATGTACCGCGATTCCCCCGATGTCCGCATCCAGCAGTTCACACTCGCCGGTGTGGATGCCAGCGCGGATCTGGATGCCCAGCGTCTCGGCGTCATCGCGCAGGGCCTCGGCGCAGCGGATGGCCTGCGTCGGGCCGTCGAACGTGGCGAGGTGGCCGTCGCCGGTGCTTTTGACCACCGTGCCACCGAATCGTTCCGTGAGGTCAGCAGTGATCTCACCAAAGCGGTGCAGCATCGCCCGCCATCGCTCGTCGCCGCTCGCTGCGGCGTGTTGGGTCGACGCGACGATATCGGTGAATAGCACGGTGCGCAGGGCACGATGTGACTGCGCCGGCGCCGCATGGCTGCCGGTGAGGAACTCCTCGACCCCGGCAAGGATCTTGTCAGGCTCGGTTAAAAAGGGTGCGTGGTCTACACCCTCGACCTCCAGGTACCGCGCGCCCGGGATGTGGTCGGCGAGATACCGGCCGCCCTGCACCGGAACTGCGTTGTCTTCGCGGGCATGCATGACCAGGGTTGGCATGGTGAGTGTGGGCAAGATCGGCCGCACGTCGGTCAGAAACGCCGCTTCGAATGACGCCCGCGCCATTCCCGGGCTCGCGCACATGCGCTCCAACGTTCCGAGCTGGCGTATCGACCGAACCGACGGCGCGCTGATGCTGGCTGCCACACCGCTGCCCCACCCGGAGCGCACGGCGCGGCCGCCTTCCTGGAAGCGGGCGAGCTGTTCAACCGACGGCGTGTAGTCCTCGCCCAGCTCGGCAAGGAAGCGTGACCGCAGCTCGGCCGGGTCGCGATCCATGTCTTCCCACCCCGTGAAGCTCCAATACGCGCAGGTGCCGTGAAGGATCAGCGCGCGCACTCGCTCGGGCCGCGTGGCCGCGAACATCATGGCGGCCGGTCCACCGTCACTCAGACCGGCCACGACGGCCTGTCCGAAGCCGACCGCATCCATGACAGCCTCGACCTCGGCCGCTCGTTCCTCCAGCGTGCGAACTTTTGACACCGGGTCCGATAGCCCGACCCCGGCCTTATCGAACAGGGCAACGCGGCAGAATGTGGCGAGCTGATCAACGAAGGCTTTGAATTGGGGCAGGGTCCAGACCAGCTCGACGTGGCTGACGAACGGCTCGACGATGATCAGCTCGACCGGCCCGTCGCCAAACACCTGATACGCCAGGCTGAGATCGCCGCACTTGGCGTATGACGTTTCTGGCATCGCATGAGCGTACTGCTGATCCCACCACGCGCCGGGGAACCAATGACCGTCCCCGGGTATTTCCAGTTAGTGATTGCTCAGAGCCCGGCCTGTACGTACGCGGGTCAGACTTGCTCCGCTGAACCCTCCTGCGTGCTCGCCCGTCTATCTATATATAAGAGCGGCTCACCGCCGCACCGCAACCGATGGGAGTGGCCAAATGGGCACAGCGATGCGCAGTGGTCATCGCAGGTTGCCTGACGGTGGGGTGCTGCGGGTGGACTTTGAGAAGGGACGTTGGGTGGGCACGCTCTACGCGCCCTCCATGATGATCAAGACACAAATAGTCGGTAGTGATGCCCAGGTTCACGCCTGGGCCGCCGGCCTTGCGGCATAACACTTCCTCGGCATTCGGCTTAGTCGGGATTGCGCCAGGGCAGCGTCGCCCCGCGAAGATCGTGCCGCCCCCGGGGAGAGGGGGCCCGGGGACGGCCAGCCGAGCCATCCGGCGCCGGCCTCCGGCGGAGTCGGCACACGATTTGCCCGCCTCGTAGCGACAATTTGTCGCGGTGCGTTGGGGGATCTTCAGTTGTCGCTGCGAGGCGGGCAAATCGTCATATCCCTAACTTCTTGTGACGTAAGGGATTCCCGGTGCCGCAGATCCCGGTTGCTATCGGCCGGTTGCCGAGCACTTGCACATGCTTCGGGCCTCCATTGCGCGATCGAGACCATCGATGCGGCCACTTAGCGGGGCTGCGCTTCTTCTGCCGCAAAGAGAACATCGGGGTTGAGGATGCCTGCCGGGTCAAAGCTTTGTTTGATGCGGCGCATGAGGTCGACCTTGACCGGGTCTTCGAGCTTGAGGAAGTACGGAGTTTTGGCGCGACCAAGACCGTGTTCCCCGGAGATTGCACCACCTAATTCCATTGCCAGCGACAAAATGTCGGTCATCAGCTGCTTCTTTTTCTGCGGATCCTTGCAGATGATGGCCAAGTGCACGTTGCCGTCGCCCGCGTGCCCGCAGCCGGCCGCGGCACCGCCTGCGGTCGCCGCCAGATCGCGTGCGGCGGAAAGGAATTTGGACATCGCGGAGCGCGGCACAACGGTGTCAACGATGTCGTCTGCGCCGATCGCTTTTGCCGTCCAAAACGCCTTCTCGCGAGCCTCAATCAGCCTTTGCGCCGAAGCTCCTTCGAGTACATAGGCGTCGACGGCACCCAGTTCGGCGAGCAGCTCACCGGCCCGCTCGACATCTTCATCCAGCCGGTCGGCGGTGCGGTTCTCAAGTGCCACAACGAGATACGCCTGACAGCTGTCGCGGATGTTGTCGGGGATCCCAAGTTCGAGGTTTTGGGTGTGAACCAGTGCGGCCATCGTCATGTTGTCGATGTACTCGAGGATGTAGGGCACTAGCCCGCACGCGAGGATCTTGGGCACCGCCTCCATGACTTGGTCGAAGTCGGTGAACGGGGCGAGCACCGTGGCGCTGTGGTCGAGGCGGGGATGCAGCTTGACGATCACCTCGGTGGCCAAGGCCAACGTGCCTTCGGAGCCGACGATCAGCTGGGTCAAGTCGTAGCCGGTGGACACCTTGGCGATCTTGCCGCCGGTTCGGATGATCTCGCCGGTCGGCAACACCGCCTGCAACCCGAGCACATTATGACGAGCGATCCCGTACTTCACCGCTCGCATCCCGCCGGCGTTGGTTCCGACGTTTCCCCCGACGCTGGAGGACAACTCGCCGGGTTGAACCATGTAGCGCAGGCCGGTGCCGACGGTCGCGGCGTCCAGTTCGGTGAGAGTCACGCCGGGTTGGACGACGGCGACCTGGTTGGTCGTATCGACCTCCAGGATCGCGTTCATCCGCTCGAAGGAGATCACCAACCCGCCTTCGCGCGGAATCGCGGCGCCCGACAAGCCGGTCCCGGATCCGCGGGCCGTCACCGGAACTTTGTGCTCGCCGGCCGCTTTGAGCAGCCGCGCTACCTCTTCAGAAGTTGCCGGTTTGGCGACGTAGGCCGGCTTCTGCGGCGCCGTCGTCAACACCTCGTCGTGGAAGTAGTCCTCGGGGATTGCCTCACCCGTCAGCAGGTTGTGGTTCCCGACGATTTTTGAAAGCTGCGCCGTGATGTCGCTCATGAAGGCCTCACCTTCGAAGGCTTGCGCTGCGCTCACTCTAAACAGCGATGACAGTCAAAGTGTCGTGAATGCCCGCGAAACCAGCTTCATTGCCGGTGATGAGCGGGATGCCCAGCGCGACGGCGACCGCCGCGATAAGGAGATCGAATCGGCGCGGCTTGGGGTCGCGACCAACGGCTCGAACGGTCGCGCCGCTGCTCGCGGGCAGGCCGCGCGTTCGAGGCCTATCGGCGACCGTCGTTTCGCTAACAGGCACAGTCACAACAGTCACACGAGTCTCCGCGGGCTTGAGACGCGCCGATGTGCCCGGCTCTGAGCGACAAGACCCTTGCCTCCCTTAGTTTGTCGCTCAGAGGCGGGCAAAATCGGCACCGCCCTAGCTGCCCAACGGGCCAGGTCTCATGAATTCCGGTATCGCGCTGTCCGGGTTCGACGAGATCGATGATTCGGGCAGCCCCCACAGCTGCCGGCTGGTTGCGCCGCCGTCGACGACGAGGGTCTGACCGGTGATGCGGGCAGCCAGCTCGGAGGAGAGGAACAACGCGGCGTTGGCGACATCGTGGGCGCGGGGCGGGGCCAGCGGATTAATTCCATTGACGGCGTACTCGTGTGGCGGCTGATCCTCGTTGCCGGAGCCCACATTGCCCGGCGCGACCGCATTAGCGCGAATGCCGTAGCGCCCCAGTTCATCTGCGAAGGTTTTGACAAGCGAGATGACGCCGGCCTTGGCGGCGCCGTAGGCGGCATGGTAGGTCGCCGCCGCAATGCCGTCGACCGAGGCGATTGCGACCAACGATCCACCGCTGCGCTGGGCGATCATCTGCCGTGCCACGGCCTGAAAAAGGTAGAAGACCTGGGTCAGGTTGTAATGGATTGCGGCGTCCCACAATTGGGTGCTGAAGTCCTCGACCTTCGACCAGGTCGCACCGCCGATAATATCGACGCAGACATCAATACCGCCCAGGGCTGCGACCGCTTCGTCGATCGCCCGACTGACCTGCGCAAGGTCGGTCATGTCGGCGATAATCGGGACGGCATTGCCTCCGCTGCCGACGATCTCGCCGGCAATGCGATTGGCGCGCTGCTTATCGATATCGATACAGGCCACCGAGGCGCCCGCCTCAGCAAGGGCCAACGACGTGAACCAGCCATGGCCCGCGCGCTCCGGGATGTAGCCCGCACCCGACACAACGGCACGCTTGCCCGATAGTCCTAAATCGATCACGGCTGGAGTATTGAGACCCTCTCGACCGCTGTCAATCACGAGGGTATGCGGCGCATCATGAAAGGGTGCGGATCGGAGTCGGGGTTTCCACCGCACCCGACGCACGGCAGGCCGCGGTGGAGGCTGCAGCGCACGCGCGCGACGAGCTCGCCGGTGAGGCGCCCTCGCTGGCCGTGCTGCTCGGATCGCGATCACACAGCGACGAGGCCGTGGACGTTCTCGACGCGGTACAGCGGACGGTCGAGGCGCCCGCGCTGATCGGTTGTATCGCCCAGACAATCGTCGCCGGCCGCCGCGAGATAGAGGACGAGCCTGCGGTGGCGGTGTGGCTGGCGTCCGGCCTGGCCGCCGAGACGTTCCAACTGGACTTCGTCCGCACCGGCCCGGGTGGCCTGATCACTGGTTACCGATTCGACCGCACCACCCGCGATCTGTACCTGCTACTGCCGGACCCGTACACATTCCCGTCGAGCGTGTTCATCGAACACCTCAACACCGACCTGCCGGGAACGACCGTAGTGGGCGGCGTGGTCAGCGGTGGCCGAGGACCGGGCGACACTCGCCTGTTCCGCGACCATGGCGTGCTGACGTCCGGCCTCGTGGGCGTGCGCCTGTCCGGCGTGCACGGAATCCCGATCGTGTCGCAGGGCTGTCGGCCGATCGGCCACCCGTACGTCGTCACCGGCGCGGACGGCGCAACGATCACCGAGCTCGGCGGCCGACCGCCGCTGCAGCGGCTGCAAGAGATCGTCGCGGGGCTGCCTCCCGACGAGCAGGATCTGGTCAGCAACGGACTGGTGATCGGGATCGTCGTCGACGAGCACCTGGCGACACCGGGTCAGGGCGACTTCCTAATCCGTGGGC
>NZ_JBAUZA010000317.1:0-4128 GCF_049585075.1 Mycobacterium sp.
CGTTCACCCAGGCTCATCTCGGAGATCGACTGATCGAGCTCGGTGGCGATGCTGACCAAAACCTCGACCAGGAACGCGACCGAGCTACGCGTGGTGCCGATGTTCGTCATGAACAACACACTGTTGCGCGAGGTCTTGTTGATCTGGATGCCGTAGCGGTCCATCAGCTGTTCGCGTTTGAACGTGTCGCCGTCATAGCCGGTACGCCCGATGGACAATGTGATTCGCGACGGGTCGAGCACGAACTCGTCGTCGTGCCAGGCCGCCATCATGTTGCGCAAACCCGAGCGCAGCGGTTGGTCAATCGCCGTTGGGCGGTACTGGTCCGGGATGAGATGCGACGTGCCAAGGCAATTCATGTACTTGCTGAGCAAGGGATGGTTGTCGATCGCGTCGCGCAGCTGCATCGCGTTCTCGATCTGCCGCTGCACCAACTCGGCGCCCTCCAGGGCCACCTGACGACGACCCAGGTCAAGCGACGCCAGGATCTGGTAGTTGGGCGAGGTCGAGGTGTGCGCCATGTAGGCCTCGTGGAACGGCACGGCCACCTTTTGGTCGAAGTCCTGATCAAAGACATGAATCATCGATCCCTGCCGCAACGCGGTCAGCGTCTTGTGGGTCGATTGACTGGCATAGACCCGCACCCGCGCAGTCGCCGGGTCGGCCATCAGTCGACGGTCCAGCAAGTCATCGTCGCTGGGCTTGTCGGCAGCCTGGTCAGCCAGGTACTTCTCGTAGCGACTCTTGTACTCGGGGTCCTGCAGCCGCTCGCGCAGCGCCTTGGCCGACGCCATCGCGGTACGGGTCCGATAAACGGGGTGGAAGCGGGCGAAGGCGAACCATGCCTCGTCCCACAAGAACACCAGATCGGGTTTGATGGCCAGGCACTCCTCCATCACCCGCTGCACGTCATAGACGATCCCGTCGAAGGTGCAGTTCGTCAGCGACATCATCTTGACGCGGTCGAGCTTGCCTGCGCGTTTGAGCGCCAACAACTTTGACTTGATCTCGCGCAGCGGCACTGCGCCGTACATCGAGTAGTCGTTTAGCGGATAGGCTTCCAAATAAACGACATTCGCGCCCGCCAGCATCATTCCGTAGTGGTGTGACTGGTGGCAGTTGCGGTCCAGCAGCACGATGTCGCCGGGTGCCACTAACGCCTGGGTGACGATTTTGTTGGCCGTCGATGTTCCGTTGGTGACAAAGTAAGTGTGGCGCGACCCGTAGGTTTCCGCGGCGAGCTGTTGAGATTCACGCAGCGGACCGGTGGGCTCCAACAATGAGTCAAGGCCGCCGCACGTCGCCGAGGTCTCGGCCATGAATACTTCCAGGCCGTAGAAGCCGACCATGTCTTTGATCCAGTGCGAGTTGACGATCGACTTGCCCTGCGAAATCGGCAGCGCGTGAAAGACACCCGTGGGTCGGTGACTGTACTGCTTGAGCGCGCTGAAAAACGGGGTGCGGTAGCGCGCTGCCACGCCCTGCAGAATCGAAAGGTGAAGCTCGAGCATGCCTTCCCGAGCGTGAAACACCCGGCGGAAGTAATGCCCCAGGCGCCCGGCGATGTCCTCCACCTCGATTTCGGTCATCAGGTACAGGTCTAGTTCGGGCCGCAACTTCGCAATCGATGTAGCCAGGATCTGCGCGCGTTCTTCGGGCGAAAGGTGATCGGCCAGGTCGTGCGATACGCCGGTGTCGACGAACTGCGACAGGGTGGAGAGGTCGCGAGTCGATTGATGGGAAAAGCGTCGCCGGACCACCACCGCCTGCAGGTTGACGTTAAGCCGCGCCGCGATCAGAGCCTCGTCCCCGCTGGCCACCACCACGAGTTCGTAGACGAACTCGTCGTCCGGGCGTCGCCATTTGCGTACCTCGTTGCGCAGCGCTCGTTCCTGGGCTTCGGTCATCTTCTCGACGACGAGCACTTCGAAATACGGGCGGTCGCGCTCCGTTGCCGGCTGGTGCTCGAGCTGGCGCGGATCGGACGGGAACATGTCCAGCTCGTCGGCGCCGGCGTTGTCCACGTCTCCTGAGCGGTAGGACTCGGTGGTGAGCGCCCGGTTGATTCGGGCAACTGCTTGCGCGAACTTGTCGTAGCTGCCGGCGGCGAAAATTCGTTGCACGCGGGCGAATTGGGGTGAGCCGGGGAAGGCCCAATAGGGTTCTAATGTGCTCAGCCGTGCCAACAATTCCTGGCACGTGTTCACGCATTTTTCTTTCAGCGCTCCCGCGGTGTCCGGGCGTGTCAGCCGATCGGCGGTTTCCTCCAGCCGGCACCACGAGTCGCCGCGGACCTGCCACAAACTGTTGTAAGCACGCAAGTGTTCGGTCATGGCGGCCCTTTCGACGGATCAAGATTCGCAGACCTAGTCCGCCGCATAGTGACCAATGGACAAATAATGTGCGTCTGTCGCGTGCCATGCGGAGTTATCCACAACCGATTGGTCAGCCGAGCACTCTTGTCGGTAGTGCCGCCTATTATCGAATGTATGTTCGATCGCGTGGATGATGCCGGGGTGGTGGATGCCATCACGGCTGCCGCGCGCGAACAGAATGCGATGTGTGGGCGGGAGCTGGCCGCGATCGGCGAGTTGTATGCGCGCCGCGCACCCGAAGACGATGTCGATCGCGAGAACTGGGCCATCGATGGCCACGAGAACGTGGTCGCCGAGGTCGCCGCGGCGTTGGGCATCAGCCGGGGCCGGGCCCGCGGGCGGTTGCGGTATGCGATCGCGTTGCGCGAGCGGCTGCCGCGGACCGCTGACGTCTTTGCCCAAGGGCTGATTGATTTTCGTTTGATGGCTGCGGTGGTGTCGCGCACCGAGTTGGTCGAGGATGCAGAGTCGATCGCCAAGCTGGATGCCGCGATCGCCCGGCATGCGCCCAAGTGGATGCGCCTGTCGGAGCCCAAGCTTTTCGAACGCATCGACTTGTGGGTATTGCGGTTCGACCCAGCGGGCCAACGAGTGACACGAGAGCGCAGCGAAGATCGCTATGTCGACATCGCAGCCACCGATGCCGGTTTGGCCGGGGTGTGGGCGCAGCTGCACGCCACGGACGGTGCGGCGTTCGACCACAAGCTCGACGCGCTTGCCGACACGGTGTGTGCCGCAGATCCGCGCACCAAGAAGCAACGTCGCGCCGACGCCGTGGGCGCGTTGGTCGCCGGGCTGTCGGTGATGCATTGCCAATGCGGGTCGCCGGACTGCCCAGCAGCCGGGCGACCCTCGGCCTCGAATGTGCTGATCCACGTCTTGGCTGACCAGGCAACCATCACCGGTGAGTCTCAAACGCCTGGCTATCTGCCCGGATTCGGGCCGCTATCAGCAAGCGCCGTGCGTGAGGTTGCCGCGACCGCCAAGCTCAAGCCGCTGGTGATGCCCTCGACCGATCCGGAACTGGGTTATCGGCCTTCGGCGGCGTTGGCCGAATTCGTGCGGCTGCGGGATGTGACCTGTCGATTTCCCGGCTGCGATGAACCGGCGCAAGTCTGCGATATCGACCACACTGTCCCCTTCCCGCTGGGGCCCACCCATCCGTCGAATTGCAAACTGCTCTGCCGCTATCACCACCTGCTCAAAACCTTCTACACCGGCATCGGCGGCTGGAACGACCGACAACTTCCCGATGGCACCGTGGTCTGGACGTCCCCGACCGGGCACACCTACACCACCAAACCCGGTGGGGCGCTGTTCTTTCCCGCGTTAGCCATCCCGACCGGCGAATTGAGGTTGCCGACCACCATCTCAGCCCCCACAGACAACCGGGGCCTGATGATGCCAGCCCGCCGAAAGACCCGTGCCGCCGAGCGCACCGCCCGCATCGCCGCCGAGCGACGAATCAACGAGCACCGCATCGCCGCCGAGGCGGCCCGAAGACGAATCGCCGCCCGCAACGACCCGCCGCCCTTCTAGATGCCGAGATCCTTGGCGATGATCGTCTTCATGATCTCGGTGGTTCCGCCGTAGATAGTTTGGATGCGGGCGTCGACGAATGCGCGCGACACCGGGTACTCGCGCATATAGCCGTAGCCGCCATGCAGCTGCAGGCAGCGGTCGGCGGTACGGACCTGCAGTTCGGTGGTCCACCACTTCAGCCGGGCCGCCCGGGCCGCGGTGAGCTCACCGG
>NZ_JBAUZA010000318.1:0-10177 GCF_049585075.1 Mycobacterium sp.
CGTCACGTCTGCGCTCGGCTGGAAGAAGCCACCGCGTCGGCCGCGCAGGCGACCGGCTGCGAGCTCGTGCGCGCCGGGCAAGCCAGTCGGGATCATCACGGGTGGTCGGCGGACCCGTGGGCGGTGGGTGCAGGATGGCCGCTGCCATGGCGACCGACGCCGTTCCACCCCAACGCCGCAGGAATGCGCGCTGTCGCCGACTTGATCATCCAGCCGAGCGGCGGAGACGGTTAGTTTCGCGTCGCTTGGGTAAATCTACGGGGCGACCCTGCAGCGAAATCCTGGCGAGGTACCGAGCCGTCAATATGACCCTGACCGCGCACGCCCAAGTTTCTGGCTTTGACCACGCCGCGCTGATGTATCACTCGGAGCGCGAATACGTCGATTGGCTGGCGCCGTTCATCTCCGAGGGTTTGGACCAGGCGCAGCCGGTTTTGGTCGCAGTGCCGGGCGAAAAGCTGGCGTCGTTGCGTAGCGCGTTGGGTGACGCAGCGGTGAAGGTGACGATGGCTGACATCACGGGATTTGGCCGTAACCCCGGCCGGATCCTCGCTGCCCAGCTCGCCTTCGTCCAACGTCACCCAAGCCAGCACATCCGCATCGTCGCCGAGCCCCTTTGGGCGGGCCGCAGCGTGTTCGAACACTCCGCGTGTATGCAACATGAGGCACTGGCCAACATCGCGTTTGCGGACTTAAACGTGACGGGTCTGTGTCCGTACGACGCATCCTGCCTGGCTGAAAGCGTCCTGGCCGACGTCCGCCGCACGCATCCGCAGATCTGTCGGGGCGGATCGCGCAACCACAGCCCGGAGTACGCCCTCGACGCTGCGCTCGACCAGTGCAATCAACCGCTGGCGACGAATCCGGCCGCAGTGACGTTCACCGTCCACGAGCCGGCCGATCTGGCCGGCGCCCGCAAGTGCGGTCACCGCTATGGCCGGTTGCTCGGCATGTCCGCGGATCGACTGGCTGACCTCCTGTTGGTCGCCACCGAGCTGGCGACCAACAGCCTCGACCATGCCGACAGTGCATGCCGATTGGCGTTTTGGTACGAGGCCGGGCACGTGGTCTGCGAGGCGCGCGACATGGGCTCTTGGACAGATCCGCTCGCTGGCCGGCGACCACCCGCCGGGAAGGGGTTTGGCCCGTACGGGCTTTTCGTCGTCAACGCAACCGTCGATTTATTGCGCACCCACACGACGTCGGGTGGCACCACCATTCATGCGTACCTGCGGCTTGACGACTCAGGCGAAAACGGGGCCGTCTAACCTGGTCGCGATGGCTAACAAATCAAGACCGTTCCTCGCAGGGATTGCAACCGTTGCGGCGATTGCGTTGCTGTCCGGGGGGTGCGCGTCGTCTGACAGCGTCCAGCCGCTCAAGCGGGTATCGGCCCCGGATTTCGCCGCGGCGCTGCGCGGGCGGGTCAGCACCGACGCGATGATGGCGCACTTGAAGAAGCTGCAAGACATCGCCAACGCCAACGGCAACACCCGGGCGGTCGGTACACCTGGCTATGAGGCCAGCGTCGACTACGTGGCGGGCAAGCTGCGGGACAAAGGTTTTGACGTGCAAACCGTGCAGTTCGAAGCCCGTGTCTTCCACTCGGAAACGGGGTCGCTGACCGTCGGCGACAGAACGGTCGAAGCAAGGGCCTTGGAATACAGCCTTGCAACCCCACCCATCGGGGTGACCGGTCCGCTGGTGACTGCGCCGGATGACAGCCCGGCCTGCAATGCCGCCGACTACGGAAGCCTGCCGGTCAACGGGGCAGTGGTGCTGGTGGATCGCGGCACCTGCCCGTTCGCCCAGAAGGAGGCCGCCGCCGTGCAGCGCGGCGCCGTGGCGATGGTCATCGTCGACAACGTCGTCGAGGAGCAGATGGGCGGCACTCTGGGCGAGAAGACCGACGTCAAGATCCCGGTGGTCAGCGTCACCAAGCCCGACGGCGCGGCGCTGCGTCATGCCTCCGGGCCCGCCACGGTAAAACTCTCGGCGGAAACCAAGACCATCCAAGCCCGCAACGTCATCGCGCAGACCAAGACCGGCTTGACCAGCGACGTGGTGATGGCCGGTGCGCACCTCGACAGCGTTCCCGAGGGGCCGGGCATCAACGACAATGGGTCGGGGGTAGCCGCGATCCTGGAGACCGCACTGCAGCTGGGCAGCTCACCGGACGTTCGCAACGCAGTGCGCTTCGGCTTCTGGGGCGCAGAGGAACTCGGGCTGATCGGGTCGCGAAAGTACGTCCAGTCGTTAGATGTCAACGCGCTCAAGGACATTGCGTTGTATTTGAACTTCGACATGCTTGGGTCGCCCAATCCGGGCTACTTCACCTACGACGGGGACCAGTCGCTGCCGCTGGACAAGCGGGGCAATCCGGTGGTGCCTGAGGGCTCGGCCGGAATCGAACGTTCGCTGGCCGCGTACGTGAATTCGGCCGGCAAGACGCCGCGGGATACCTCGTTCGACGGCCGGTCCGACTATGACGGCTTCACGTTGGCGGGCATTCCGTCGGGCGGGTTGTTCTCCGGCGCCGAAGTCAAGAAATCCGCAGCGGAGGCAAAGCTGTGGGGCGGGACCGCGGATCAACCGTTCGACCCCAACTACCACAAGAGCAGCGACACCTTGGACCACATCGACCGTGCCGCGCTTGGCATCCTCGGCGGCGGTGTGGCCTATGCGACCGGTCTGTACGCCCAGGATGTCACCGGCCGTAACGGTGTTCCGGTTCGCGAAGACCGCACGCGCAACGAGCTGGCCAAGTAATCGGCGTGCCGCGGGCGAGTCACAGGCCGGGCAGGCAGATGGGGGCTCCGTAGCACGGGGGCGGGCCATGAGGCGGGGGAGTAGCTCCATCCCAAACAAACTGGCCGACATTGCCCATGCCGCCGACGGGAACCCAGAACCAGGTGTGGCAGATATTCGTGTCCCAATGGACATCGTCCATCGGCAAGGGCTGTCCCGGGCACCATTGGTGGGGTACCGAGAAATTGTCTCCGGGCTGGGCCGAAGCGGTATCTGCGGTCAGCACCAAACCGGCCACCGCGACGCCGCCCGACAGTAATGCCGCGGCAACGATCCGCGTCGGAGTGTGGGTGATGTTCATGGACAGAACGGTAGTCCGCGGCTCTGAATGAATCTTTAACGGTTTGCCCGGCATCTTTGTCGGCTAATCGCCGGTGCGCTCGAACTTGTCTTCGAAATCACCGCCAGCGCAAGCACTTTCGGTTGTTACATTCTGCCCGGTCCCGGTGAGTACCGGAATCGGTTCCTGCAGCGGGTCAGGCAGCGGGTATTCCGCAGTGAGTTTGATATGCGCCGTCCCACCAAGATTGCACGGTACGGTGCCCTCATCCTCGCGGGTCCACTTTCCACCACCGAAGACCAGTGGCACAACACCGTCGGGTGCATGAAATAAGCTCATGCACCGATCGCCAGTGCGAAGACACTCGGTACGGACAGCCAGATCGTCTTGTCCCGGCGCAGAATTGCCATTCGAGTAGGTGATCGTTTCGTGGTAGCGGCCGTGAAGCGCTGAGGCCGGGGACGCCGCCCGCGGCGGCAAGGCGGCCGGGTCTTGAACCTTGGCGACGTCGGGATCGCCAGTTCGCGTGAAGGTTACGCGCCGCTTTCCGGCGCTGCAGCTGTTGGTGGTGGACCTGGTAGTTTCGCCTGACAGAGTGCCGTCGGGCTGTGGTTGCAGGGTGAACACCACCCAGACTTCCGACGGAGCGTTATTACACTGCGTTGAGCCGAGGCCCACGGCCACCCAATTGCCGCCCACATCATCGAACACCAAATTCGAGACCAGCACGATTCCGCTGCCACCCAGGTACGACGCCGTCGCCACACAACCGCCCGCGCCGCACGTCGAGCGCACGCCCCAGTTGGCAGTCATCGCCGGCGCACCGGCGACCGGTTTGTCTTGGAGATCGGTGCCCGGACCATAATCCGCCCGGTAGGTGCCAGTGAACGAGTGGGCATTGGCGGTCGTGGTGGCCGACGGGGTGCTATGAGTCGAGCTCGCGACACTTGACTGGCTGCGGTGGCCGAAGAGCTTGACTCCGGCGAAGATGCCACCCGCGATGACGAGCAACGGGATGACCACAAGCGCCGCAAGCCAAGCCTTGGAACGCGAAACCCGCGGTACGCCGGGCCCGATCGCGGAGGCTGTCGCAACGCGGCTTGACTGGACCGGCGGTGGGGTGTGGAAGTGGACCGGCCGGGGGCCGAGCTGGTGCTGCAATGCTGTAGCGAATTCTCGACAGCTGGAAAACCGATCGGCGGGCGCTTTGGCCATCGCCCTGGCTAGCACCGGATCCAGCCCAGCCAAGTCTGGGCGGCGTTGCTCGAGCGACGGCGGGGGGGCCATGCAATGTTTGGTGATGACCACCGCGGGATTGGAGTCGACATAGGGTGGCGTGCCTGTCAATAGGTGAAATGCGGTGCAGGCCAAGGCGTACTGGTCGGCACGCCCGTCGAGCGACTCACCCTTCAATTGCTCGGGCGCCGCATAAGACACCGTGCCCACCGCCATGTTCGTCTGGGTCAGTCCCGATATGTCATCGATGCGGCGAGCTATTCCAAAGTCGGCCAGGAAGATTCGTTGCGAATGAGAGTCCAGCAAGATATTGGCCGGCTTGACATCGCGGTGCAGCAGTCCCCGCTGATGCGCATAATCCAACGCCGAGCCGACCCCAGTGATGATCGCCAACGCATCAACGAGGGGCATTCCGCTCGAGTAGTGCTCGCGCACAAGTCCACCCGCATCGGTGCCGGCCACGTAATCCATGGAAATCCAGAACTGCTCTTCGTATTCGCCGCGGTCATGGATGCCCAAGATGTTGGGATGCGACAAGCTGGCCGCCAAATCGGCCTCACGCAGAAACCGCTCCCGATATTGGGTGTCGGCGGTCAACTCCGCCGACAACACCTTCAGCGCGTCTTGGCGCGGTAACCGCGGATGGGCCGCCAAATACACCGTGCCCATGGCGCCGGCGCCCAGCACCCGCAGGATCGTGAATCCCGCGAACAGTTCGCCCACCGACACCGGCATGGGCCAAATCCTAAGCCCGCCCTTTCAGCGGCATGATCAATTCAAACCGATGACGGCCAGCTATGCTGCTGTTGTTTAGCTGACTTACTCTTTGGCCGCAGGAAACGTCATGATCAGCGAGGGGTTGGGGGCGCGACGCGCCTTTGCGGGTGCTATTGCCATGGTGGTGGTCGATGACTAAGCCTTCAAAGGCTCCGCTCAGCACCGGACCGGACGAGGCGACGGACGGCGGTGCAGTTCAAGGGGTCCAATTCGGTGTGTTGGGCCCGTTGCAGATGACCGTCGGCGGCGCGTTGGTGCCGTTGGGCACGCCGAAACAACGCGCTGTGCTCGCGCTGTTGGTGGTCAACGCCAATCGACCGGTGGACATTGACACGCTGATCGGCGCCGCCTGGGATCAGCGGCCACCGCAAGGAGCGCGAGCCACCCTGCACGCCTACATCTCCAACTTGCGTCGCCTGATGAGTAGCGCGGGCATTGATCGGACACTATTGGCCAGCGCATCGCCGGGGTATCGACTAACGATCGGTAAGGATCAGTACGACCTCGGGCGTTTTCGCACCGACAAGGACGCCGGCGTGCATGCCGCGGCCGCCGCGGAGTTCGAACTGGCGAGCCGGCACATGGCCGACGCGCTGGCCCAGTGGCGCGGCCCGTTCTTGGAGGACCTGCGCGACTTCCAATTCGTTGAGACCCTTACCACAGCCCTCGATGAGGAAAAAGTTCTCGCCCACACCGCACATGTTGAGGCTGAAATCGCCTGTGGTCGACCACAAGCCGTGATCATGGAGCTGGAGGTGCTGATCGCCGAGCATGCCTACCGCGAGCCGCTGTGGGCGCAGCTGATCACTGCCTACTATTTGGCAGGCCGCCAATCGGATGCTCTCGACGCCTACCTGCGGCTCAAAGCCACTCTGGCCGAAGACTTAGGCATTGACCCCGGGCCCCAGCTACGTCAGCTCTATGAGCAAATTTTGCGCCAGGAACCTGTAGATGTGCGCAACGCCGCTCAAGCCCACGCCGAAGACACCCTGGTGTCTTCTGTCGCCGTCCAAAGCGGTTCGGCCACAATTCGCCGTCCCGTCGCCGCGGCGTTGCGCGGTGCTGACGGTCATCGGTATGCGTTGGCCGGTACGGCAACCCGGATCGGGCGCAGTTCCGATAACGACATCGCGCTGTCCGACGTTAAGGTCAGCCGTCATCACGCTGTCATCATCGACAGCGGCGCGACGCTTGTGATCACCGATCTGGGATCAGCGAACGGGGTCCGGGTGGGTGGGCAGCGGATCGACACCAGTGCTGAACTGCGCGAGGGCGACGTCATCCGCATCGGCGATCAGGAATTCACGCTCGAGATCAACCTCCACCAACTGGGCCAGGCTACTTAAGATCTATTAAGCCGTTCGACGGACTCTGTTGACAGCCGGGAAGCCGGGACTGACAACCGAGAAGAGTTCATCATGACCAAGATCAGCGGCAGCAACACACCCCAAGCAAATTCCTATCGGCCAGAGCCTCCGCAGCTGCTGCCGACCACTATCGCGGACGGCAGCGCGCCGGGTGTCTACTACCGCATCGACGGAGAGTTGGTGCCGGTGCTGCACATCTGGTTGGACGGCAGCGTGCCAGTGTTTTTCGAGCACCATGTGGTGTTGTGGAAAGACCCGGCGCTGGCCATCGGGATCAAAGGCAAGGGTGCGTTTAAGCGGATGATCGCCGGCATGCAGCTGCTATTGACCGAGGCGCGCGGCCCGGGGCAGGTCGCGTTTTCCCGCGACGGTACTGGCCATGTGTTCCCGCTGCATCTGCGTCCTGGCTCCGCCGTCGAGGTGCGTGAGCACCAATACCTCGCGGCGACAGGCAATCTGGAATACGGATTCAGCCGGCAGAAAGGCCTTAAGAACATGATGTTCGGCTCAACCGGCTTTTTCGTGGACCGATTCGCCGCGACACAGTCTGAGGGCGTGGTGTGGCTACACGGCTACGGCAACGTGTTCGAAAAAGTGCTCGGTCCCGGCGAGCAGATCGACGTGGAGCCCGGCAGCTGGATATACCGCGACGAGAGCGTGCGCATGGAGCCACAGCTTTATGGACTGCGCACGGGAATGTTCGGCGGCGGCGGAAATCTCATCTTCAACCGCTTTACCGGGCCGGGGCGTGTCGGCATCCAGTCGATGTACATGGACATGTCGACCGGCGCGGAGTGAGCGTTACCTGCCGAATAGTCCATTAAGGATCCAGTAAGCCTTATCCCGCAAAGTATTACGCATCGCGATCAGCGATGAAAAACGATCAACGATGAAGAAAAGGAGCGTAGCGATGCAACGCGAAATCATGATCACGGCCAGCGCGGCGGCAATCCTCGGTGTGGCGTTGGCGGGCTGCTCTGGCAGCAAGTCGATCAGCACACCCAATGGTGGGGTGGCTGCGGCCAGTTCGTCGAACACCAAGGTTGTCATCGACGGCCAGGATCAAAACGTCAAGGGTCAGGTGGCTTGTGCTCGCACCGCCGGCACCGTGAACATCGCCATCGGTGGGCCGGCCGCCGGCCCAGGCGGCGGCACGGGCATTGGTGCGGTGTTGACCGATGCCAATCCGCCCGGGGTGACATCTGTTGCGTTGGGCAATGTCAACGGCGTGGCGTTGGGGGTCGGTGGGACCACCGGCAGCGCCAAGGCCACCAAGGACGGCAACTCCTACAAGATCACCGGCACGGCCAGCGGCGCGGACCTGTCCAACCCAATGGGAGGACCGGTGACCAAGCCCTTCGAAATCGACGTCACCTGCCCATAACACGAAAGGAAAACCGGAAATGAAAATCCTGCCCGCCAATATCGAGGAACAGATCGACCGCGTCGATCGCAACCGCAGCCTGATCATCGGGATCGGCAGTGGAGTGCTCGCACTCTGGTGCCTCTACCGTGTGCTCTGGTCGTTTTACCTCATGATGACCTACGACTTCCTGTTCGGGTCGTTGTTGTTTGGGGTCGTGCTGTGGGGCGTGGTTGGCGCCGTCGCGACGATCACGGCCATCGGGTTCTTGACCCGCTATGCCAGGCGACCTTGAATCGTCGCCTAACCGACTATTGCCGATCTCGTGCCGTCTGGCGCGAGATCGGCAATGTCTTTGCGGCATAACGAAAGCCAGCTGACACAGGGCGTCCTCACCGACCGACTCCGGTTCACGGCGGCCCCAGAAACGCAGCAACTGGATGTAGCGCTGCCGGACCTGGTTGCCGTCTAATGTCCGCCGGTCCATTAAGGATCCAGTAAGCCTCATGCCGCAGAGTGTTTCAAATCACCAATGGCGAAAAGGAATACGACGATGAACAACAACTCCAGAGTAGTGCTCTCCGCGATTGCCGCTCTGTTCGCGATATCGCTGATAGTGCGGTTTGTGGTGCTGAGCCAAGCCGGCGTACCCGGCATGTGGATCTTCTACCTCGGCCTGCCGATCGGAGGCGTCGTCACAGTGCTTCTGCTCTTGCTGCGACTGGGGCTGCTCAACTTCGGCGAAGGCCCGAGAGCCACAGTTCAGCACTGGCAACACAACACAACTGTGCAGCCGCCGCAGCAGTCTTCTCCGTCGTGGGCAACGCCGTCAACGCTGCGCCTCCAGGAACTCGAGGACTTGCGCACCAGCGGTGCCATCTCGGACACCGAATATGCAGCAAAGCGTGCGGGGATCATATCGGGCATCTGACCCACCGTCGGTCAACCGATCTCAGCAACCTTGGGCATGAGTTCTTCTCCAAACCGCTGCACGAAGCCAGCGGGATCCGGGTTGCCCGGCACCGGACCTATGTTGATCATCTCGATGCCCAGTTCGGCGTAGCGTTCAAGCGTCTTGAGATATCCGTCAATGTCAGCGAATGGATCGGCAAACAGACCAACGGTTTTGCGGATCTGAGCGACGTCGCGGCCCACCGTGTCGCAATGGCGCGTCAACACCTCGATCTTGTGCTCGAGTACGTCGGGCTCGGAATCGGTGCTGTTCCAGACGTCGGCGTACTGTGCGACCAGTCGCAGTGTCTTCTTCTCGCCGCCACCGCCTATCAAGATCGGCGGGCGACGGATCGGCTGGGGGACGCAGATGGTCTCGGCCAGCTGATAGTGCTTGCCGTGGTAGGGCCCATTGTCGTCGCTCCACATCTGCAGACAGATCTGCAGAGTCTCTTCGAGCATCTCGAACCGCTCGCGCAACGGCGGATAGGGGACACCGAGCGCGACATGCTCGCGCTCATACCAAGCAGCTCCGATGCCGAACGCCGCCCTGCCCTCTGACAGCACGTCGAGCGTGGTGACCGTCTTGGCCAGCACCCCTGGGTGGCGATAGGTGACTCCGGTGACCAACATCGCCAGGGTGATGCTGGTTGTCCGGCCCGCCAGAAAGCCCAGCGACGTGTAGCCCTCCAGGAACGGATCCTCTGCGCGCCCAACACTTTCCATCTGGAAGAAATGATCCGCCAGGGTGAACATCGTCGCCCCGGCCTCTTCGGCGGCCTTGGCGGTGGCGAGCAGTGCCGGCGTCAGATTCGCCGGATTGCCCGGCAGAAAGTCGATGAAGTGAATTCCCAATTCCATTTCCTAGCTCCCTTCGCTAATCGGTCAAGCGCTGGAGCAGGGTCAACGCGTCGAGGATGACGCGGCGTTCCCGCTCTGAGTAGCGCTCCTGCATGGCACGGGCCAGCCATTCCTCGCGGACCTGACGGTCGCTTTCCGCCCGGCGCCGGCCAACGGCGGTCAATGAGATCACTTGGCGCCGACCGTCGTCGGGGTCGGGCGCGCGCCGGATCAGATCATGGCGGGCAAGCCCGGCCAGTATGGTTGCCATCGACTGCGGCCGCACCCGCTCGGCGGCAGCCAACACGCTGGCCGAGGATGCTCCTTCTTTCCAGAGCCGGGTGAGTACTGCGGTCTGCGACGGCGTCAGATCACTTCCGGTCGAGACTTCTCTCAACTGGCGCCGTAGCCGGCTGAACATCACTCGCAGGTCTCGGGCTGCTGCCCCTGCGGATTCGCTGGTCCCATCCACCAGCGCCAGCCTAAACTAGACAGTTCAAACTGTCCAGTTTTAGCTGTCGACCATGCTAAGTGCTGTCGCCGCGGAGTTCCCAG
>NZ_JBAUZA010000319.1:0-11281 GCF_049585075.1 Mycobacterium sp.
ACATCCAGCCGGCCGGCCCAAATGCGGCCACCGCCGACGTGGCCATCGGGGGTCCGACATTCCCGACGCCGGTCACCCGGAACCTCACGTTCGTCAATCAAGGTGGCTGGACGATCTCGCCCGAGTCCGCGCAGGCGCTGATCCAGGCAGCCACCGGCTAGCCGGCAAGGGCGCTCAAGTCGATCCTCGCGATGCGCTCGGGATCGGCCAGGACGTCAATCGCGGCGATACGCCCACCGCGGACCACGAATCCCATGATGGCGGTGGGCCGGCCGGCGACAAAGATCACCGCGCCCGCGGCGCCGTTGACGACGGCGGGGCGGGCTTCGCGTTCGGGCGCCGCGTAAGTTCGGGCCAGCCCGGCGACCGCGGATGCCCCGGTCACCGAGCGCAGCCCGGCAGGTCCCGGACCGAAGTCGCCGCGCAGGGACACTTCGGGGTCCAGCACCGCGACCAGTCGGTCGAAGTCGCCTGCACGCCCGGCGGCGAAGAAGGCGTCGACGACGGCGTGCTGAGCCACCAAGTCGGTGTCGGGATTGGGCGCGGCATCGTGGATGCGCCGGCGCGCCCGGCTGGCCAGTTTGCGGGTGGCCTCTGGGGACCGCTCGACGATCGGCGCGATCTGTTCGAACGGCGCCGCGAACACGTCGTGGAGAACGAACGCCAGCCGCTCAGCCGGCGGCAAGGTGTCCAGCACCACGAACAACGCCAGTCCCACCGAGTCGGCCAGCATCGCCTGGTGTTCGGGGTCGACGTCGCCGACTGCATCGACGATGGGATCGGGCACCCGGGCGACGAGTTCTTCGCGGGGGCGCGCCTTGCGGCTGCGCAAGGTGTTCAGGCAGATCCGTGCCACCACAGTCGTCAGCCAGGCGTCGAGGTTGGTTATCTCCTCGGCGCTTCCGCCGCTGAGTCGTAGCCAGGCCTCCTGCACGGCATCCTCGGCGTCGTCGATCGAACCCAGCATCCGGTAGGCCAAGGCGCCCAGGTGTGGCCGGGCTGCCTGGAATCGTGTTGCCAGCTCCCCGTTTGCGGTCACCGTCGACCGGCGTCCGGCAATGCGCATACCCTTCCCTCGCTGAAACCGGACGATCCGATGTCCAACGCCAGGTTGAACCGGCCCCGGAGGTTGCCGAGTGTGACGATGTGGGTCAGCGCGACGAGCTGTGCATTGTCGAAATGTGTTCGCAGCGCGTCGAATAGCTCGTCGCTCACCTCGACCGGTGTGCGGGTGATCGCCGTCGCGTATTCGAGGATCAGCTTGTCGACGTCGGAGAAGCAGGTTGCGTTGTGGTAGTCGGACAACGCCAGCAATTCCTCGTCGGTGAGCCCCCAGCCGCGCGCGATCTGAGAACCGAGGTCGATGCAGTACTCGCAGCTCACCGTCGTCGCCGATTTCAATTCCGCGAGCGCGCGATGGCGTGGGCTGAGAATGTCGATCTTCGACTCGGCCAGCTCCAGGCGACCGATTGCACTGAGGAGCTTGGGAACATAGGCATACATCCGCAACGGCTCCAGCATTGCCGGGGTTTCGCCACCGGTCATCTGCTTGAAGTGGCGCTTGGTGAAAAAGAAGGCGATCTTGGTGCCGAGTTTGGCGTCGCGATCCGATACTCCGGTGATTCGTGGCATGGGGTTCCTCCTCAAAGCCATCAAAGGCGTTTATTGGCGGTCTTACCTACCTCGACACCTGCCGGCGCAAGAACGTGACCATTCGGGTGCGACGACCCGCTGCGCCCGGCTTCGCCGCGCTTGCGATCGTCGCGTGGGCTAACCGGGAGTGACCGCATCCAAATCGAGTAGTCGCGCATGCAGCACGGTGCGGTTTCGCAGTGCCGCCCGCACCGCGCGGTGCAGGCCGTCCTCGAGATAGACGATGCCCTTCCACTTCACCGCGTGTGGGAACAGATCGCCGTAGAACGTGGAGTCCTCCGACAGCAGGCGATCCAGCGCCAGCACTGTCGTAGTCGTGACCATCTCGTCGAGCCGGATTTGCCGCGGCGGAATCAGCGACCAGTCCCGGTAGGAGAGGCCATGTTCGGGGTACGGCTTGCCGTCTCGCACGCCCTTGAAGATCATCCAGAAGAGGCTAACCCGCGGCGACGGCCGACGGGCTGTGGGTGCGGTAAGCAATTGCGGCTGGTGATCACCGTAAAATGGACCAGATGGGAAAGGCGGATGCGGATGGGAACTGCCGACGAGCGTCGCTTTGAGGTGCTGCACGCGATCGTCGCCGACTTCGTCTCCACCAAGGAGCCGATCGGCTCGAAGTCGCTGGTAGAACGCCATAATCTTGGCGTCTCATCGGCCACCGTCCGCAACGATATGGCCGTGCTTGAGGCCGAGGGATACATCACCCAGCCGCACACCAGCTCCGGTCGGGTGCCGACGGAGAAGGGCTACCGCGAATTCGTCGACCGGCTCGACGACGTCAAGCCGCTGTCGGTGGCTGAGCGACGTGCGATCCAAGGCTTTCTGGAGTCCGGTGTCGACCTCGATGACGTGCTGCGACGCGCGGTACGGCTGCTCGCGCAGCTGACCCGCCAGGTGGCCATCGTGCAGTACCCGACGTTGTCGACGTCGACCGTGCGGCACCTGGAAGTGATCGCGGTGACCCCGGCCCGCCTGCTGATGGTCGTCATCACCGACTCCGGCCGGGTCGACCAACGGCTCGTGGAACTCGGAGATGTCATCGACGACCACCAGCTGTCCCAGCTGCGCGAGATGCTCGGCCAAGCGCTGGAGGGCAAGAAGCTTTCAGCGGCATCGGTGGCTGTCGCGGATCTTGCCGCGCAGCTCGACGGCCGAGGCGGGCACTCCAAGAGCCTCAGCGACGCTGTCGGACGCTCGGCGACGGTGCTGCTGGAATCGCTTGTCGAGCACAGCGAGGAACGGCTGCTGCTGGGCGGCACCGCCAACCTGACCCGCAATACCGCCGACTTCGGCGGCTCGCTGCGATCGATCCTGGAAGCTCTCGAGGAGCAGGTCGTCGTGTTGCGGCTGTTGGCCGCGCAGCAGGAGGCCGGCAAAGTGACCGTGCGCATCGGGCACGAAACCGAGGCCGAGCAGATGGTGGGCACATCGGTGGTTTCCACCGCCTATGGCACCACCGACACCGTCTACGGAGGTATGGGTGTGCTCGGGCCCACCCGAATGGACTATCCGGGAACTATCGCTAGTGTCGCTGCGGTTGCTTTGTATATCGGTGAAGTGCTGGGTGGGCGATGAACGCGCACTCGTTGCAGAATCTGTGGACAGCCGCATAACGCGGCACAAGAAAGGTCAGGCGTGGCACGCGACTACTACGGTCTGCTCGGCGTGAGCCAGAACGCGAGCGATGCGGACATCAAACGCGCGTATCGCAAGCTGGCGCGTGAGCTGCATCCCGACATCAACCCAGATGAGATCGCACAGGCGAAATTCAAGGAGATCAGCGTCGCCTACGAGGTGCTTTCCGATCCGGAGAAGCGACGCATCGTCGACATGGGCGGCGACCCGCTGGCGAACGCGGCATCGGCCGCCAACGGCTTCGGCGGGTTTGGCGGCTTGGGTGATGTGTTTGAGGCGTTCTTCGGCGGGAGCTCAACTTCGCGCGGACCGACCGGGCGGGTCCGTCCCGGTTCGGACTCGTTGCTGCGGATGCGGCTGGACCTGACCGAATGCGCGACCGGCGTCAGCAAGCATGTCACCGTTGACACCGCGGTGCTGTGCGACCGGTGTCAGGGCCGCGGCACCAACGGCAATTCGGCCCCGGTCACCTGCGACACCTGTGGTGGTCACGGCGAGGTGCAGACCGTGCAGCGCTCCCTGCTCGGTCAGGTGATGACGTCGCGACCCTGCCCCACCTGCCGCGGCGTCGGCGAAGTCATCCTTGATCCCTGCTACCACTGCGGCGGCGACGGACGGGTGCGGGCCCGTCGGGATATCACCGTGAAGATCCCCGCCGGCGTCGGAGACGGGATGCGCGTGCGGCTGGCTGCACAAGGTGAAGTCGGACCCGGGGGAGGGCCGGCGGGTGACCTCTACGTCGAGGTCCACGAGCAGCCCCACGACATCTTCGTGCGCGACGGCGACGATCTGCACTGCACGATCTCGGTGCCGATGGTCGACGCGGCCCTGGGTACCACGGTCACCGTGGACGCGATCCTCGACGGCCTGACCGAGATCACCATCCCCGCGGGGACCCAGCCCGGTTCGGTCACGACCCGGCGCGGCCAGGGGATGCCGCATCTGCGTTCGGGTACCCGCGGTGATTTGCACGTGCACGTCGAGGTGGTGGTGCCCGATCGGCTCGACAACCGCGACACCGAACTCCTGCGCGAGTTCAAGAGCCATCGCAACCGCGACGTGGCCGAAGTCCGGTCGACGCATGCCGCCGCCAACGGCGGATTGTTCAGCCGGCTGCGTGAGACCTTTACCGGGCGCTAATTGCCCGGGCTGTTCTATATTGACGCGCTGCCCGACACGGGCGAGCTGGTCGTCGTCGAGGGCGACGAGGGCTTCCACGCCGCTACCGTGCGGCGCATCCGGCCTGGCGAGCAACTGCTGCTCGGCGACGGTGTCGGAGGTTTAGCGCGTTGCCTAGTCGAGCAGGCTAGCCGCGGCGGACTTCAGGCCAGGGTGTCTGACCGTTGGCAAGTACCGCCGGTACAGCCGCCGGTGACCGTCGTACAGGCCTTGCCCAAGGCCGAGCGTTCGGAATTGGCGATCGAGTTGGCTACCGAAGCCGGGGCTGACGGGTTGGTGGCCTGGCAGGCCGCGCGTTGCGTGGCCCGTTGGGAGGGGACCCGCGCCGAAAAGGGTTTGCGGCGCTGGCGCGCGGTCGTTCGGGCCGCAGCGCAGCAATCCCGGCGCGCATACATCCCGTCGGTCGACGGGGTGGTGTCCACCGCAACGCTTACTGAGCGGATCGCCGGCGTGGTTGCGTCGGGAGGCACCGTGCTGGCACTACACGAGTCGGCTACCGGCCAGCTAGCGGATCTTGGTCTGGCGCAAGCGAAGTCGGTGACATTGGTGGTAGGGCCGGAAGGTGGTATCACTCCCGACGAACTCGCCGCGCTGACCGACGCCGGTGCCGTGGCCGTCCGGCTGGGCCCGACGGTGCTGCGTACGTCGACGGCTGCCGCGGTCGCGCTGGGCGCGCTGGGTGTGCTAACGCCGCGGTGGGACGCCCGGTGACGATGCGGGCCGTGAAGCGGCCGCCATACGCGTCGAGATTGACGCTAGCGCGCATTTTTCGTCGTATTTCCGCACTGGCGTCGATCTCGACGCTGCAAAAACCGCCCGGCGGTAGAATCGAGAGGCTAACCCGCTGAATAAACCGCAGAAAGCAGGCATCAGAAACCACGTGACGCCCCGCGAGACCAGCGCTGCTGACTCATCGACAACTTCGGTGCGCAGCAGCATCGACGTTCCGCCCGACCTCGTCGTGGGCCTGCTCGGTTCCGCTGACGAAAACTTGCGCGCACTCGAGCGCATTCTGTCGGCAGATCTGCATGTGCGTGGCAACGCAGTGACGCTCTCCGGCGAGCCTGCGGATGTAGCGCTCGCCGAACGGGTGATTTCCGAACTCATCGCGATCGTCGCCGGCGGCCAGCCGTTGACCCCTGAGGTGGTGCGCCACAGTGTGGCCATGCTGGTCGGTACTGGCAACGAGTCGCCGGCCGAGGTGCTGACACTGGACATCTTGTCGCGGCGCGGCAAGACGATTCGGCCCAAAACCCTCAATCAGAAGCGCTACGTCGACGCCATCGATGCCCACACCATCGTCTTCGGCATCGGCCCGGCCGGGACCGGCAAAACCTACCTGGCGATGGCCAAGGCGGTCAACGCACTGCAGCGCAAACAGGTCACGCGCATCATCCTGACCCGTCCTGCGGTGGAAGCCGGTGAGCGGCTTGGCTTTCTGCCCGGCACGCTGAGCGAGAAGATTGACCCCTACCTGCGTCCGCTTTACGATGCGCTGCACGACATGATGGATCCCGAACTGATCCCAAAGTTGATGGCGTCTGGGATAATTGAGGTCGCGCCGCTGGCCTATATGCGGGGTAGAACGCTGAATGATGCGTTCATCATCCTCGACGAGGCGCAGAACACCACCGCGGAGCAGATGAAGATGTTTCTCACCCGACTCGGATTTGGCTCGAAAGTTGTTGTCACCGGCGATATTACGCAGATTGACTTACCGGGTGGCAACCGGTCTGGACTACGAGCCGCCGTCGACATCCTCGACGGCATCGACGACATTCACGTCGCGGAGTTGACTAGCGCCGACGTGGTACGGCACCGGCTGGTCTCCGAAATCGTGGACGCCTACGCACGATACGAAGAGCCGGGTCTGACGATGAACCGGGCAGCGCGGCGGGCGTCGAGCGCCCGCAGCCGTCGGTGACAACGCCGTGAGTATTGAAGTTGCCAACGAATCTGGCATCGACGTCTCCGAATCCGAATTGATCAGCGTCGCAAGGTTCGTCATCGCCCACATGGACGTCAACCCGGCGGCCGAGCTGTCGATGGTGTTATTGGACACCGCCGCGATGGCTGATCTGCACATGCGGTGGATGGATTTGCCGGGACCGACCGACGTGATGAGCTTCCCGATGGACGAACTGGAGCCGGGTGGCCGTCCCGACGCCCCGGAGCCCGGACCGGCGATGCTCGGCGACATTGTGTTGTGCCCGGCATTCGCCGCCGAGCAGGCCGCGGCCGCCGGTCACACGCTGGGCCATGAATTGGCGTTGTTGACAATCCACGGTGTGCTGCACCTGTTGGGCTATGACCACGCCGAGCCGGACGAAGAAAAAGAGATGTTCGCCCTGCAGGGGCGCTTGCTCGAAGAGTGGGTCGCCGACCAAGTCGACGCCTACCACCATGAACGCCAAAGTGAGAGAGACCAGCGGTTGCTGGACAAATCAAGGTATTTCGAGAATTAAGCCGCCCGTGTGCCGTGCGCTGACCTGCTAAATGAGGTCAAACGCGGGCGTGGGGGCCGAAGTTCAACGATTCACGGGGCGTAACGATGCCTGATCCGACGACGACGAGATTGGCGAAGTGGCACTTTTCGCCGACCAGCACGCGTTAGGAGAACTTCTAGTGAACGTTTCCCGAGATCACTTGCTCGCTAGCGGCCAGTCGTTATGGTCGGCCGCATGCGCGCCACCGGGAGACCACCGACAACGAGCTGCGTCTACCCGCCGCGGTGCGTTGGTTGATCCGCGAGCAGTGCGGCGAGCCGTCGAGCACACTGCATTAGCAACACCTAATACTGTTGGCCGCATGTTCTCTGGGTGCTTGGGGCGGCTTGCCGCCTTGCTCGTGTTGCTCGGCGCCGGAACGGTGGTCGGGGCATGTCACTTCGGTCAAACCACCTCGGCACCGGCTGGGATTGGGCAAGAAGTCATTGACGGAAAGTTTGCGTTCATTGTCACCGAAGTCAACAGCTCCCGGACTTTCGCCGACAAGCGCGCGCAAGGCGTGTATGAGATCGTGTCGGTGGCGGTCAGGAACGTCGGCACCCAGGCGCAGTTTTTCGAGTGGGCCGCTCAGAGGTTGAAGGACAGAACTGGGCGTGAGTATTCGGCGAACTTCATGGTCCCACCGCTATTCGGAAGCGTCGTCAATAGCCTCGACCCAGGTCTTCAGGTGAGCCTCAAGCTGGCATTCGACGTGCCGCCCGGTACGAAACCGACCCAGCTCGTGCTGCACGATTCGGTATCCTCCCACGGAGCCCAAGTTAATCTGACGCAGCCGCCATCCCCACCGCCCCAGCGCGGTTAGCGGAGACTGGCGCCATCCAGTTCGCTCTCTTTCCTGGTCCACGTGCTCAGGCACAGTGAGCATGTCGGCTTTGCCGTAGGGTTTGACAGTAAAGCCACAGGTAGAACACATGAGAGGCTGTCCGACGATTTCAAGGTGTTTCGACAGTTGAATGGGTCTGCTCTGCTCGGCGCGATCGTGCTGATCGGTCTGGGCGGCTTGTTCGCCGCTGTCGATGCCGCGCTCAGCACGGTGTCGTTGGCGCGGGTACACGAACTAGTACGTGACCAGCGGCCGGGCTCGGGTCGGCTGGCCAAGGTTATGACCGACCGCCCCCGTTACATCAATTTGGTGGTGCTGCTGCGGATCATCTGTGAGATCAGCGCGACCGTGTTTCTGGCGGCCTACTTCTACCGGAGCCTGAGCCGAGATTGGGGATTGTTCGCCGCCGCGGCGACCATGGTGGTGATCAGTTTCGTCGTCATGGGTGTCGGTCCGCGCACGTTGGGCCGCCAGAACGCCTACACGATTTCATTGGTGGCAGCTCTACCGCTGCAAACGATTTCGGTCCTACTGGCCCCGCTCAGCAGACTGCTGGTGGTACTGGGAAACATGCTGACCCCGGGTCGGGGGTTTCGCAATGGACCGTTCGCATCCGAGATCGAATTGCGCGAAGTCGTCGACCTGGCACAACAGCGCGGAGTGGTGGCGGCCGACGAGCGCCGAATGATCCAGTCGGTATTCGAACTCGGTGATACACCAGCCCGCGAGGTGATGGTGCCGCGCACCGAGATGATCTGGATCGAAAGCCACGAATCTGCCGACCACGCGATATCGCTGGCGGTACGCAGTGGCCATTCCCGCATTCCGGTGATTGGCGAGAACGTCGATGACATCGTCGGAGTTGTGTATTTGAAAGACATTGTGCAGCACAGGTATTACTCGACTACTGGCGGCCGGGACACCAGCGTCGCAGAGGTCATGCGCACCGCGGTGTTCGTACCGGATTCCAAGCCCCTGGACGCCTTGCTGCGCGAGATGCAACGCAACCGCAACCACATGGCGCTGCTGGTCGACGAGTACGGCGCAATCGCCGGGTTGGTGACGATCGAGGATGTGTTGGAAGAGATCGTCGGCGAGATCGCCGATGAGTACGACGCCGCCGAGGTCGCGCCCGTAGAAGATCTGGGCGACAACCGGTTTCGGGTATCAGCGCGACTTCCGATCGAAGACGTCGGCGAATTGTATGGTGTCGAATTTGATGAGCACCTCGACGTCGACACGGTCGGTGGCTTGCTGGCCCTGGAACTGGGCCGGGTCCCACTGCCCGGCGCCGAGGTGGTATCACATGGGCTGCGGTTGCATGCCGAGGGCGGCCCGGACCATCGCGGGCGAGTCCGGATCGGGACGGTGTTACTGAGCCGCGCGGACTCCGACGGTCAGGAGGTAAACGATGACGGCTGAGCCGCTCGACACCGACGGCGCAGGCGCCCTGGTGCAGTGAGCGAATTCCATTCCGGCTTCGTCTGTCTGATAGGGCGACCCAATACCGGCAAGTCGACATTGACTAATGCGCTGGTCGGCACCAAGGTGGCGATCACCTCGAGCCGCCCGCAGACCACCCGGCACACGATTCGCGGCATCGTGCACCGCGAGGACTTCCAGATGATCTTGGTCGACACCCCGGGACTGCATCGGCCGCGCACCCTGCTGGGTAAGCGGCTCAACGATTTGGTTCGCGACACCTACGCCGAAGTCGACGCGATCGGGTTGTGCATACCAGCCGACGAAGCGATCGGTCCGGGAGACCGGTGGATCGTCGAACAGATCGGTTCCGTCGCGCCCACAACGACATTGGTCGTCGTCGTTACCAAAATCGACAAGGTGTCCAAGGACAAGTTGGCCGAGCAGTTAGCCGCGATCGGGGAACTGATCGGACTCACCAACGGCCGTGAGGCCGAGATCGTCCCCGTCTCCGCGGTCAGCGGTGAGCAGATCGACGTGCTGACCGACGTGTTCGCCGCCGCACTGCCGGCCGGGCCGGCGTATTACCCCGACGGTGAGCTGACCGATGAACCCGAAGAGGTTTTGATGGCCGAGTTCATCCGGGAAGCCGCTCTGGAGGGTGTACGCGACGAGCTACCGCATTCGCTGGCAGTGGTGATCGACGAGGTCAACCCGCGTGAGGGGCGTGACGATCTGATCGACGTGCACGCGGTTCTCTATGTAGAGCGAGACAGCCAGAAGGGCATCGTGATAGGGAAGGGCGGCGCCCGGCTGCGAGAAGTGGGCACCGCGGCGCGCGGCCAGATCGAAAAGCTGCTGGGCACCAAGGTCTACCTCGACTTGCGCGTCAAGGTAGCCAAGAATTGGCAACGGGACCCCAAACAGCTTGGTCGGCTTGGCTTTTGAGCTAACTATCAGCTAGTGCGTCGCTGGAAACCGGCGGCGTGTCTGTGTCGGTGTTCCACCACGCTTGCGGCTGTTTGGCCGCCCAGCCGCCGAGTGCCTCCAACTCGGCAGCCAGCGAAATCAGCAGGGGCTCGCTGTTGGCCGGTCCCATCAGCTGCACACCGATCGGCAAGCCTTCGGAGGTGAAGCCTGCTGGAACGTTGGTCGATGGCCAGCCCAACACATTCCACGGCCATGTCACCGGGCAGGCGGCGATCATCACGCGGTCGGTGCCCAATCCGCCCAACCTGTCGAATGCGTGCGCCAGCGGCGGCGGCTGCGCAGTTGTCGGGGCAACCACCACGTCGACGATGCGGAAAATCGAGCCCACCCGGCGCTGATCGGCAGCTTCATGCGCCCGGGCGGCGCGCAGTATCGACTGCGAGAGCACCCGCCCCATCCGCATATTCGACAGCGTGCGGGTGTCCAGCTCGACATCGTCACCCAGCCTCTCGGCCCAGTCGAGTAGCCCAGAAGTGGACCGCGACAAGAAATTCCACGACAGCCGCAGGCCGTAATCCGGGTTGCCCGAAAGCACGCTGTGGCCGAGCAGCCGAAGTTGCTCGCCCACCGCCGCCAGGGCCGCCCTGATCTCTGGATGCAAGCGGGCCGGAAACCCGGTGAACGGGAACCCGGTGGACAGCGCGATCCGCAATGGCCCCGGAGCGATACCTACATGGTCGGACACCTTCACCGGGCGCGGCTTGTGCAGATCGCCGTCGGCGTTGCCGGACGCCGCATCGAGAACGAGCGCCGCGTCGGCGACCGTACGGGCCAGCACGCCGTTGACCGTGATGCCGTTGAATGCTTCCGGCACTGGCCACGTCGAGATGCGGCCACGTTGCGGTTTTATGCCCACCAGATGGGTCCAGGCCGCCGGGATACGGACACTGCCCGCGCCATCGGAGCCGATCGCGGCGGTGACCAGGCCGGCGGCCACTGCGGCCGCGCTGCCGCCCGACGACCCGCCCGGGGTGTGTTTGCGCGACCACGGGTTACGGGTGTGGCCAAACCCGGGTCCGCTGGTGAACGGCCATTGGCCCAACTCGCATGTGTTGGTCTTGCCGACGATCAC
>NZ_JBAUZA010000320.1:0-3435 GCF_049585075.1 Mycobacterium sp.
GCGCGCGGCCACCGCACGTTGCCGGGCGGACAGCAGCGGATCGTCGGGCCGCGGAAACGGAATGCGGTCGATGATGACCAACGACAACGACGGCCCGGGCACGTCGACGCCCTGCCACAGCGACAACGTGCCGAACAACGATGTCGCCGGATCGGCAGCGAACTGCTCGACGAGCGCGGCGGTGCTGTCGTCGCCTTGGCACAACACCGGTGTCGAAAGTCGTTCTGCCATCGCCTCGGCGGCGGCGCGGGCCGCCCGCATCGACGAGAAAAGCCCGAGGGTTCGTCCGCCCGCGGCGGTGACGAGCTCGGCGATCTCACTCAGCTGCTCGGCCGAGCCGGTGCCGTCGCGGCCGGGTGGGGGCACATGGGCAGCGACGTAGAGTATCCCGGCTTTGGTGTGCTCGAACGGTGATCCGACATCGATTCCACGCCAACGCGTTTCGGTGTCATCCTGCGTGCCGGCCAAGCCCCAAGCGGTCGCCATCGCGTCGAAGGAGCCGCCGACAGTCAGCGTCGCCGACGTCAACACCGCCGTCGAGTTGGCGAACAACCGGCCGCGCAGCAGCCCGGCCACCGACAGCGGCGCCACCCGCAGCACGGCACGCGTCGAGCCGTGGTTGTCTTCCTGCTCAAGCCACACCACATCGGTGCGGTCGGGGAGCGCCGGTGCGAACGACGACAGCATCCGCGATGCGGCGTCGGCGATTTCGATGAGGCTGGCGACGGCCTCGGCGCGCGCCGACGCGGCCTTGGCGTCGCCAGGCGACGTATCAATCGCCGAACGCGCCGCGCCGGCCGCATCTCGCAGCGCGGTGAGGTGAGTGGCCAGCTCGTCATCGAGGTGGTCGATGCGGCCGCCGGTCGCGTTCTGGATCGCCGCGGTGAAGTTGGCCGAGGCCCGTTCCCACCGCTGCATCAATTCCGGTTCAACCAGTCTGGTGATGCGCCGCGAGGCGACCCCGAGGGCGGTCGCAGTCAGTTCGCCGGTGGCCACCGCGGTGACGCGGTCGACCAGATCGTGTGCCTCATCGACAACCAGTAGCCGGTGTTCGGGCAGCACGGCCGAGTCGGCGACAGCGTCAATGGCCAGCAGCGCGTGGTTGGTGACGACGATGTCGGCCTGGCCGGCCGTGGCGCGTGCGCGTTCGGCGAAACATTCGGTGCCGAACGGGCAGCGCGCCATGCCGAGGCATTCCCGCGCGGACACGCTGACCTGAGACCAGGAGCGGTCGGTTACGCCGGGTTTGAGGTCGTCGCGGTCACCAGACTCCGTCGTCGACGCCCAAGCCGTGAGCCGTTGCACGTCGCGACCCAATGCGGTGGCTGCCTGCGGCTCGAAAAGCTCGTCCTGCGGTTCACCATCCGAACTCCCGGCGGCGCCGTTGTGAATCTTGTTCAGGCACAAGTAATTCTGACGGCCTTTGAGCAACGCGAATCGCGGTGCACGGGGTAGCGTATCGGTCAGCGCGTCGACCAGCTGGGGCAGATCGCGACTAACCAGTTGGCGCTGCAGGGCGATCGTCGCGGTGGACACCACGACAGGCGTCTCATCGGAGACCGCCCGGACAATCGCAGGAACCAGGTAAGCCAGCGACTTTCCGGTGCCGGTTCCAGCCTGCACCGCCAGGTGTTCGCCGGCTTCGAACGCGTGGGCAACCGCGGTGGCCATCTCCAGTTGGCCGCTGCGTTCGCTGCCACCCAGCGCGGCAACCGCAGTGGTCAGCAGGTTGGGTACTGACGCCGCCAAGTCTTCGGACGTGGTTACTCCTGGTGCGGGTGCGGGGTGGCAATCTGCATCGTGGGGATCGCCGGATCGCCGTGCGACAACATCAGACCCTCCCACGGCAAGCTTCGCAAGCCCGACGCCACCAGGTCGCGCGCCGCGCCGATATCCAGGTCGATCACTGGCTCTCCGTTGCGCATCAGTGAAGTTGTCAACACCCGAGACGGTTCAGTGGTTGGGGGCCGATGCCCCGCGGGATGCACGATCTCTTCGGTGATCGTGCCGGTCGGTCGGCATAGCCGCAGCGCCTCTTTGTGGCCGCCGTGCGACTCTTTTCGGGGACTGCGCTTTTCGACCGGGATGCCGTCCACTTCGACCAGCTTGTAGATCATGTTCGCCGTCGGCGCGCCTGAACCAGTAACCAGCGAGGTGCCCACGCCGTAGCTGTCCACCGGTTCGGCGCGCAATCCGGCAATTGAAAATTCGTCCAGATCGCCCGAAACCACGATGCGGGTCTGCGTCGCCCCCAGCCGGTCGAGCTGCTCGCGAACCTGACGAGCCAGCACGCCCAACTCCCCGGAGTCGATGCGCACCGCGCCAAGCTCAGTCCCGGCGGCTGCCACGGCGTTGGCCACACCGGTCGTCACGTCGTAGGTGTCGACCAGCAGCGTGGTGCCGGGACCCAGTGCGTCGACCTGTGCGGTGAACGCGGCCAGCTCGTCGGGCTTGTCGGCGCCGCTGTGCAGCAGCGTGAACGCGTGCGCGCTGGTGCCTTCCGTCGGAACCCCATAGCGGCGGCGAGCCTCCAGGTTCGATGACGCGGCGAAGCCGGCGATGTAGGCAGCGCGGGCCGCGGCGACTGCGGCACGCTCGTGGGTGCGACGTGAGCCCATCTCGATCAACGCCCGCCCCTTGGCTGCGCTGACCATTCGCGCGGCGGCCGACGCAACGGCGCTGTCGTGGTTGAAGATTGACAGGGCCAGCGTCTCAAGTACCACGCATTCAGCGAAGCTGCCGCTGACCGAAAGCACCGGCGAGCCAGGGAAATACAGCTCGCCCTCGGAATAGCCGTCGACATCACCACCGAACCGGAAGTCGCGCAGGTAGGCCAGCGTATCCCGGTCGAGAAAGTCGGCTAGCGATTCGCACGCAACATCGTCGAATCTGAATTCGGGCAGGGCCTCCAAGAACCGGCCCGTCCCTGCCACCACGCCGTAACGTCGCCCCGCGGGCAGCCGGCGGGCGAACAGCTCAAAGGTGGTCCGGCGATCGGCGGTGCCGTCGCGCAGCGCCGCGGCCAGCATCGTCAACTCGTATCTGTCGGTCAGCAGCCCGACTAAACCCGAGTCGTTCACACGGCCCACCGTATCTGGGGCATCGGATTCGTTGCCGTGGCTCGCTATCCTAGAAGCCATGGTTGCGTCAGCCCCGACAAAACCCGGGACCACCGGGCAACGGGAAGCCGACTCGGTCGAGACCACCGCCGCTCCCTGGGTGACCATCGTGTGGGACGACCCGGTCAACTTGATGAACTACGTGACGTATGTGTTCCAGAAGCTGTTTGGCTACAGCGAGCCGCACGCCACCAAGCTGATGTTGCAGGTCCACAACGAGGGCAAAGCGGTGGTGTCATCGGGCAGCCGGGAATCCATGGAAACCGACGTGTCCAAGCTGCATGCCGCCGGATTGTGGGCCACCTTGCAGCAGGAC
>NZ_JBAUZA010000321.1:0-1955 GCF_049585075.1 Mycobacterium sp.
GACCTCACCGACGCCTCTGTCCACGATCGCGTCGTCATCAGCAACGGTTGCTCACCTTGACCAAATCCGCTGTGGGAGCGGCGTTTTCACGCTCAGCAATCCACTTGACAATCGCGGCGACCGCATCGTCGCGTGGTACCCCGTTGATCTGGGTGCGGTCGCTGAACCGGAAACTCACCGCGCCGCCCTCGACGTCGCGATCCCCGGCCAGCAGCATGAACGGCACCTTTTGATTGGTGTGGTTAACGATCTTCTTGGCCATCCGATCGTCGCTGGAATCCACCTCGACCCGGACACCATGCGACTTCAGCTGCGCGGCAACGTCTTCCAGATACCGCACATGGCCATCCGCCACCGGGATGCCGACAACCTGAACGGGCGCCAGCCATGCGGGAAATGCGCCGGCGTAGTGCTCGGTGAGGATGCCGAAGAACCGCTCGATCGAGCCGAACAGCGCGCGGTGGATCATCACCGGGCGCTGCCGCGAACCGTCGGCGGCGGTGTATTCCAGCTCGAAACGCTCCGGGAAGTTGAAGTCGACCTGGATGGTCGACATCTGCCAGCTGCGGCCCAGCGCGTCGCGGGCCTGCACGGAGATCTTCGGGCCGTAAAACGCCGCACCGCCTGGGTCGGGCACCAATTCCAGTCCGGATTCCTCAGCCACTACTGCCAGCGAGTTGGTGGCTTCCTCCCACAGCTCGTCGGAGCCGACGAACTTGTCCGGGTCCTTAGTGGACAGCTCCAGGTAGAAGTCCTCCAACCCGTAGTCGGCCAGCAGATCGAGCACGAACCGCAACAGCGACGCCAGCTCGTCGTGGAGTTGCTCGCGGCTGCAGAAGATGTGCGAATCGTCCATGGTGAACCCGCGGGCCCGGGTCAGCCCGTGCACCACACCGGACTTCTCGTAGCGGTAGACGGTGCCGAACTCGAAGAGCCGCAACGGAAGCTCGCGATACGACCGTCCCCGCGACCGGAAGATCAGCGTGTGCATCGGGCAGTTCATCGGCTTGAGGTAGTAATCCTGCCCCGGCTTACGCACGGTCCCGTCGTCGCCCAGTTCCGCATCGAGGTGCATCGGCGGGAACATTCCGTCGGCGTACCAGTCCAAGTGTCCCGAGGTGTGGAACAGTTGCGCCTTGGTGATGTGCGGGGTGTTGACGAATTCGTAGCCTGCCTCGATGTGCTTGCGTCGTGAGTACTCCTCCAGCTCTCGGCGCACGACGCCGCCTTTGGGGTGGAAAACCGGTAGTCCAGAACCGATTTCGTCGGGAAAGCTGAACAAGTCCAGCTCGACGCCCAGCTTGCGGTGATCGCGGCGCTGAGCTTCTTCGACCAGCTGCAGATGGCGGTCGAGCGCTTCGGCCGACTCCCATGCGGTGCCGTAGATGCGCTGCAGGCTGGCGTTGTTCTGATCGCCCCGCCAGTACGCGGCAGAACTTCTGGTCAGCTTGAACGCCGGGATGTGCTTCGTGGTGGGGATGTGCGGTCCGCGGCACAAATCGCCCCAAACCCGTTCCCGGGTGCGGGGATTGAGGTTGTCGTACGCGGTGAGCTCGTCGCCGCCGACTTCCATGACATCGGGGTCCCCGGACTTGTCGTCGACGAGTTCGAGCTTGTAGGGCTCCTTGGCCAGCTCTTGGCGGGCCTGCTCCTTGGATTCGTAGACCCGTCGGGAGAACAGCTGCCCCTCCTTGAGGATCTGACGCATCCGCTTTTCCAGCGCCTCCAGATCCTCCGGCGTGAAGGGATCCGCCACGTCGAAGTCGTAATAGAATCCGTCGGTAATCGGCGGCCCGATGCCGAGCTTGGCGTTGGGGAACATCTCTTGGACGGCCTGGGCCAACACATGGGCGGTCGAATGCCGGATGACGCTTCGACCGTCGTCGCTGTTGGCCGCCACCGGGGTGACCTCGGCGTCGTTTGCCGGAATCCAGCTCAAGTCGCGCAGCTTGCCC
>NZ_JBAUZA010000322.1:0-2452 GCF_049585075.1 Mycobacterium sp.
ATCACCGCCACCCCCGCCGCGCTGACCGCGGCCAGCGCGGCCTTGCGTCGCCGCCACGCCAGCACTGCCGTCACCACCACCGTCGGCAACATCCACACCCAGTGGTGCGACCAGGACACCGGCGAAACCGTTAGCCCGAACAGCGCAACACAGATCACCGCCAGGGTCGGTTCGCCGGCGCGCAACACCCGTCGCGTCGCCCACACCGTCAGGGCCAGGACGAGCAGGCAGGCGGCCACCCAGGGCAGGAAGCGTTGGTGATCGTTGAGCCCCAGCCGCGCCAGCGCCCCGGCGATATTCTGGTTGGTGTTCAGGCTCGCCGCTCCGATCCGATCGGTCTTGCGGACGGTGTCACTCCAGTACTGCAAGGAGTCGCTCCAGGCCAGTGCAAACCCGGCCAGCGTGGCACCCACAAAGGACGCGATCGAGGCGAACATCGCGCGCTTATCGCGTCGCAGCAGGAAATACAGCAGGAACACCGCCGGGGTCAGTTTGAGCGCGATGCCCAGTCCCAGCAGCAGCCCACGCGGCCAAGGGGTACGGCGCGGCCCACAGTCGGCGATCACCAACGTCATCAGCACGACGTTGATCTGTCCGAAGGCGAAGTTCGACTTGATCGGCTCCAGCCAGATCGCTGCCGCCGCGACGATCAGCGCCGCCAACCACCAGCGTCGCCACCACGCCGGCCCGGGCACCGTCCGAGCAGCGCTCCACACGTCGAGCCGGGTCAGCACGATCATCGTGGAGACCAGCAGCAGCGCCAACGTGATCAGCGTGATCGTCACGCTGGCGGCCGGCAGACCCAACCACGCGAAGGGGCAAAACACGATCGCGGCGAGCGGCGGATAGGTGAACGGCAGGTTCAAGCCGATCGGCGTGTGAAATAGCGCACCATCGTTGTAGAGCGGACGGTTATCCAGCCATGCTTGGCCGCCCATCCGGTAGACGTCGATGTCGATGCGGTAGGGAAGGTGACCGACGAGCCGCCAGCCTGCGTAGCCCAGTGCGGCCAAGGCCACCAGCTGGAGTAACGCCCACCAGGCGTTTCGCCAGACACCCGGCCGCAGTGTGGCTTCCCGCCCGCGCAAACTGCCCACGTCGGGCGACTGCCGTGTACTCATATCGCTGAACAGCCTATCGGTGCGGGTGTGTCAATCGGTGCCGCGGAGGGCCGTTTTCGCGAAGTGGGCGTACCTTTTCTAAGGTGCTCCGTTGGTTCCAAGACGACATCGTCGGTCGCGGTCGACTGCCGTTGCTGTGCTGTCTGATCGCCTTCATCCTCACCTTTTTCGTGGCGCGCTCCGTGGTGCGCTCGATCCGCAGTCGCGCCGCAGCTGGCAGGCCGCCTCGGTGGTGGGAGCCACGCAATCTTCAGATCGGGACCAAGCACGTCCACCACGTGGTGGTCGGGGTGCTGCTGGTGATGGGTTCCGGGGTGGCGTTGGTGGCTCTATCGGTCACCGGAAATCAGCTCGAAGACACCGCGATCGCCATCGTCTTCGGCATCGGAGCCGCGCTGGTGCTCGATGAGTACGCGCTGATCCTGCACCTGTCCGACGTCTATTGGGAGGAAGACGGGCGGACGTCGGTCGACGCAGTGTTCGCCGCAGTGGCGGTCGGAGGACTGCTTGTGCTGGGACTGCACCCGTTTTTGTTCTTCGTCAGCCTGTGGCACGACACCACCAACTCCGTGCTGTTACGCGCCGGCGTGGTCTTCGCGATCGTGCTGACGTTGCCGCTGGCGGTGCTGGTCGTGCTCAAGGGCAAGGTGTGGACCGGCCTGATCGGCATGTTCTTCGTCCCGCTGCTTTTCATCGGGGCCGTCCGGCTCTCCCGCCCGCAAGCCCCTTGGGCCCGTTGGTTTTACATGAGCCAGCTGGACAAGATGTCGCGGGCGCTGCAACGTGAACGAACCCTGCGCCGCCCCGTTGTGCGGGCCAAGCTGTTGGTGCAGTACACGATCGCCGGTACGCCGCGCCGCGTCGATCACCGCGCGGTCGACGCGCTGCTGGACCGTGAAGTCCATCCGGCGCCACCGCCGGTCCACCCGCCGCAGCCCGTCGCCAGCAGTGCCGGCGTGACGTGACCGGCGCCTGGGCGTAAGCCTGATGTTGTTTCTCCCATACAGGCCGTCCCGGCCTGCATCGTCGGGTTGAAGCCGTGCGCTATTTCTACGACACAGAGTTCATCGATGACGGCCGCACCATCGAGCTGATCTCGATCGGGGTGGTCGCCGAGGACGGCCGCGAATACTACGCAATTTCTACCGAGTTCGACCCCGAGCGGGCCGGCAGCTGGGTGCGTGCCCACGTGCTGCCGAAACTACCGCCGCCGGCGTCGCAGCTGTGGCGCCCGCGGGCCAGGATCCGATCGGATCTGGAAGCGTGCTTCGCCGTCGACGGCGCTGAGCCGATCGAGCTGTGGGCCTGGGTCGGTGCCTACGACCATGTGG
>NZ_JBAUZA010000323.1:0-3726 GCF_049585075.1 Mycobacterium sp.
CGAAATGAGTGTGCCACTTGAAGGCCCGCCAGCGCAAAGGTGTCGGCGAACAGCGGTAAGTTAAAACAGACATGACCTTGCACGTAACTGAGGCCGGAGCAGACCAGTTGCTCGACGGACTCAACCCGCAACAACGCCAGGCAGTGCTGCATGAGGGCACGCCACTACTGATTGTTGCCGGCGCGGGCTCCGGCAAGACGGCCGTGCTGACCCGGCGTATCGCATACCTGTTGGCCGCCCGCGACGTCGGCCCGGGTCAGGTGCTGGCCATCACGTTCACCAATAAGGCCGCCGCCGAGATGCGGGAACGGGTGGTGGCGCTGGTCGGTCCGCGAGCACGCTGGATGTGGGTGTCGACATTTCACTCCACCTGCGTGCGGATCCTGCGCAACCAGGCGTCGCTGATCGCCGGCCTCAACTCCAACTTCTCCATCTACGACGCCGACGATTCGCGGCGGCTGCTGCAGATGATCGCCAAGGACATGGGCCTTGACATCAAGCGCTACTCGCCGCGGCTGCTGGCCAACGCCATCTCCAACCTGAAGAACGAGCTGATCGACCCGCAGCAGGCGATGGCCAACCTGTCCGATCCCGATCAGCCTGACCACGCCGACGACTTGTCCCGCACGGTAGCCGCCGTCTTCGCCGAATACCAGCACCGGCTGCGGACGGCCAACGCACTCGACTTCGACGACCTCATCGGCGAGACCGTCGCCGTGCTGCAGGCCTTCCCACAGATCGCTCAGCACTACCGCCGGCGGTTCCGGCACATCCTGGTCGACGAGTATCAGGACACCAACCATGCCCAGTACGTGCTGGTGCGCGAGCTCGTCGGACACAATGGGCGCGACGCCGCCGACGACCCCGATGCCGTGCCGCAGGCAGAGCTGTGCGTGGTCGGCGACGCCGACCAATCGATCTATGCGTTCCGCGGCGCCACGATTCGCAATATCGAAGACTTCGAGCGCGACTACCCCAACGCGACGACGATCCTGCTCGAACAGAATTACCGCTCCACGCAGAACATCCTGTCGGCGGCCAACTCGGTGATCGCGCGCAATTCGGGACGCCGCGAGAAGCGGCTGTGGACCGACGCGGGTGAAGGCGAGCTGATCGTCGGCTACGTCGCCGACAACGAACACGACGAGGCGAGGTTCGTCGCCGAGGAGGTCGACGCGCTGGTCGCCGACGGCGATCTCACCTACAACGACGTCGCGGTCTTCTACCGCACCAACAACTCGTCGCGGTCGTTGGAAGAAGTGTTCATTCGCGCCGGCATCCCGTACAAAGTCGTTGGCGGCGTGCGGTTTTACGAGCGCAGAGAGATCCGCGACATCGTCGCCTACCTTCGGGTGCTGGACAATCCGGGCGACGCGGTCAGCATGCGACGCATTCTCAACACGCCGCGGCGCGGTATCGGTGATCGGGCCGAGGCATGCGTGGCGGTCTATGCCGAGAACACCGGTTCCAGCTTCGCCGACGCGCTCGACGCCGCCGCCGAAGGCAAGGTGCCGATGCTTAACACCCGCTCTGCCAAGGCGATTGCGGGTTTCGTCGAGATGCTCGACGATCTGCGGGGTCGCCTTGACGGCGACCTCGGGGAGTTGATCGAGGCGGTGTTGGACCGCACAGGATACCGCGCAGAGTTGGAATCCTCCTCCGACCCGCAAGACCTCGCCAGGCTGGACAACCTCAACGAACTCGTCAGCGTCGCACACGAATTCGCCACCGACCTGGAGAACGCCGAGGCGCTCGACGACACTATTGGCACGCCCGACGATGAAGATGTGCCGGACACCGGTGTGCTGGCTCAATTCCTGGAGCGGGTGTCGCTGGTCGCCGACGCCGACGAAATCCCCGAGCACAGCGCCGGTGTGGTCACACTGATGACGTTGCACACCGCGAAGGGGTTGGAATTCCCGGTGGTGTTCGTGACCGGCTGGGAAGACGGCATGTTCCCGCACATGCGGGCATTGGGCGATCCCACCGAGCTGTCCGAAGAGCGGCGGCTGGCCTACGTCGGGATCACCCGGGCCCGTCAGCGGCTTTATGTCAGCCGGGCCAAAGTGCGGTCGTCGTGGGGACAGCCGATGCTCAACCCGGAGTCGCGGTTCCTGCGGGAAATCCCGCAGGAACTCATCGATTGGCGACGCCTCGACCCCACGCCGTCGTTCAGCGCGCCGGTCAGCGGCGCCGGGCGATTCGGCTCGCCGCGTCCGTCGCCGGCTCGTGCATCGGCGAGCAAACGCCCGCTATTGGTGCTCGAACCCGGTGACCGGGTGACCCACGACAAGTACGGGCTGGGCCGGGTGGAAGAGGTTTCCGGCGTTGGCGAATCGGCGATGTCGCTGATCGACTTCGGCAGCTCAGGCCGGGTCAAGCTGATGCACAATCACGCCCCCGTGAGCAAGCTCTAGCGAACGGCGCTCAGTCGTCCAGCAACCAGTCCTTGGTGCGGGGGAGCAGCGCGAGCACCGCGCTGGAAATCGGTAGCAAGGGCAGCAGGTGCACGATCCAGGCAACACGCGCGCCGGCGATGAATACGCCCCCGTACGTAAGTAGCGCGATCACGGCGCCGGCCACGATCAGGTAGCGGCCGAGCGACCGCCGCAGCAGTAGCTGGATCACACCGGAGATCGTCGCCAGGGCGAACACCAGCGCGAGAAACGCCACTGCGACGCAGAACAGGCGGTCGGATTTCCACCAGCCGGCGATCAGGTCGGTTGCCACCACCGAGGTCGACCAGCCACTGACGATGGTGACAGCCGAGGCGGCGACCGCCGTTGCGCTGCTGGGTTCACCGGACCGCATGCCCGGCCGCTGGCTCGGGGCAGCGTAGCGGGGCGGCGGTGGTTGGCGCGGGATGTAGGTGGTGTGGGGATCGCCTGCGAGCTGCGGCAGCGGCCCGGTCGGCGCTCGCCGGATAATCCGGGTTTGGGGCGCACTCGGGGGATCGCTGTCGACACGCATGGGCCCGCTCGGCGGCTGGGTGGGCGGTTGATCGCTTGGGGTGGGGTAATTCGGACCAGTCACCGGTCAACCGGCGAAGGTGCCGACTGACAGGCCACGTTTGGCGAGCCACGGCACCGGGTCGATTCGCTGGGTGCCACCCAACAGCACCTCGAAATGCAGATGGGGACCCGTGGAATTGCCACGATTGCCCATGGTGGCGATCTGGTCGCCCGCCATCACGCGTTCGCCCACGCTGACCATCGTCGTGTTGACGTGACCGTATAGCGTGACCGTGCCGTCCGCGTGGCGCAGTTTGACCCACATTCCGTAGCCGGCGGTCGGGCCCGCGTCGATGACAACCCCATCGGATACCGCCCTAATCGGGGTGCCAATCGAGTTCGCGAGATCGATACCGGCGTGCAGCACACCCCAGCGATACCCGAAACCCGACGTGAATATGCCCTTGGTCGGCATCACGAACAGTGGCTGCTGCAGCCGGGCCTCGCGCTGGGCGCGCTCCTGCGCGAACGCGACGCCTTTGGCCAGCTCCGCGTTGTGTACCGCGACGTTCGCGGCGGGCTGCACGGTGACCATCTGCATACCGCGCGACGACGTGCTGATGACACCGCCGTTCATGGTGGCCGCGTCGGCCGCGAGCACCGTCTGGGCGTGCGCGTGATCGGAAGTATGAGTGGCGGTGTGCGCGGCAGCCGCCGCAGCACCGGCGGCCATGGCGCCGATCAACACCCGGCCTCGCGCCGGGCCGGTCAGCTG
>NZ_JBAUZA010000324.1:0-16077 GCF_049585075.1 Mycobacterium sp.
CCTGCGCCTCGCGCCGCAATTTGATGGCCCGCGCGCGGGCCCGCGCCGCGGCCGCCAGTGCTTCTGCCTCAGCGGCTTCGGCCTCGGCTTGCTCGGCCAAGGCGATCGCGTCGGCCTTCGCCTCGGCGGAATCCTTCGGCTCTTTGCCAGCCTCAGCCACGGCGACTACAGCTTCTCGACGTCATTATCGACTGAACTCCGGTATCTCTTACGGTATTGCTCATTGCTACCATCGGAGGCACCAGTGAGCTCCGACTGGGATCGAATCGCACGAAAGGCCATGGAAGGTCCAGCCAACATCATGACCGCCGCCGTCGATTCCCCCGAAAAGATACTCTTCGCCTCCACGACCCAAGCTTTTCTCCAAAAAGAGGTTCCGCTGAGCCGGGTGCGGGACCTGCACGCGGCGGGCGTTTCATTCGACCAGTCCTGGTGGCAGCGGGCCGCTGAGCTGGGTTGGACGGGGTTGTTGGTCCCCGAGGAACTAGGCGGCGGCAGCGTCTCGGACGATGGCTTCGCCGATCTGGCGATGGTCGCCGAACAACTCGGAAAGACGGTAGCGCCGGGGCCGCTGTACCCGGTCAGCACGGTGCTCGCGGGGCTGGTGGACTGCGCTGAGCGGCAGGCGCATGCGGCCGCTATCGAGTCGCTCATCTCGGGTGAAACGGTGGCCTCGTGGGCCGTCTACGAGCCGGGCCACGGCTGGGCACCCCATCAGGCGTCGGTGACCTTCACCGAGACTGATTCGGGTTACCGCATCGACGGTGTCAAAGATCGTGTGGAGGCGGGAGCCCAGAGCGGCTTGCTGCTTGTCGTGGCGCGAGGTGACCACGGTGTGCGTCAGTTTCTGGTGCCCACCGACGCCTCCGGCGTGCAGATCGAGCCGCAGCAGTCGGTCGATCTGGTCAAGCAATACGCCCGCGTGCATTTCGACGGTGTGGAAGTCGAGCGCAGCGCGGCCGTCGGCAGCGCCGCGGAGACCGCCGAACTTATCGACCGTCAGAGCCAGGTCGCGCAGGTGCTGCAGTGCGCCGAGGTAATCGGCATTCTGCAAACAGTTTTCGACTTCACCGTCGCTTGGGCGTTGGACCGGCACACCTTTGGCCGCCCGCTGGCGTCCTATCAAGCACTCAAGCACCACTTCGCAGATATGAAGATGTGGTTGGAGGCATGCCGGGCGACGACGGCCGCAGCGGTGGCCGCCGTCTCCGCCCGTTCGCCCGACGCCGGGTTGTCAGCCAGTATCGCGAAGTCGTATGTCGGGGAAATGTCACCCGAAATCGTCCAGGGCTGTGTGCAGATGCACGGTGGAATCGGGGTCACCTGGGAACACGATCTGCATCTGTACTTGCGGCGGGTTGCCCTGTACCGGTCGATGTTCGGCACGCCCGAAGAGCACAACCTGCGGGTGTACCAGTGGCAGGAAGGTTCCAGGTCGGCCTGATGACCGAGGCCCAGACGACATCAGCGGACGTCGAAAGCATCGAACACTTCTGCGCCCGGGCGAGAGTCTGGCTGGCTGAGAACATGCCGCCGATCGACCCCGCGCATCCGCCGGCCGCCCATCGCGATGAGGACCGCTGTTGGCAGCGGGCTCGCGAGCTGCAAAAGCGTTTGTATGACGTCGGATTCGCCGGAATCTGCTTTCCTCGCGAGTACGGCGGCCTCGGGCTGGACTACGAGTACCAGCAGGCGTTCGACGAGGAGAGCCTCAGCTATGAGATGCCGCTGATCCTCAACACGCCCACGTTCACCATCTGCTGTGCGACGCTGCTCGACACGGGTAGCGAAGAACAAAAGCGTCAGCACATCGCCGCGGCGCTGCGCGGTGATGAGGTGCTGGTTCAGTTGTTGTCGGAGCCCAGCGGCGGATCGGATCTCGCCGGCGTGATCACCCGGGCGGAGCGGGATGGCGACCGCTGGGTGCTCAACGGCGCAAAGACATGGAGCACCAGCGCATTCGCCGCCGACTATGGCCTGTGCCTGGCCCGCACCGATTGGGATGTGCCAAAGCACGATGGCCTGACGATGTTCTTGGTTCCGATCAAACATCCGGGAATCACGTTGCGGCGCATCACTCAGCTGAACGGGTCGACCGAGTTCTGCGAGGAGTTCTTCGATGATGTGGACGTCGGCGACGACGCCGTCGTCGGCGAGGTCAACGGTGGGTGGACGGTCGCCTCACGCCAGCTCTACCACGAGCGCCGCGCGGTGGGCGGGAGTTCGGAATTCGCCAGCGGTAGCGGCAGCGAAGGCGGCCGGTCGACACCGGTGAATTATGTGCGGCTGGCCGAGACGATCGGGCAGGCCGACAACGAGCGGGTCCGGCAGCTAGCCGGACGAGCATTAGTGCACCGAGCGGTCAGCGACCAACTGGGCGACCACATTTACCGCAGCGTCCGCGACGGCATACTGCCGCCTGCCGCGGGAACCATTCTCCGGCTCTTCCATGCCGAGACGGTCACCCTGGAGATGGACACCGGGCTGGCAATCACTGGAACCGCCGGAGTCGTCGGCGCAGAGGGGGAGGGTCTGCAGACCGGGTTGCGATACCTATCCCGCCAATCGGTCTGCATTGGGGGTGGCACCAGCGAGTTGGCCCGCAACGTCATTGGCGAACGGGTGCTGAACTTCCCCCGCGAGTACGCCGCCGACCGTGGTGTGCCCTTCAGCCAGGTGCGGCACGGCAACTAAGCCGTCTATACCGTGCGCGCCAACCGCTGTGCGAGCAAGTCAGCGAACCGAGCCGGATCCTCAGGTGTGCCGCCTTCAGCCAGAAGCGCTGTGCCGTAGAGCAATTCGGCGGTTTCCGCAACCTTGGAAAGTTCCTCAGCGTCGTCGGCGCGGTCTTTATGCGCCTGCTGCAGTCCGGTGACAAGTGCATGGGTCGGGTTGAGTTCCAACGTTCGCTTCTCGACCGGAACGTCCTGGCCGGAAGCCCGGTACATGCGGGCGAGGGTCGGGGTGATGCCGAAGGCGTCGGTGATCAGACAGGCCGGCGACTCGGTCAGCCGAGTGGACAGCCGCACCTCCTTGACGTGCTCGCTCAGGGTTTCCTTCAGCCACGTGAGCAGGTCGGCAAAATCCTTCTCTCGCTCCTTGCGCTCGGCCTCGTGGGCCGTCTTCTCCTCTTCGGTGTCGAGATCCACCTCGCCCTTGGCCACCGACTGCAGTGGCTTGCCATCGAACTCGGTCACCGACCCCAGCCAGATCTCGTCGACGGCGTCGGTGAGCAGCAACACCTCGTAACCCTTGGCCTTGAACGCTTCCAGGTGCGGTGAGTTGAGGATCTGCTGCCGTGACTCGCCGGTGGCGTAGAAGATCTGCTGCTGACCGTCCTTCATCCGTTCCACGTAGTCGGCGAGCGTGGTCAGTTCGTCGTCGCTGTGCGTCGAGGCGAACGAGGAGATTTGCAGCAACGTCTCTTGGTTGTCGAAGTCCCGCATCAGGCCCTCTTTGAGAACCATGCCGAACTGGCCCCAGAATGTGCGGTAGTCCTCCGGCCGCTCAGACTGCAGCTCCTTGATTGTCGAAAGTACCTTCTTGGTCAAACGACGCCGGATTGCGTTGATCTGTCGATCCTGTTGCAGGATCTCGCGGGAAACGTTCAGCGACAGGTCTTGTGCGTCGACGACGCCCTTGATGAAGCGCAGATACCTGGGCATGAGCTCGTCACAATCGCCCATGATGAAGACGCGCTTGACGTACAGCTGGACACCGATGTCCGCGCCTGGTTGGTATAAGTCGAATGGCGCGTGCGACGGGATGAAAAGCAGCGCCTGGTACTCGAAGGTGCCCTCGGCCTTCATTGAGATGACCTCGAGCGGCTCGTCCCACGCGTGGGCGATGTGTTTGTAGAACTCCTTGTATTCCTCGTCCGAAACTTCGTCTTTGGGCCTGGCCCATAGCGCCTTGCCTGAGTTGAGGGTCTCGACCTCTGTTGTGACGGTCTCGTCGCCACCCTCTTCCGCGGCCGCGATGCGCTTTTCGACTTCCATCCGGATGGGCCACGCGATGAAGTCGGAGTACTTCTTGACCAGCGTCCTGATTTTCCACTCCGAGGTGTAATCGTGCAGCGCGTCCTCGGCGTCGACCGGCTTGAGGTGCAGGGTGACCGACGTTCCCTGGGGCGCAGCGTCGACCGTGGCGATGGTGTAGGTGCCGTCGCCGCTGGACTCCCACTTGGTGGCCTCGCTCTCGCCGGCCTTGTGCGTGAGCAGCTCCACCTTGTCGGCCACCATGAACGTGGAGTAGAAGCCGATACCGAACTGGCCGATCAGCTCTTCAGAAACCGCTGCGTTTTTAGCGCTCTGGGCTTCGCGCAATTGCTGGCGCAACTCGGCGGTGCCCGACTTGGCCAGGGTGCCGATCAAATCGACGACCTCGGCGCGCGTCATGCCAATGCCGTTGTCGCGAACGGTGAGGGTCCGCGCATCCTTGTCTGCCTCGATCTCGATATGCAGATCGGACGTGTCGACGTGCAGGTCCTTGTTTCGGAACGCTTCGATCCGCAGCTTGTCCAGCGCATCGGAGGCGTTCGAGATCAACTCCCGCAAAAATGAATCTTTGTCGGAGTAGACCGAGTGGACCATCAGGTCCAGCAGTTGCCGTGCCTCGGCTTGAAACTCCAGCTGCTCGACGCCCGCAGTCATGAGATTCCCCTCTACCAGATCGCATTCGAGGGGCAGGCTACAGGATCGCCCCGCTATCTTTGGCCTTGGCGATGTCGTCCCAGTCGAAGCCGAGCTCGAGCAGAACCTCTTCGGTGTGCTGGCCGTGTTCGGGCGCGCGTCCGGGTCCGGGTGGCGTTTCATCGAACTGTACTGGTGCAGCTACCATTTCGTATTCGACACCCTGAGCATCGACGTTGGTGATCAGGTAGCCGTTGGGTTTGCTCTGCGGGTCGTTGAGCGTCTCTCGCGGGGTGGCCAGCGGCGCCCACACCCCGGGCTCATCGGCCAGTGCTTGCCGCCAGTGCTCCAGGTCGTGCTCGGCGAACTTGGCGCCGATCAGGGCGGTAGCTTCGGCGGCGTTGGCGACCAGATTCGACGACGGTACAAAGCGTTCGTCGGTGGCCAGCTCGGGTAGCCCGATTCGCTGACAGAACCCGGCCCAGAACTTGTCCGGCTGCAGGAAGACCATCTGGATCCACCGGTCGTCCTTGGTCTTATAGCGGTTGACCAGGGGATTCATCGCCAACCCCGGCGGCGCTCCGGGTATGCCGTCGATGCCGAACAGGTCGGCGACACAAATCGACGGTGCGATGCTCCACATCGCCTGGGCTAGTAGCGACGAATCGACGACCGTTGCTTCGCCGGTGCGCTCGCGGTGGAACAACGCTGCGCAGACGCCGCCGGCCAGGGTTATCCCCGCTTGTAGGTCGCCGAACGCCGGGCCCTGCACGGCGGGATTTTCGGTGCCGAACGGTGTCAGCGTGTACGCGACCCCGCCGCGCGCCAAATACGTGGCGGCGTCGAACCCGCCCCGGTCGCGGTCGGGCCCGCGCACCCCCAAGCCCGTTCCGCGCGCGATGATGATGTTCGGGTTGAACCCGCGGATGTCCTCGACCGTCAGCCGTGCCCGCTCCAACGCTGCCGGAAGCCAGTTGGTCAGAAACACGTCGGCCTCTGCCAGCAGTCGGCCGAAGAATTCCCGGCCGGCCTCACTCTTGAGATCCAGTGCGATGCTGCGTTTTCCGCGGTTGCTCAGCTCAAGGATGAAGTCGGTGTCGGCGCGGGCCGCCTGCCTGGTGAAGCCTCCGACAACGAGCGCTCGGCCGGGATCACCAATGATGCTCTCTACCTTGATGACCTCGGCGCCCCAGTCGGCCAGCGCGACACCGGCAGCGGGCACATACGTCCACGAAGCCAGCTCGACGACCCGGACGCCACTGAGCACGCCTGACATGCGACCACTCTTTTCGGTGTCTTTTCTATTTTAGGTAGTATAGATACTATAGGTATTTGTCAGCCTGTACTGCAACGACGCAGGGTCGTGGAAGAGATGCGATGGAGTCGAACGCTCGTCCGGTCCCAACTGATGGCCGGGTCAGCGCCCCGTTAGGTCTTCCCGGTAGTCGCGTGAAAAGTCATGAGCCCCAGGGCGGTTCGCCTGTATTCGGAGCGCTGAGAAAGGACCGGCGATGGGCAGAGTGACGGGCAAGGTTGCGGTGGTCAGCGGGGCCGCGCGCGGTCAGGGCCGCTCGCATGCCCGAATGCTCGCCGCCGAGGGCGCCGACATCATCGCGGTCGACTTGTGTGCAGACATCGAAACCAATGAATACCCGCTGGCCCGTCCGGAGGACCTCGACGAAACCGCGCGGCTCGTCGAGAAGGAGGGACAGCGCGTCGTCACCGAAATCGCCGATGTCCGCGACCGGGCCGCCCTCTCCGCGGCGATCGATCGGGGTGTCGCCGAGCTAGGTCATCTCGACATCGTGGTCGCCAACGCAGGGATCTGTCCGCTGACCGCGGGCCTGCCGCCGCAGGCCTTCGCCGATGCTGTGGACGTCGATCTGGTCGGCGTGCTCAACCTTGTGCACTCAAGCCTCAAACATTTGCAAGCCGGCGCATCGATCATTGTGATCGGATCCAACGCGGCATTCATGTCATCGATGAACACCACCGGTATCGATGGCGGTCCCGGGGGAGCGGGATATGCGTTCGCGAAAATAGCCGCGGCGCACTATGTCAACGATTTTGCCCTGGCGCTGGCCAAGTTCTCCATCCGGATGAATGCAGTGCACCCGACGAACGTCAACACCGACATGCTGCACAGCGCGCCGATGTACCGGGCGTTCCGGCCGGACTTGAAAAACCCCACGCGCGAGGATGCCGAACCGGTTTTCCCGGTGGTGCAGGCGATGCCGGTGCCTTATGTGGAACCCGAGGACATCAGCGAGGCGGTGCTGTTCCTGGCCTCTGACGCCGCCCGCTACATCACCGGTCAGCAGCTGCGGGTCGACGCCGGAGGTTTTCTCAAGGTGAAACCGTGGTCCGGCGCATGAGGCTGCGTCAATCTAACTGCAGCTCAACTGGATTGGAGAGGTAATGCCCAAGGGGATGATCTATCTGGAGACGATGCCGGTCTCGCCGGACCGCGAGGCGGAGTACCACACGTGGTACAACGACACCCATCTGGCGGAGATCTGCTCGGTGGACGGCATCGTGTCCGCGCGCCGGTTCGCGCCGACCGACGGCAAAGGCCCATTCATCGCTATCTATGAGCTCGACTGTGACGATCTCGACTCGGTGGTCCAGCGACTGGGGGAGCTAGGTGCCAGCGGCAAGATGTCGTCGCTGGAGCTGCTCAACATGGAGACGCCGCCAATTCCCAAGATCTATCGGCAGATCGGCTCTTACACAAAGTGACGGCCACTACGGAGCTGCCGCCGGAAACCCTCAAGCGCATCTATGCGCTGATGGTGCTGATGAAGACTGCCGACGACCGGCTCTCAAAGGGCATCGGCACCGGAGAATTCATGTGCGTGTACTGGCCGTCGCGCGGCCAGGAGGCGATCGCTGCGGCGATGGGTGTGTCGCTGCGCGCCGACGACCAGTTGGTTACCACCTACCGCGGGTTGCACGATCTGCTTGGTAAGGGCGTCCCGCTGGAGGAGATCTACGGCGAGATGATGGGCCGTACCGTCGGCGCCAGCCGGGGTAAGGGCGGCACCATGCATATCGCCAAACCCGATAAGGGCGTGATGCTTTCGACCGGGATCGTCGGCGCCGGACCGCCTGTGGCGGTCGGTCTGGCGATGGCCGCCAAGCGCAAGGGCCTCGACCGCGTCACCGTGGTCAGCTTCGGCGATGGCGCCACCAACACCGGCTCATTTCATGAAGCGGCCAACATGGCCGCGCTGTGGGATTTGCCGACCGTCTTTGTGTGCCAGAACAATCTCTACGCCGAAATGACCCCGACCAGCGACACGATGAAGCTCGAACACGTCGCCGACCGGGCGGCCGGCTACGGCATGCCAGGGGTGCGTGTCGACGGCAACGACCCGCTGGCCGTTGCCGCCGCGCTCGATGAGGCGCTGCGACGTGCCCGAGCCGGCGATGGCCCAACCTTCATCGAGTGCGTGACATTTCGTTTTCGCGGTCATTATTTCGGTGACCGGATGCCATACATCCCCAAAGATCAGCTGGCAGCGGCGATGGACGCCGATCCGGTGCCGCGGTTCCGCAACTACCTCGCCGATGCCGGCATCTGCGAACCCGACGAGCTCGACAGCATAGAAAGCGACGCGGCAGCGGCGGTGGAGGCGGCGCTGAAAACCGTGATGGGCGCGGACTCCCCGTCGATCGACGAACTCGACCAAGACGTGTATGCAGCTCCGATCAGGTTCCCGGTGTAAAGACATGGACGAGAAAGAGATGACGATGCGCGAGGCGCTTAACCTCGCGCTCGATCAGGCGCTGCACGCAGATGACCGAGTGTTCCTGCTCGGCGAGGACATCGCCGATCCCGGCGCGTCCGGGCCGACCGCCGGGCTCTCGACGAAGTACGGCCACGATCGGGTGTTGGACACCCCGATTTCGGAAGCCGCGATCGTCGGGGCGGCGATCGGTGCTGCGATCGACGGGCTGCTACCGGTGGCCGAGATCATGATCATGGATTTCATTGGCATTGCCGCCGACCAGTTGATCAACAACGCCGCCAAGCTGCGGTTCATGACCGGCGGCCGCACCACCGCGCCGATCACCATCCGCACTCAGGTGTATGCGGGCCTTGCCACCGGCGCCACGCATTCGCAGAGCCTGGAGGCCTGGTTCATGCACATCCCGGGGATGAAGGTGATCGTGCCGTCTACTCCGCGGGACGGCAAGGGCCTACTGACCGCGGCGATCTTCGACGAGGATCCATGCCTGTTCGTCGAAACCATTCGTCTGCAAGGCAAAAAGGGACCCGTTCCCGTCGACCCCGGTTTCTCAATTCCGCTCGGCCAGGCCGACATTAAACGATCCGGCACCGACGTCAGCTTGATCAGCTACGGCCGCAGTGTGCACGAGGCCCTCGCGGCGGCGGCGACGTTGGCCGAACGCGGTGTGAGCGCCGAAGTCGTCGATCTGCGCACTCTCGTTCCCCTCGACGTCGAGACGATCGTCGAATCCGCACGTCGTACCCGACGAGCCGTGGTCATTCACGACGCAGTCCAATTCGCCGGGCCAGGAGCAGAGATCGCCGCGATCCTGCAGTCCGAACTGTTTGGCGAACTGGCGGCACCCGTCGAGCGGGTGGGTGCCAGGTTCGTCCCCAACCCCGCCGCGGCTGCGCTGGAGGCGCAGGTCTATCCGTCGGCGGCGCGCATTGTCGATGCCGTTCAGCGCACCCTGGAGAAAGCGAAAATCCGTGGTTGACTTCGTCATTCGCATCCCACGGGTATCGGTGGCCGTCTCGGAAGCCGAGCTGACCGGGTTCCTTGTCGATGCCGGGGAGCACGTCGAGGAGGGCACACCGATCTACGTGATTGCCACCGAAAAGGTGGAACAGGAAATCGAAGCCGGCGCCTCGGGCACCGTGCAATGGACCGGCCAGATCGGCACCACCTACGACATCGGCGCCGAAATCGGCGTCATTACGGCATAACGAAAGGACAAGCACTTATGGATCTCAACGAGACTCGCGAACGGATCATCTACCAAAAAGAAGGGGCCATCGCCAAGATCACGCTGAACTGGCCCGAAAAGGCCAATGCCCAGGACCAGAAGCTGGCCGAAGAAGTCGACGCGGCGTTGCTGGACGCCGACCGTGATTACGACATCAAGGTGTTGATCCTCAAGGCCAACGGCAAGGGTTTCTGCTCGGGGCATGCGATTGGCAATAACGCCGTCGACTACCCGGCGTTTGTCGAGGCAGGCAAGGTCATGGGCACGCCATGGAAGCCGCAGACCGACCTGTTCGTCAAGCCCATCCTGAACCTGTGGGAGTTCTCCAAGCCGACCATCGCGCAGGTGCACGGCTATTGCGTCGGTGGCGGCACCCACTACGGGCTGACCACCGACATCGTGATCGCCTCCGAGGACGCCTACTTCTCCTACCCGCCGCTGCAGGGCTTCGGCATGCCGTCGGGTGAATGCTCAATCGAGCCATGGGTATTCATGAACTGGCGGCGCGCCGCGTACTACCTTTACCTCGCCGAGGTCATCGACGCCAAGAAGGCATTGGAGGTCGGGCTGGTCAACGAGGTCGTTCCGCGCGATCAACTCGACGCGCGCGTTGAAGCCATCGCCCGCCACATCGCCCAGGCGCCGATGACCACGCTGCTGGCGACCAAGGCCAACCTCAAACGGGCGTGGGAGCTGATGGGCATGCGGGTGCATTGGCAGAGCTCCAACGACCTGGTCGCACTCGCGTCGATCAGCAAGGACGTGCAGGAGCTGATCCAGACGGTGTTCAAGGACAAGGTGTTGCCGTCCGAACAAGCCCGACGCCAGGCAGCTGCAGCCGCATCGACCGACGGCGCGACGGCTACTTAATCTCTCGGGGTCTCCTGGTGAACATCGCCGATCACGCGATCAGCACCGCAGAGTCGCCGGCGCTGATCATCGCCGACGGCGATACGGTCTCGTTCGGTGAGTTGCATGCCCGCAGCCAACGGGTTGCCGCGGTACTGCACAACGCCGGGTTGCGCCGCGGCGACGGTGTGGCGCTGGTACTGCCGAACCGGCCTGAGTTCTTCGAAATCACCTGGGGCTGTCAGTGTTCCGGGCTTTACTACACCGCTGTCAATACCCACTTCACGCCTGAGGAAGTTGCCTACGTCATTGACGACTCCGACGCAACGGCGGTGTTCGTCGACGCTTCGATGGGTGACCTTGCGGCGCATCTGCGCAGTGCCAATGTGGGCGTCGGTGTCCGCATCGCGATCGGTGGCGATTTGCCCGGCTGGCAGTCCTACGACGATGCTGTGGCGGCGGCCGGTGCTGCACCGCCGGTCTCGGACGGTTCGGAGATGCTGTACTCGTCGGGCACCACCGGACGGCCCAAGGCCGTTCGTCGACCGCTGCCGACGGACGGCAACGGCTCGTGGGCCCAGTCGGTCCTAGAGATGGCGCTGATCCACAAGTACGACATGCGTGCTGAGAGCGTGTACCTGTCACCTGCACCCCTGTATCACGCCGCGGGGGTCAACTACACGATGGCGGTCAACCGCGTTGGCGCAGCCGCGATCATCATGCGCAAGTTCGACGCGGAGGCAGTGCTGCGGTTAATCGAGACGCATCGGGTCACCCACGCGCAGTTCGTGCCGACAATGTTCGTGAGGATGCTCAAGCTGCCGAAGGCCGTCCGCGAGAAATACGACGTCTCTAGCCTGACGTGTGTGATCCACGCAGCGGCGCCATGCCCGGTGGATGTCAAGCACGCGATGATGGACTGGTTCGGGCCGATCATTCACGAATATTACGGCGGGACAGAGGGGTTCGCCGGCACCACAATCGGGCCCGAGGAGTGGCTCGCTCATCCCGGCTCGGTGGGCATACCAATGGCCCCGGTGCACGTGGTCGGCGAGGACGGACAGGAACTTCCCGTCGGGCAGTCCGGCGAGCTTTACTTTGAAGGTGGCCCCGCGTTCGAGTACTTCAAGGATGCCGCCAAAACCGCGTCGGTCTACAACGACCGCGGCTGGCGCTCGTTGGGAGATATGGGCTATGTCGACGAGGACGGATACATGTACCTGACCGACCGGTCGACGTTCATGATCGTCTCCGGCGGGGTGAATATCTACCCGCAAGAGGCGGAGAACCTGCTGGTGATGCATCCCAAACTGGTCGACGCGGCAGTGTTCGGCGTGCCCAACGACGAGTTCGGTGAAGAGGTCAAAGCCGTCGTGCAACCGGCCGAAGGCGTTCCGCCGGGGCCCGACCTCGAAGCCGAACTCATCGAGTACTGCCGAGCGCACCTCGCCGGCTATAAGTGCCCGCGCACAGTTGAATTCGATAACCTGCCACGGGACCCGAACGGGAAGCTCTACAAGAGGCGTATCCGCGAACGTTATTGGCAAGGGCGGGCATCACGGATCCTATGAACGAGGGATTGTCATCATGACCACAAACGTGAATTGGACGCCGCTTCCGGTGCCGTGGGCGGTCCAAGCGGCCGACCGTATTCCCAAGCAGCGGTATTACGACCCGGAGTTCTACGCGCTCGAGACCGAACTGCTCTGGCCACGGGTGTGGCAGATGGCATGTCGCCTCGAGGAAATCCCGAAACCGGGCGACTACGTCGAGTACGAGATCCTCGACGAGTCCATCATCGTGGTCCGGCTGGACGCGGACAACGTGCGCGCCTACCACAACGCCTGCCGCCATCGCGGGGTAAAGCTGGTGGAGGGCAACGGGAATCGGCGCACCTTCGTGTGCCCGTTCCATGGCTGGTGCTGGGGCATGGACGGACGCAACACCTTCGTGCTGAGGCCCGAGGAGTTCGACGACCACAACCTGGACCCGGATGATCTTCGCCTCGTATCGGTCAGGTGTGACCTTTGGGGCGGATGCGCGTGGATCAACCTGGACGACGACGCGCCACCGCTGCGTGACTGTTTCGAGCCGTTCGCTTCGATCTACGACGCCTGGAAGGTGGAGTCGTTGCGCGTCGAGTGGTGGGAGTCATGCCGGCTGCCGGTGAACTGGAAGCTGGCAACCGCTGCCTTCATGGAGGGCTACCACGTCCCGCAGACCCACCCCCAATTGCTGCCGTCCTCAATGCCCAACGCGTCGAAACCACCGGGGCTGGCCCAGACCAACATTTATTTCATGCGGACGCTCGGCGAGGGCATGGCCGGCATGACCCACGAGAACGACGTCCGCATCGCAGAAGGCTTGCAGGACATGGAGCTGCCGTCCGATCCGGCCGAGGCGATGGCCGTCTGGCGCAGCACCCTTAATGACGCCATCGTGCACTGGCATCGAGCGCGAGGCTGCGACATCCCCGACCTCAACGAGTTGGCGCGTCACGGCATCACCGAGGCGATCAATTTCTGCTTCCCGCATTACTTTGTGCTGCCCCAATACAGCAGCGCCTCGTCGTACCGGATCCGGCCGCTGGGTCCCGAAGAAACGCTGTTCGAGATCTGGTCGCTGACCCGCATCCCACCCGACCAGACCACGCCCAAGCCGACGCCACCAGTACCCATGGCGCCGGACGACCCGCGCTGGCCACCGATCCCGGCGCAGGACTTCTCGAACTTGCCGCGACAGCAAAAAGGGCTGCATTCCAAGGGATTCGAGTACATGCGCCTGTCGGACCAGATCGAAGGTCTGATCTCGAACTTCGAACGGGTCGTCGACGGCTTCCTCGCGGGCTTGCCGTACGAAACCCTGGTACCGGCGATTCAAAAAACCAACACCACCATCGATGTTCCGATCGCCGATCTCGGATTCAACCCGGAGGCACGATGACCATCCAATGGGATCGCACCGTCGACCTGCTCATCGCGGGCAGCGGCGGCGGTGGGATGGTGGCGGGACTCGCCGCGCTCGACAGCGGGCTCGAGCCGCTGATCGTCGAAAAGCAAGGGCTGGTCGGCGGATCGACGGGGCTGTCCGGCGGTATCGTCTGGCTGCCCAACAATCCGCTGATGCGGGCCGACGGCATAGCGGATTCGCATGAGGACGGGCTGGCTTACCTGGCCGACGTCGTGGGCGACATCGGCGCACCGTCGTCTTCCGCCCGCCGCGAGATGTTCCTGACAGCCGGCTACGAGATGATCGATTTCCTGATCCGCCGGGGTGTGCACCTCGTCCGCTGTGATGGCTGGAGCGACTACTACCCGAACCACAAGGGCGGCAATGCTGCTGGCCGCGCGGTCGAGGGCATTCCCTTCAACGCCGCCCAGCTCGGCACTTGGAGCGACAAGGTGCAGCCGTCGCTGGCGAAGAATTACGGGTTCGTGGTGCTCACCAACGAGCTGCGCTCGGTGCAGTATTTCAACCGGGCGCCAAAGGCTTTCGCCGTGGCGATGCGGGTTTTCATGCGCAGTTGGACCGCGCGGATGGGTCGCCGTCAGCTCCTCACCAACGGCGCGTCGTTGATCGGTCAGATGCTCAAGTCGCTGATCGACCTCTGCGACGGAGAGCCTCCGCTATGGACCAATTCGGCGATGGACGACCTCGTCGTCGAAGATGGCCGGGTCGTCGGTGCCCGCATCGTCCGAGACGGAACACCGTTGAATGTTCAGGCGCGTAGGGGAGTTCTGTTAGCGGCGGGCGGGTTCGGCCACAACGCCGACATGCGACGACGTTACAGCGGCGATCAGCCCAACGAGGCGCAGTGGTCGATCGCCAACGCGGGCGACACCGGCGAGGTCTTGCAGAGCGCGATGCGGCTCGGCGCGAAAACCGATCTGTTGGACGAAGCTTGGTGGCTGCCTTCGGTGTTCATCGCCAACGGCGGTACCACCGCCGCGTCGCTGGGTTCGGGGCGACAACGACCTGGCGCCATCTATGTCGACTCGACCGGCCGACGTTTTTGCAACGAGTCGAACTCCTACGTCGAAGTCGGAAAGGCGATGTACGCCAACAAGGCGGTGCCCTGCTGGATGGTGTTCGACGACGGGTATGTGCGTCGCTATGTGGCGGGCGCCAACCCGCTGAAACGCCGGCTGCCTTCGGGGCTGATTGACAGCGGCGCGGTGAAGCGGGCGGAGACCATCGGTGAATTGGCGCGGCAGATCGACGTGCCCGCTGACGCTTTGGCTCGCACGGTCGAGCGATTCAACCAGTTCGCGGCCAAGGGCCTCGACCCCGACTTTGGTCGGGGTCAGTCGGCGTACAACGACTGCCTGGGTGATCCGGGGTATCGGCCGAATGCGGCCATCGGGCCGCTCGGGCGTGCGCCGTACTACGCGACCAAGGTTTATCCGGCCGACGTCGGCACGTGTGGCGGGGTGATCACCAACGAGCACGCTCAGGTTCTCGACGAGCACGACCGGGTGATCGATGGTCTGTATGCGACGGGCAACACCACGGCGACGGTGATGGGCCGGACCTATCCCGGCGCCGGTGCGAGCATCGCAAGCACAATGGTGTTCGGCTACGTCGCGGCGCGCCATGCCGCCGGGCGCCGGCTAGCCGGCGAGAAGAGCCGCTAGTCGCCGGCCGGCCCGCCGAGCGTGAGCCCAGCTTCACATTCGGCGTCGAGAGTGAAGCCAGCTTCACGTTCGCGGTTCCGGCTCCGACTCGTCGCGGTCTACGAAATCCTTTGGCTTCAGGCCTGATTGCATGAGCTCGGCTCGGCGGGCCTGCACATCGGAAGCCGCGCCCACCATGTTGGTCAAGATGTGGCTGACCTGGAGGTGCACCCGCATCCCCATCAACTCATAGGCGCGTTTCACGCTGTTCTTCACCGCCATCAACGTGGTCAACGGGATCTGTGAGATTTTGCGTGCCATCTCCTCGACGACGTCCTCGAGATCCTCACGCGGAACCACCTTGTTGAGCAGCCCCCAGTCAAGCGCTTCGGCTGCCGAAAGCGTCGGCGCCAGTAGCAGCCAGTCCATGGTGCGATGCCAGTTCATCAGTAGCCACGGCTCGATCATGGTGTGCCCGCCGGGTTCGCCGAGGCTCTGCGCAAGCGGCATCTGAAAATACGCATCCTCAGACGCCACGCAGAAGTCGGTCAGCAAGCCCAGATAGATACCGCCACCCATGCAATAGCCGTGAATCTGCGAGATCGTCGGCTTCGGAAACTCCCACAGATACAACGTCGGCCACAAAAACAGGTCGGCGGTGCCCTTGTAGAGATCCTCGAACGTGTCCCCGAAGTCCGGATACGGATTCTCATCGGGACCCCAGCGGGCCACGTGCCCACCACAGAACCCCTTGCCGTTGGCCTTGAGGATCACCACTTTGATCTCGCGGTCGCGATCGGCCTCGTGCAGGCATTCATCGACCTCGGTGACCAGGACCGAATCCTTGGTGTTGGCTTTGTCGACACGGTTGAGGATGATCCGCGCAATCGGCGGATCGCGTTGGTAGATCACGGCTTCGAGGACGCGCTGCTCCATGTGGGTCACCCTATTGGCGAGCAGACGCAGAGTCGCACTGTTTCAGCGCGAAACGTGCGATTCTGCGT
>NZ_JBAUZA010000325.1:0-3861 GCF_049585075.1 Mycobacterium sp.
AAACTGGCGCTCGGGCTAGGCGGGCTGACCGGCTGCTTCGGCGGCGATGTGTGGTTGCTCGCGGCGGTCGGCGCGCCGCTGCTGACCGGCGTGATCGGGGTGTTGGCCCGGCTCGGCTGGTCGGCGAAGACCGTGCCGCATGGCCCGTCGATGTGTGCGGTCAGCGCAGCGGCGCTGGGGCTGGCTCAGCTGTAAGGCGGACGGCCAGGGCCGACGGGGTGGGCAGACGAGTTCGCAATTGAGTCAGCGCGTCGCGCGCGCCAGCAGATAGCGCCGCTCGGGCAGGCTCCGGGTGCGCTGGGCTGCCCGCAGGTAGTACTCGCGGGCGGCGTCTCGGTCGCCGAGCTCGTCGAGCAGATGCGCTCGCACCGCATCGACGCGGTGATGTCCGCTAAGGGCGGGGTCCGCCGCCGCGTCGTTGAGTTCGGCAAGGGCGGCGGCCGGGCCATGCACCATCGCGACGGCGACAGCCCGGTTCAGCGCCACCATCGGCCCCGGCGCGAGACCGGCGAGGACGTCATACAACGCCAGGATCTGCGGCCAGTCAGTCGCATCGACGTCGGCGGCCTCATCGTGCACGGCTGCGATCGCCGCCTGCAGCTGGTAGGGCCCGGGTTTTGCGACTGGCAGCGTCGCCTCGAGGATCGCGACGCCCTCGGCGATGGCGCCACGGTCCCACCGGCGGCGATCCTGCTCGGCGAGGGGGATCAGTGCACCGTCCGGGCCGGTGCGAGCACTGCGTCGGGCGTCGGTTAGCAGCATCAGCGCGAGCAACCCGGCAACCTCGCCCTCGTCGGGCAGACTCGAGCGCAGCTGACGGGTCAACCTGATCGCTTCGGAGGTTAGCTCGACGCGGTTTAAGGCCTCGCCAGACGTTGCGGTGTAGCCCTCGTTGAAGATCAGATACAGCGTGCGCAGCACCGCGGGCAGCCGCTCGTCGCGCTCGGGCGTGGTTGGCATCCGAAACTGCACACCTGTGTCGCGGATGCGCGCCTTCGCCCGGCTGATGCGCTGCCCGACGGTCGCCTCCGGCAGGAGCAGCGCACGCGCGATCTCGGCCGTCGTCAGGCCGCCGAGTGCGCGCAGTGTCAGCGCAACCTGCGACGGCACGGACAGTTCGGGGTGGCAGCACAAGAACAGCAGCGCCAACGTGTCGTCGACCCCCGACACTCCACCGGGCGGCGGCGCGGGCTCGAGCGCATATGCGCCTTCGCGGCGCCGGCGTGCGGCCTCTTTCCGCCAGGTCTCGACCAGCCGCCGCGACGACGCGGTGATCAGCCAGCCGGTCGGGTTGGTCGGTACACCGTCGACCGGCCAGCTGACCGCGGCAGCGAGCAGCGCCTCCTGGACGGCGTCCTCGCAGTCGTCGAAATCGCCGTGACGGCGGACGAGCACACCCAGCACGCGTGGGGCGAGCTCGCGCAGCAGGCCGGCGATGCCGGGACCGGTGGAGCTCACATGTCCGATCCGCTCAAATCGAGCACCGGCCGAACTTCGACGAGACCCCAGACGGCGTCGGGCACTCGCGCTGCGATCGCCAAAACGCGGTCCTCGCTATCGCAGTCGACGAGCAGGAAGCCGGCGAGGTGCTCCTTCGCCTCGACGAATGGCCCATCGGTGACCATCGTCTGGTCGCGGGCGACGGTCACGCGCTTCGCGAGCGCCGGATCCGCGAGACCTTCGGACGCCACCAGCTCACCGCTGTCGGCAAGCTCCGCGCTGAGAGCGAGGTGGTCACGGCCGAACCCTTCACGCTGCTCTTTCGACAGCGCCTCCCAGCGCTCGAGGAACTGCGGGTTGCTCTGAATCAAGATCATGTACTTCACGACGACCTCCGGAGAGTTTGGACGAATTCTTACGCTGTTGTGTCGAAACTGGCGCGGCGGCTTCGACACCTCTCTGAAGGCTCCGCTCTCCGGAGTCCGGGAGAAAGGATCAGACGATGAAGATCAACCACGCCGGAACCGACGTCCACGCAGTCCTCGACGAATTCGCGGCAGCGCATGCCGCGCACGACGCCGATGGCCTGTTCGCGCTCTACTCCGACGACATGGTGTCGTATTCGCTTGCGCCGCCACTGGAGCAGGGGCCCGACACGCCGTACGGCACGGTCGACGGCATTCGCACCTGGTTCGCGGGATTCGCCAGCCCGGTGCAGATCACGTTCCGCGACCCGGTTGTGAGCCAAGACGGCGACTTGGCGTTCGCTCACACGCTCACGAACATGACCACGACGCGCGCCGGTCAACAGGAACCGATCTCGGTCTGGTATCGCTCGACTTTCGGCCTGCGCCGCGTTGACGGGTCGTGGCTCATCACGCACCGACACGACTCGACGCCGTTCTACATGGACGGCTCGTTCTGCGCGGCCACCGATCTGGAGCCCTGAGCTGGCCGCGACCCCGAGACCCGGGTGTGCGGCCATCAAGAATCCCTCATCTGGCAGCCTCTGGCAGTGCCGATGGTCGAGCTGGCAGCGGTTCCGGTCGCATCATCGCCACATGACAAGTGCAACCATTTCCCGCAGTTCCGTTCATGCCGATACCGCACGTTGGCGATCCATCCGCGCCGACCTGGTCTTTTGGACCGTCGCAGGCGCGGTTGTGGCCGCCCTGAGCGGTCCGATCGGTCATTGGTGGAACGTGCCACGCGCGGAGCTTTTCGTCGGCGGGCTGGCGTTCCTCGTCGCCGGACCCGCGCTGCTTTTCGGCCTCAACCAGATTCGCCCGACGTCCCGCGGGCTGGTGTTAAGTTTCGGCGTTTCCAACCTGCTGCTGGCGCCAGCCATGTGGGCGGCTGCTGCGCTTGGCTGGCTTCCGCTGAGCGCCGCCGGCAACTGGGCACTCGCCAGCGGCGGCGACGTGGCCCTGGTGCTGGGTGTCTGGCAGCTCACCGCGTTGCGACGGTCGCATCACACTGGTTGAGGCCTCGCCCGGCGGACCGCCGGTCGTGGGAAGATGGGACACGTGTTGCGATGGACCACTGCTGGTGAATCCCACGGCCGGGCGCTGGTGGCCGTGCTGGAAGGCATGGTCGCCGGGGTCAGTCTGACGTCTGACGACATCGCCGACCAGCTGGCCCGCCGACGGCTCGGCTACGGTCGCGGCGCCCGGATGAAGTTCGAACGCGACCAGGTCGCCATGCTGGCCGGGGTTCGGCACGGCGTCACTCTTGGTGGGCCGATCGCCATCGAGATCGGCAACACCGAATGGCCCAAGTGGGAGACGGTGATGGCGGCCGACCCCGTCGACCAGGCCGAGCTCGATGTTGCCCGCAATGCCCCGCTGACCCGGCCTCGGCCCGGCCACGCCGACTACGCCGGGATGCTGAAATACGGCTTCGACGACGCTCGCCCGGTGCTCGAGCGGGCCAGTGCCCGCGAGACCGCGGCACGCGTCGCGGCCGGCACCGTCGCCCGGCTTTTCCTGCGGCAAACCCTCGGCGTCGAGGTGCTCTCCCATGTCATCTCGATCGGCGAATCGGAGCCCTACGACGGTCCGCCACCGCAAGCCGGCGACCTCGATGCGATCGACGACAGCCCGGTGCGCGCCTTCGACAAGGCGGCCGAGAAAGCGATGATCGCCGAGATCGAAGCCGCCAAGAAGGACGGCGACACCCTCGGCGGAGTGGTGGAGGCCGTCGCGGTCGGCCTGCCGGTCGGACTCGGATCGTTCACCAGCGGCGACAACCGGCTCGACAGCCAGCTCGCCGCCGCGGTGATGGGCATCCAGGCGATCAAGGGCGTCGAGATCGGCGACGGGTTCACCACCGCCCGCCGCCGCGGCAGCCGCGCCCATGACGAGATGTACCCCGGACCCGACGGTGTCGTCCGCTCGACCAACCGGGCCGGCGGCCTAGAAG
>NZ_JBAUZA010000326.1:0-3611 GCF_049585075.1 Mycobacterium sp.
GGGCTCTTGCACGATCAGGCGCAGGGCAAGACCGAGGAGCTGGCCTACTCGCCCGACAAGACCACCGCCAATGTGTTCAACGACACTGATATCAACGGGCTGGCGGCTGCGGTGTCAGAAGTGTTGAACTCCAAGGGGTTTGCCACAGGAACTGTCGGCAACAACGACGCTGCGCACGTGTCCGGCAGCCAGGTGCAGGCCGCCAAGGCCGACGATCTGGGCGCCCAAGCGGTGGCTAAAGACCTCGGTGGGCTGCCCGTCGTCGCCAACGCGTCGGTGCCCGCCGGTACGGTTCGGGTGGTGCTGGCCAACGACTACACCGGCCCGGGTGCGGGGTTGAGCGACGGCCCCGCTGCGACGGCGGTCGGCTCGTCAAACTCCAACTCGGCCAACAACACAGCTCCTCCGCCCTCGCCGATCCTGACCGCCGGCTCCGAGCACCCCGAGTGCGTCAACTGAGGTGAGTACCCTCAGTGCAGCGGTGCTGGACCCGATGCTGCGCGCCGATCCGGTCGGACCGCGTATCACCTACTACGACGACGCCACCGGTGAGCGCATCGAACTCTCCGCGGTGACGCTGGCCAACTGGGCGGCCAAGACCGGCAACCTGTTACGCGACGAGTTGGGCGCCGGGCCGGCCAGCCGAGTGGCGATGTTGTTACCGGCGCATTGGCAGACGGCGGCGGTGCTGTTCGGGGTCTGGTGGATCGGCGCGGACGTAACGCTCGGCGGTTCGGCGGCAGATGTCGCACTGTGCACGGCCGAACGGCTCGACGAGGCTGACGCAACCGGCGCCGCCGAGGTCGCGGTGCTGTCGCTGGACCCGTTCGGCCGCCCGGCGGCCGATCTGCCGGTCGGTGTCACCGACTATGCGACCGCGGTGCGCGTGCACGGTGACCAGATTGCCGCCGAGCGCCATCCCGGTCCGGCGTTGGCCGGCCGATCGGTCGACGAGGTGCTGGCCGCCTGCCAAACATCCGTGGCGACAAAGGGTTTGACGGCAGGTGATCGGGTGCTGTCGACCGCGTCGTGGGATGGGCCCGACGACATGATCGAGGGTCTGCTGGCGGTTCTGTCGATCGGTGGATCGCTGGTCCAGGTGGCCAACCCAGACCCGGCCGCGCTGCCGCGAAAGGTCGAGATGGAGAAGGTCACTCGCGTGTTTGGCTCTCAGTAGTCACACCAGCACCAGCTCGGGGCCGGGACGCTCTCGCCGAAAAGAGGGCGTATGTGATAGCACCGCAGAAGCGTGCTATCACATACGCCCCGTTTTCTAGAAGAGAGTCGTCCTGTCGACAGCGACTAACGAGGCTGCTGAGACTCCTGATACTCAGCCGCGACCCTCGATTCATGTTGGTATCGCAATATTTCTATGTTAAATTTGGCGGCACGACAACGTAGGAAGGTTAAGGGGATGTTGGTGCACGGGCTTTTGGGTAAGGCGGCTGGCACGGTGGTCACCGGACTGGTCGGGGTAAGCGCCTACGAGGTTGTGCGGAAGGCCCTGGCCAAGGCTCCACTTCACGACGCCGCCGTGACCGCGACGGAGTGGGGACTGCGCGGAACTCGTCGCGCCGAGGAAGCTGCGGAGTCAGCCCGGCTGAAGGTGGCCGATGTCGTGGCCGAAGCTCGCGAGCGCATCGGCGAGGAAGCGCAGCCTCCGGCGATCGGCAATCACGACCACGAGCACTGACATGCGCGTCGTCTCGGACGCGGCCGGGCGGATGCGGGTGCAGGTCGGCTGGGTGCGTTCGAATTCCCGACGCGCCGTCGCGGTCGAAGAGGCGGTCGATAAGCAGGACGGTGTGCGGGCAGTACACGCCTACCCCCACACCGGCTCGGTCGTCGTCTGGTATTCGCCGAGACGCTGCGATCGGGACGCGGTGCTAACGGCGATCTCCTCGGCCGAACACATTGCCGCCGAACTGATCCCGGCTCGCACACCGCGATCGTCCGATGTCAGCAACACCGAGGTACTGCGCATGGTCATCGGCGGGACCGCGCTCGCCTTGCTCGGACTACGCCGCTACGCCTTCAACCGGCCGCCGCTGCTGGGCCCTTCCGGCCAGCTGGTCGCGACCGGCGCGACGGTGTTCATGGGCTATCCGTTCCTTCGCGGCGCGTTGCGCTCGTTGCGGTCCGGGCGCGCCGGCACCGATGCGCTGGTCACCGCGGCGACGGTGGCCAGCCTGGTGTTGCGCGAGAACGTCGTCGCGCTCACTGTGCTCTGGCTGCTCAATATCGGTGAGTACCTTCAGGATTTGACATTGCGACGGACTCGGCGGGCCATCTCGGATCTGCTGCGCGGGACCGCCGACACGGCGTGGATTCGCGTGGACGATAAAGAAGTTCAGGTTCCGATCGACACCATCCAAATCGGCGACGACGTAGTAATCCACGACCACGTGGCGATCCCGGTCGACGGCGACGTGGTCGACGGCGAGGCCGTTGTCGACCAGTCAGCGATCACCGGCGAAACGCTGCCGGTCAGCATCATCGCGGGGTCAGCGGTGCACGCCGGCTCGGTAGTGCTGCGCGGGCGGCTGGTGGTTCGCGCTCGCGCCGTCGGCAACGAAACCACCATCGGGCGGATCATCAGCAGAGTCGAAGAGGCACAACATGATCGGGCACCGATCCAGACGGTCGGCGAGAACTTCTCCCGTCGCTTCGTTCCGATCTCGTTCATCGTGTCCGCGATTACCCTGGCGATCACCGGAGACGTCCGCCGTGCGATGACGATGTTGCTGATCGCTTGCCCGTGTGCGGTCGGCTTGGCGACGCCGACCGCGATCAGCGCGGCGATCGGCAACGGCGCACGCCGCGGCATCCTGATCAAGGGCGGGTCGCATCTGGAGCAGGCGGGTCGGGTGGACGCGATCGTCTTCGACAAGACTGGCACGCTCACCGTCGGGCGCCCGGTGGTGACGAACATCATTGCACTGCACAAAGATTGGCAGCCCGAGCAGGTGCTCGCTTATGCCGCCAGTTCGGAGCTGCACTCCCGGCATCCGCTGGCCGAGGCGGTGATCCGCTCGACCGAGGAACGCCGCATCACCATTCCGCCGCACGAGGAATGCGAGGTGCTGGTCGGGCTGGGCATGCGAACCTGGGCCGACGGCCGGACCCTGCTGCTGGGCAGCCCGTCGCTGTTGCGCTCGGAAAACGTCAAGGTGTCCAAGAAGGCAGCCGAATGGGTTGACACGCTGCGCCGCCAGGCCGAAACCCCGTTGCTGCTCGCGGTCGACGGCACACTGGTCGGGCTGATCAGCCTGCGCGACGAAGTCCGGGCCGAAGCAACCGATGTGCTGAAGAAGCTGCGCTCCAACGGAATCCGCCGCGTCGTCATGCTCACGGGCGATCATCCCGACATCGCGACGGTGGTGGCCGGCGAGCTGGGCATCGACGAGTGGCGCGCTGAAGTGCTGCCGGAGGACAAACTGGAAGTGGTTCGCCAACTGCAGGACGAGGGTTACATCGTCGGCATGGTCGGCGACGGCATCAACGACGCCCCGGCGTTGGCGGCCGCCAACATCGGCATCGCGATGGGCCTGGCCGGCACCGACGTGGCCGTCGAGACCGCCGATGTCGCCCTGGCCAACGACGATCTGAAC
>NZ_JBAUZA010000327.1:0-51386 GCF_049585075.1 Mycobacterium sp.
TCTAAATCATGGCCATGAACATCTGCCACCGGTTGTGTTGCGGCTCCGATCGCTATTTCAAAGTGGTCGAAGACGCGCTGTTGCCGTGGGTGCTTGGCGACGTCGAGTTGGGCGACAACGTGCTGGAGATCGGGCCTGGGTATGGCGCCAACATCCGGGTGCTGATCGACAAAGCGCCGCACTACACCGCGGTCGAGATCGACCAGCCGATGGCCGATCGGCTGAAAGACAAGTACGGCGACCGCGCCCGCATCATCCGGGGCGACGGCACCGACACCGGCTTACCATCCGAGGAATTCAGCTCGGTGGTGTGTTTCACCATGCTGCATCATGTTCCGACGCCGGCGTTGCAGGACCAGTTGTTCGCCGAAGCGTTTCGCGTGCTGCGGCCCGGCGGGGTGTTCGCCGGCAGCGACAGCGCGGCGTCAACCCTGTTCTCCATCTTGCATTTCCGCGACACCTGCAACCCGGTGTCGCCGGACACATTACCGGACCGGTTGCGCACAGCGGGTTTTGACGATGTGCATGTCGACGGCAATCACCGTCGGCTGCGCTGGTGCGCGCTCAAGGCAGGCTGATGCGCGACGAGAGCGGCGGAGCCTGGGCCCGGGTACGCGAGGAATGGGAGACTCGGCTCGAGCCCGGTGAACAGGCGACAGTTCTGGCCTGGTCGGCGTTTACCGTCACGTTCGCGGGCCTGCGCGCGCTCACACACTGGATCCGTGCCGGACACGGACCATCGGCCGGAGGAATGAGCGTAGGCGGCAAGCACTTCCACCACTACAACATCGGTATCGCAATGCTGGCGAGCGTGGCAGCCGTGGGCCTGCGCGGAACCGAGCGGCAACGGCGTCATCCCGCAGCCGCGATCGCCTTCGGGTCGGCGAATGCGATGATCGTCGACGAGTTGGCGCTGCTGCTCGACCTCAAGGACGTCTATTGGGCAACCGAGGGTCGCGAAAGCGTCGACGCCGCGATCGGGCTCATCGCCGCGGGCGGCACGATCGTTGCCGGCATGCCGTTCTGGCCGCACGCGCGCCGCGTGCTGCGAAACCTCTAGGCTTTGGCGATCGCGACCCGCACGCCGTCGCCGATCTCCACACCATCCGCCGGTTCGCCGAACTCGAAGCTGGTCGCCAGGATTTCCCCGGCGATCAGGTCGCGATGGGTGCTGGCCCAGTCGGCGCGCTGCGGCGGCACCGACATCACCACGCTGATCCGGTCCGAGACGTCCAGCCCGGTCGATTTCCGCAACTCCTGCAGCTCGCGGATGCGGTCCTTCGCCCAACCCTCGGCCTCGAGCTCAGGCGTCACCGTGGCGTCCAACACCACCAGCCCAGTACCGTCGGGCAGCGGGGCGGTGTACTCGGGATCAGCGGCCACCAGCCGGGAGCTGTATTCGTCGGGTTGCAGCACCGCCGGCCCCGCGGTCAGTGTCCCGTCGGCGTTGACGACGCCCTCGCCGGCCTTGACCGCTGTGATCGCCGCCTGCACGTCCTTGCCGAGTCGCGGACCGGCGACCCGGGCGTTGACGGTCAGCTCGAAACGACCGTAGGTGTCGATGTCCTCGGTGAGTTCAACCTCCTTGACGTTGAGCTCGTCGGCGATCAGATCGGCAAATGGTTCCAGCCGCTGTGGATTGTCCACGGCCACCGTGAGTTTCTGCAGCGGCAGCCGCACCCGCAACTTCTTCGCCTTGCGTAGCGATGAGGCCACCGAGCACACCTCGCGCACCTGATCCATCGCGGCGACCAACCCAGCGTCGGCGGGCAGCACCCCGGCTTCCGGCCAATCGGTGAGGTGCACCGACCGCTCGGCGGTAACACCTCGCCAGATGATCTCGGTGGTCAATGGCAGCAACGGTGCGGCCAGCCTCGCGGTTACTTCCAGCACGGTGTGCAGGGTATCGATCGCATCCGGATCCTCTTCCCAGAACCGCGAGCGAGACCGTCGCACGTACCAATTCGTCAACGCCTCAGTGAACTGACGCAGTTGCTCACATGCCCCGGAGATATCGCAGACGTCGAGCCCAGCGGTGAGGTCGTCGCGCAACACCGCCAATTTGGCCAGGATGTAACGATCCAGCACATTCGACGAATTAATGCGCCACGTACCGACTTTGGGCGCGTAGAGGGCCAAGAAGCTGTACGCGTTCCAGAACGGCAGCAGAACCTGGCGCACCCCGTCACGGATACCCTGCTCGGTGACGATCAAATTCCCGCCGCGCAGGATTGGCGAGGCCATCAAAAACCAGCGCATGGCATCGGACCCGTCGCGGTCGAACACCTCGCTAACGTCGGGATAGTTGCGCAGCGATTTGCTCATTTTCTGGCCGTCGCTACCCAGCACGATCCCGTGCGCCACACAGGTTTTGAAGGCAGGTCGGTCGAACAGCGCGGTGGCCAGCACATGCAGTGTGTAGAACCAGCCGCGGGTCTGCCCGATGTACTCGACGATAAAGTCGCCCGGGTAGTGCGTCTCAAACCAGTCGCGGTTCTCGAACGGATAGTGCACCTGCGCGTAAGGCATGGACCCCGAGTCGAACCACACGTCGAAAACGTCGGCGATGCGCCGCATCGTCGACCGCCCGGTGGGGTCGTCGGGGTTGGGCCGGGTGAGCTCGTCGATATACGGCCGGTGCAGGTTGTCCGGCCGCACGCCAAAGTCGCGCTCCAGCTCGTCGAGGCTGCCGTAGACGTCGATCCGGGGATAGGCCGGATCATCGGAGAGCCAGACCGGAATAGGCGTGCCCCAGTACCGGTTTCGCGAGATTGACCAGTCGCGGGCGCCCTGCAACCACTTGCCGAACTGACCGTCTTTGACGTGCTCGGGATACCAGGTGATCTGCTGATTCAGTTCGACCATCCGGTCCCGGAACTCGCTGACATTGACAAACCACGACGACACCGCCCGGTAGATCAGCGGATTGCGGCAGCGCCAGCAGTGTGGGTAGGGGTGCTCATAGGTTTCGTGGCGGATCAGGACCGCACCGTTGGCCGCAGCAGGGCCGCTGTGGTTTTTCAGGTCCCGGATGATCTGCGGGTTGGCTTGGAAGACGTGCTGGCCCTGGTAGTCGGCGACCGTCGCGTCGAATCTGCCCTTGGAGTCGACGGGGGTCACCGGAACGATGCCGGCTTTGTCGCCGGTTTCCTTGTCGTCCTCGCCGTAGGCGGGCGCCAGGTGCACGATGCCAGTGCCGTCGTCAGTGGTCACAAAGTCAGCGCCGAGCACCTGAAAAGCGTTGGGCGAGTCCATAAAATACGGAAACGGGGGCAAATAGCGCAAGCCCACCAGATCACTGCCGCGGTAGGTGCCAAGCACCTCCGGCTCATCGCCCAATTCTCGTGAATAGGCGGCCAGTCGAGCCTCGGCCAAAACCAGGCGGTGCTCCCCCGCCCGCACCTGCAGGTAGGTGACGTCGGGGTTGACCGCGACGGCCTGGTTGGACGGCAGCGTCCACGGGGTCGTCGTCCACACCAACAGATGCGCGCCGGCTAACTCACCGTCCGGCACGGTGAATCCGACGGTGATCGCCGGGTCCTGCCGACTCTGGTAGACGTCGTCGTCCATCCGTAGCTCGTGGTTGGACAGTGGGGTCTCGTCGCGCCAGCAGTACGGCAGCACCCGGTAACCCTCGTAGGCTAAGCCCTTATCCCACAACTGTTTGAACGCCCAGATCACCGATTCCATGTAGGACAGATCGAGCGTCTTGTAGTCGTTGGCGAAGTCCACCCAGCGGGCCTGACGAGTCACATAGGCCTGCCACTCGTCGGTGTAGCGCAACACCGATTCGCGGCAGGCTTCGTTGAACGCGGCGACACCCATCGAGTCGATCTGGGACTTGTCGGTTATCCCGAGCTGCCGCTCGACCTCGAGTTCGGCCGGGAGCCCGTGGGTGTCCCAGCCGAAGCGGCGTTCCACCTTGTAGCCGCGCATGGTGCGATACCGCGGCACGATGTCTTTGACGTAGCCGGTGAGCAGATGCCCATAGTGCGGTAGACCGTTGGCGAACGGCGGGCCGTCGTAGAACACATACTCCGGGGCGTCAGCCCGCCGCGCGATGCTGGCCCGAAAGGTCTCGTCGCTCGTCCAGTAGTCGAGGACCTCGAGCTCCAGCGCCGGCAAGTCGGGTGCACCGCCGGCCAGCTTGGGATAGGCGTTCTCGGTCACTGCGCGCGTCGTCTCCCTCGTGCCACAGTGCCATGCGGCACGCGGTGCCGCTGGCAGAGTTGTTAGGCCCGGGGACGACGTCGCGCAGGTGCGCAAGCGCCGCGGTACCACCCCGCATTGCCGCGCCGGGGCGCGGCCGCTCGTTGACGGCTGTGACGGGCCTACCCGTTCGGGTCTACTTGAGCTGTACCTCTAGGTACTGAGCCTGTTCTTCCGAAGGCTCCCCGGTGATAGCCGGATCGACGCCGCTGCGGGAGATTCTACGGGCACAAGCAAATCGGCTTCAGGCCAGCGCGGCCTTGGCATCGGCGAGATTGGCCGCGCCGAGCACCAGCCGGGTGTTGGTGGCGAGATAGGCGGTTTCCAGGTTGATCTTCGCGGCGCCGAGTTTGTGGACAACTTCGCCGAGCGCGCCGGGACGGTCTTTGATGTCCAGCACGATCACCTCTTGCTCCTCGACGATTTTGATTCCGGCGCTCTGCAGCGCCTCGAATGCGGAGGTGGCATCGTGCACCAGGATGTGCACCTCTGCCTGTCCTCCACCGCTGGTCAGGGCGCACAGACCAGCGATATTGACGCCCGCCTTGCCCAACACATCGCCGATCAGGGCCAGCTCGCCGGGCTCGTCGTCGAGATAGAGCGTTAGATCGGTCGCCATGACGCGCTCCCTTCGCACCAGGTCTGAGCGGATCGCATGTCCACGCTACCGCGGGGCACGCCGGCTGAGGATCCCCGAAACTAGACCGCGGCCTTCCTAGACTGCGGCTGTGGCGTTCGACGCGACGTTTGCCCGCGATGTGGTTCTGCCGCTGGCGGAGGCGGCGTACACGGTGATGAGCGGTAGTCAGGCCGTCCTGCCACCCGGTTACGCCCAGACCAGTTTGATCCAGGCTGATGCCGTGGTGCTCACCGCGATGACGAACCAGCACCCCGCCGTGGCTGCGATGACCAAAAACACCAACATCTTCGGGCTGATGGGCCGTAACCCGGCCACCCGCAGCGCATTCGTGTCATTTCGCGGCACTGCCGACGTCGAGGATTGGCTCGCGGACCTCGACGCCATCCCCGACGACTATCGCCCGGTCAGCGGATTCGGGCAGGTGCACGCCGGCTTTCAGGACGTGTACCAACTCGTTCGGAACAGCATCGCCACAAACTTGGCCACCGCGACAGCGGGCTGCGATGAGATCCTGATCACCGGGCACAGCCTGGGAGCGGCGCTAGCCGTACTCGCGGCGCCAGACGTATTCCGGGATATGCCGCCGAACAAGATTGAACCCCGGCTGATCACGTTCGCCGGCCCGCGGGTCGGCTTGCCTGACTTTGTCACTGCGTTCAACGCCGCGATCGAAAGCTGTTTTCGGGTAGTGAATTTTCTCGATATTGTGCCGTACGTCCCGCCGCCTCCATACGTGCATGTTGGCGCCCAGATCACCGTCGACAGCGGCGGGCCGGTCCAGGTCGGGTGGCGACACAGCCTGATCGCCTATCAAAACGGGCTATCGGCGTTCATTGCAGCCCAGCAATAATGCCGACGCTCCCGGCACCGAGGGGCAAACCACCTCAAGTGCCGGGAGCACAGTTTTGTTAGGCGCCAACCTCTAACACGCCGGCGCGCCACAGCGCGGCGTAGAGCTGACGCAACGGAACGCAGAGCAACCGAGCGGCGCCGGTGACCAACGGGTCGCCGCCGACCAGCTGTTGTTCGGGCCGCCGGGAGGTCCGCTTGGGCGCCGGCACTGCGGTCGGCGTCGGGGCAGGCACTGCCCTGAGCCGGCGTGCGGGCGCCGCCGTTACCACTTCGTCAAAGAGTACCGCGGTCATGATCGCCTCCTAGCGGAAAGTCAAACGGGCATAACGGGATTCGATGTCTGTCCGAATTGGCTTCCGATGAGGCGATGTGCTGCCTAGGCCAGAGAAAGGCTCAGCTTGCAGCCACGCGCCGGAGGCCGGATCGGGACGACACAGAGTCCGGATATCGATCCGGACTAGAACTGGAACTCATTCGTCCCTCACCTCCTCGCGGTCGCGCCACGTGCGGATAACCGCACAATTCACACGCAAGCAGGAGCATGGGAAACCCGATGACCTCGGGAACCGCACCCCACTCGTCAGAGATTTGGCACTACACGCCGTATCCGGAAACTCCGGAAGCCACTTGGGCTCAACCCTTAAGCCGGGAGGAGCTGTCCTGACCCTGGGCGTCTCTCGACGTTCGGGGTCAGTGGCCTATATCCGTGTAGACGCCTCACCTAACGAGGTGCTTACCCCGTCGACTATGCACGAACATCGCGCCCGGGTCAATTCGCCACGCCTAAAAACTTCCTGAGCGCCGTTAGGCACCTGACCAGCCGTTATGAGTTCGTAATTGTTTGCGGACGCAACCCCTTGATGACCGGCGAGACGACGAGATCGGCGGCGTCGGCGCGCAAACCCAGCGCGCGGGTGGCCTCCATCACCGATCGGTCAACTCGTCGAGACGTCCTACCGCATCGATGAACTCGGAGACCATGTCCAGCACCACTGCTCCCGCCGGCTGCACCTTGTCCAGCGAACCGACAACTTGGCCGACGAAGTAGGTGGCCAACTCACGGGCCCTGGAGTCGGGGTGGCCGGCGGCCCGATTGATGCGCAATTGCGGGTCGCCGATCAGCGCCGACTGCAGCGGCATACCGAGCGGGTCGGGGCTGCCGGGCCGCTCCCACTCGTCGGTCCAGGCAGTGCGCAGCATGCGCGCGGGCTTGCCGGTCAGCGACCGTGATCGCACGGTGTCCGACGAGGTCGCGGCCAGGAATTTGTCCTTCACGATCGGCAACGTCTCGGCTTCTTCGGTCGTCAGCCAGACCGACCCGCACCACACGCCTTCGGCGCCCAACGCCAACGCCGCGGCGATCTGGCGACCGCGGGCGATCCCGCCCGCGGCCAGCACCGGCAGCGGGGCCACCGCATCGACCACCTCGGGGACCAGCACCATCGTCGCCACCTCGCCGGTGTGCCCGCCGGCCTCGGTTCCCTGGGCGACAATCAGGTCTACCCCGGCTGCGGCGTGCCGCTGTGCGTGCTGGGTGGTGCCGGCGAGCGCGGCCACCAGCACATCGTTGTCATGGGCCCGTTGGACCAGGTCGGGCGGCGGCGGGCCGAGCGCGCTGGCAATCAGCCGGATGCGGTGGGCGAAGGCGACGTCGAGCAGCGGTTCGTAGCCCTTGGGCGAGATGTTGAGCTCGCCGGGCGGCAGACGGTGTTCGTCGGTGGGCACCGGGATGCCGTAACGCGTCAGTAGGTCGTCGACGAAGGCCCGGTGCTCCTCGGGCAGCAGCGCCTGGACTTGCCCAGCACCGATGCCACCGCGCTCCGCGCCCACATATTTCGGGGGGAGCAGCAGATCGACGCCGTACGGCTTGCCGCCGGTCTGCTCCTCGATCCAGGTCAGCTCGGTTTCCAGCCGCTCCGGGCTGTGCGCGACGGCGCCGAGGACGCCGAATCCACCGGCGTTGGAAACGGCGGCCACCACGTCGCGGCAGTGGCTGAACGCACAAATCGGGAACTCCACGCCGAGCATCTCGGCGACTCGGGTGCGCATGCCGGGAACCTATGAGTCAAGGACTGACGTGTCAATCGCGATTGAGCTCTTCTTCACGTCGTCGGAGCCTGGCCGTCCGGTGGCCAGCTCGCTAAACCGTCTTCCAGCGGAACCTGCAGGCTGTGCAGGATCGACGCGACCATGCGCCACGCGCCGATCGCGGTGACAAGCTCCACCAGCAGAGCTGGATCGGTGCCGAGTTCGCGTTGACACGCCGCCCAGCTTTCGCTGCTCACCGCGCCGTCGCGCACCACGTCGTCGGTGGCCGACAACACTGCCCGCTCCGCGGGCCCGAATGCCGCGTGGGCCTGCCAATCCCGCACGCCGAACAGGTCATCGGCGCTGACCCCGAGACCCTGCGCGACCCGCCAGTGCTGTGTCCATTCGTAATCGGAGGCGGTCAGCCAGCCGATGCGCATGATCAGCAGTTCGCGCAGCCGGGAGTCCAGCCTTCCGCGCCACAGCATGATGGCCAGCAGATCGTTGAGGGCGCAGGCCAGCTTGGGGTGGTTCAGCAGCACCTGGAAGATGGCGAGCTCAGCCATGTAATCGGGCACGCCCGCCTCGTCGGCGGCGGCCTTGGCCTCAGCGAGCGGCAAACGGGGAACGCGGGCTTCTCCACTGGGTTCGGTCAAGGTGTCAGCACTTCGTGAACTGGCCGGAGGAATCCCGGCACAAGTGGGTTGAACAAGGTCGCAAAGCAAAGATGGGATCAGCGTATCGGGCACCGGTACGCCATCGAACCCGTGGCCAGCTATTGGCATTCTGCCCCGTCCGCCGCACAGCCCTGGCTCGCGGTCCGCGGGGACGAACCCCAAGGATCAGCAAGGGCCATCACGGGCCGTATCGTTGGAATAGACGTCCGTCATCTGGATGCCTGATCCAGAACTCGGCATCGAAGTCTGCGCTAGCGTGGCGCTCCTATATCTCGCACACGAGGAGAGCCCTTAGCTGGCCGTCAAGCTAGAGCTGGGCCGCTTGCGTAGAGCGGCCAGTGGACGCTTGCGGGCGTGCGCAGGCTACGGTTATATCGCTGTTGCTCAACGTCTTTCGCGTAATCCCGCGAGCCTGCAGCTCCCAATGGCGCCATTCCAGCCAGTCGACATCGCGCCGGACCTATAGCTCACCGTCAGTGCTCGGCAGAAATGACGCACCCAGAGCCAATCGGAAATCGGGCGCATAATTACGCCAGTCGTGACGCCTAATACCGCCGCGAAGGAGAAACATAGAAGAGGCTTATAAAATGGTGGAAATTGTGATTGTAACTGGGCCGCATTGCAATTTTCAGAATAGTTATAAAATAGCTAGTATTTACAATTTAAACCTGCGAATAAAATACCACAATTAGGTAACAATCGTGCCGGCATATCTTTCAATGATATACGCGTGTTGAATAATAGCGGGGCAGGCATAAAGGTCCTCTGACGTGCACAAAAGCCTTGATTTCATACCCTGTGTAACTGCCGTGTTGACAGTAAGTAACTGCTGAGCTCGCCGGGGTTTTACATCTCGACGCAGGCGCCAAGCACACCCGCTCTGCTGCCGCTTCCTGGGCGCGGTCGTCATTTCGCCTCGAAGATAGCCATTTCCATCTCTCCGCACTCAGATTCGGCCTATTCTTTGCTCCATATGAACAGCACGCCCGCTACTCCGATTGCCATCATCGGGATGGCTTGCCGGCTTCCCGGAGGCATCGAATCGCCGGACCAATTATGGCGCGCGTTGCTGCGCGGCGATGACCTGGTCACCGAGATTCCACCCGACCGATGGGACGCCGACGACTACTACGACCCCAAGCCGGGCGTGCTCGGTCGGTCGGTGTGCAAGTGGGGCGCGTTTCTGGACAACGTCGCCGACTTCGATCCCGAGTTCTTCGGAATCAGCGAGAAAGAAGCGACTGCGATGGATCCGCAGCACCGCTTGCTGCTGGAAACTTCGTGGGAGGCCATGGAGCACGGCGGTTTCACCCGGGAGAAACTAGCCGACTTGCGAACCGGCGTCTTCGTGGGATTAATGCATGCCGACTACCAGTTCGTGCATGCCGATGCCCAGGCCCTGGAGGGACCGTACGGATATCTCGGTAACAGCTTCGCCATGGGGTCGGGGCGGATCGCCTACGCCATGGGACTGCACGGTCCGGCGATGACGGTGGACACCGCATGCTCGTCTGGCCTCGCGGCTATCCACCTTGCCTGCCGCAGCCTGCACGACGGCGAAAGCGACACCGTGCTGGCAGGCGGCGCTTCGGTGATGCTTGAACCCCGCAAGGCCGCTTCTGGCTCGGCCATCGGCATGCTGTCTCCGACCGGACGCTGCCATGCGTTTGACGTGGCCGCCGACGGATTTGTGGCCGGCGAGGGTTGCGTCGTGATGCTGCTTAAACGGTTACCCGACGCGCTTGCCAGTGGCGACCGGATCCTCGCTGTGATACGCGGCACGGCCGCCAATCAGAATGGCCACACGGTGAATATCGTGACACCGTCGGGGCCTGCACAGGTCGCGGCCTACCGTGCGGCGTTGGCCGCGGCGGAGGTGGATCCCCGCAGCGTAGGCATGGTCGAGGCACACGGCGCTGGCACCCCGGTGGGTGACCCCATCGAATACGCGAGCCTTGCCAAGGTGTACGGCGTCGACGGCCCGTGCGCGCTCGCATCGGTGAAGACCAACTTCGGACACACCCAGTCGGCCGCCGGAGCGCTTGGGCTGATGAAGGCCGTCCTCGCCGTCCGGCATGGTGTCATTCCGCGCAATCTCCATTTCACCCGGATGCCGGATGAGTTCGCTCAGATCGAGACCAACCTCTTTGTACCGCAAACGAATACGCCGTGGCCAGCAGAGAACGGTCGCCAAGGGCCTCGACGGGCGGCGGTGTCGTCTTACGGGTTCTCGGGAACCAACGTGCACGCCGTCCTGGAACAGGCCCCCGAAGCCACTGCGCCCGAGGATGTCTCAGCCGAATCGCCGACAACGGCACCACTGCTGTTCCCGCTATCGTCCACGTCGGCCGACGAACTGCGCCGCACTGCCGGCCGGCTGGCCGACTGGGTGGACGCACACGAGGACGTCGCGTTGGCGGACCTGGGCTACACGCTGGCGCGGCGGCGCGCCCACCGACCGGTCCGAACCACCGTTATCGCCAGCACCTTGCCCGAGCTGACCCAGGCGTTGCGCGAGGTCGCCGACATTGATACTCCGCATCAGGCCACGGTCGGGCGCGATGATCGGGGTCCGGTGTGGGTGTTCTCCGGGCAGGGTTCGCAGTGGACGGCGATGGGCGCTGACCTGCTCGCGAACGAGCCCGCGTTCGCCGCGACCGTCGCCGCGGCGGAGCCGCTGATCGCCCACGAATCCGGATTCTCGGTGACCGAGGCGATGTCGGCACCCCGGATCGTGACCGGTATTGACCGGATCCAGCCGACGCTGTTCACCATGCAGGTCGCCCTGGCCGCCACCATGAAGGCACACGGGGTACGCCCGGGCGCAGTTATTGGCCACTCCCTCGGGGAGGCTGCGGCGGCTGTCGTTGCCGGCGCCTTGTCGCTGGAAGACGGGGTGCGGGTGATCTGCCGCCGTTCGCGGCTGATGACCCACATCGCCGGCACCGGGGCCATGGCATCGGTGGAACTACCGGCCGATCAAGTGCTTTCGGAGCTGGTGGCTCGCTGCGTTGATGACGTCGCGGTGGCAGTGGTGGCCTCGCCGCAGTCCACAATGATCGGCGGCGCCACCGAGACGGTCCGCGATCTGATAGCAGCGTGGGAGCGGCGTGATGTGATGGCCCGCGAGATCGCCGTCGACGTCGCAACCCACTCCCCCCAGGTAGAGCCGATTCTCGACGAGGTTTCAGATGTCTTGGCAGGGCTGAACCCGATGACGCCAGACGTTCCCTATTACTCCGCGACGCAGTTCGACCCGCGAGAATCGCCGGTGTGCGATGGCTTCTACTGGGCCGACAATCTGCGCCATACAGTGCGGTTCGCAGCGGCTGTGCAGGCCGCATTGGAGGATGGGCATCGGGTTTTCGCAGAACTGGCACCCCACCCCCTGCTTACCCACGCTCTCCAGCAGACCGCCCGCAGCCTGGATATGCCACTGGCCGCACTGGCCGGCATGCGCCGCAACCAAGCGCTATCGCACGGGCTGCGCGACTTTCTGACGGAGCTGCACAACGCGGGCGCGGCGGTGGACTTTTCGGTGCTGTACCCGGCGGGGCAGATGGTGGACGCACCGCTGCCGACCTGGACGCACCGTCGGCTTTTTCTAAACCGGGACGGTCAGGAATCCCAAACACGCAGCGGTTCAACCGTTTCAGTTCATCCGTTGTTGGGGCAGCATGTGCGCCTGCAGGAGCAACCGGAACGGCACGTGTGGCAGGCCGAGGTCGGCACTGCCGCGCAACCGTGGCTGGGCGATCACCAGATTTGCAACGCCGCTGTCCTTCCGAGAGCGGCCTACTGTGAGATGGCACTGGGTGCGGCCCGCGCGGTTCTTGGCGAGGAGTCCGAGGTCCGTGACATCCGCTTCGAGCACGATCTTCTGCTGGATGCGCGGACCACCGTCGGCGCCGCCGCGTCGATGGCCTCGCCGGCCGTCGTCAACTTCGCGGTGGAGACTGACCGGGATGGGGAGCACGTGCGGCGGGCCGCCGCAGTCCTTTACGCCGTCGGGGACGATGACCGACCGCCCGCGCACGACGTGGCCGCTCTGCTGGCGGCGCACCCGCGCACTGTGCATGGAGCCGAGCTTCGAAAATGGTGGGATCAGCGCGGTATCCAGTTGGGTCCTGCCTTCACCGGACTAGCCGCCGCCCGCATCGCCGACGGAACCGGTGCCACAGTGCTGGCCGAGGTCAGGCTGCCTGGCTCGATCCGCTTTCGGCGCAGCTACGCAGTGCACCCTGCGCTGCTAAATGCCTGCTTTCACTCGGTGGCGGCTCACCCCAGTGTCGTTGACGTTTGCAATGGCGGTCTGCTGCTGCCGCTGAGCGTCCGTCGGCTGCGGGTATACGGTTCCACCAGCGACGCGCGCTACTGCTACTCGCAACTGACCAGAGTCGCGGACGCGGAGGTTGAGGCTGACCTCGACGTCTTGGACGAGCACGGGGCGGTGCTGTTGACCGTACGCGGGCTGCAGATGGGCCTGGGGATCTCGCAAAGCAACGAGCGCGATCGTGTGCTGAACGAGCGGCTGCTCACCATAGAGTGGCAGCAGCAGGCGCTGCCTGAGTTGGCGCACACCGATGCAGGAGCGTGGCTTCTCGTCAGCACTTCCACAACCGCGGATGCACTGGCAACCCAGTTGACCGATGCGTTGAAACTCAATGGTGCGCAATGCACTTCCGTGTGCTGGCCGCAGCACGCCGACCACTCGTCGAATGGCGAAGCGTTGCGCAGCCAGCTCCGAGCCGCTCGATTCGAAGGACTAGTGGTCCTGACGGAACCGAAGAACGGCGACCCCGACGAGCACATTGCGTTCCAGGGCGGCGAATACGTGCGGCATCTGGTGCGCATCGCCCGCGAATTGGCGGAGGTCCCCGGCGGCGCGCCTCGCTTGTACCTCGCAACCAGGAATGCCCAATCCGTGCTACCCGACGACGTGGCCAACCTGGCGCAGGCTGGGCTGCGCGGTTTGATGCGGGCGATCGGCGCCGAACATCCGCATTTGCTTGCCACCCAAATCGACATGGACGAAGCTATCGACGCCGAACAGCTTGCGCGGCAACTGCTCAGCGGATCCGAAGAGGACGAGACCGCTTGGCGTAACCGGGAGTGGTACACCGCCCGCCTTTGTCGCGCTCCGCTTCGTCCCGAGGAACGACGAACCACGGTGGTCAACCACGGGCGCGACGGTGCACGCCTGCGAATTCGAACGCCCGGGCACCTGGACACAATGGAACTGGCCGCATTTCACCGCGTTCAGCCGGGGGCGGGGCAGATCGAGGTCGCGGTAAGCGCATCCAGCGTCAACTTCTCCGATGTGCTTGTCGCGACGAGCCGCTCCCCCAGCATTGACGGACAGCAACCAGAGCTGGGTATGGATTTCGCCGGCGTCGTCACGGCGGTCGGGCCGGACGTGAGCAACCACCACGTCGGTGATCGTGTCGGCGGCTTTTCCGGAAACGGCTGTTGGGCCACGTTTGTCACGTGCGACGCCCGGCTGGCCGTCACGCTGCCCACCGGCCTGACCGACCATCAGGCGGTCGCAGTGGGTACCGCGTATGCCACCGCCTGGTATGCCCTGCACGATCAGGCCAGGATTGCCTCGGGCGACCGGGTCTTGATCCACTCGGCGACCGGCGGCGTAGGCCAGGCAGCCGTAGCGATGGCCCGCGCGGCAGGAGCCGAAATCTTCGCCACCGCTGGCAGCCACCAGCGTCGACAGCTGTTGCGCAACATGGGGATCCAGCATGTTTACGATTCGCGGAGCGTGGACTTCGGCGAACAGATGCGCCGCGATACCGACGGCTACGGCATGGATATCGTGCTCAACTGCTCAACCGGCACAGCACTACGCGCCGGAATCGAGTTGCTGGCCATCGGCGGACAGTTCGTCGAGATCGGCAAACGCGACGTCTATGGCAACACCCGGCTGGAGCTCTTCCCGTCCCACCGCAACCTCACGTTCCACTATGTCGACCTGGCGATGCTGTCGATCGGCCGCCCCCAACGCGTCGGGGATCTGCTGCGCACAGTGTTCCGGCTAGTAGCTGATGGAGAATTGCCTCCCGCGAAGCACACCGACTACCCACTAGTCGAAGCGGCCACCGCGATCAGGGTCATGAGCGCGGCCGAGCACACCGGCAAACTTGTGCTCGACGTCCCGCAGGCCGGGTCTCGCACTGCGGTACTGCCACCGGAGCAGGCTCCGATTTTCCGTCGTGACGGCGCCTATCTGATCACCGGGGGCTTGGGCGCGCTTGGGCTCTTCCTCACCGAGAAGATGGCCACGGCGGGCTGCGGGCGCATTGTGTTGACCTCCCGCTCTCAACCGAATTTAAAGGCACTGGAGACAATCGAGCTCATCCGCGCAATCGGCGCCGACGTCGTGGTGGCGTGCGGCGACATCACCGAGCGCGAGACAGCCGAACGCTTGGTGGCCGTGGCGACCGCCAACGGACTCCCGTTGCGCGGGGTATTGCACGCCGCAGGGGCGGTCGAGGGCGCCACGCTGCCCAACATCACCGATGAGCTCATCGATCGCGACTGGGCGCCAAAGGTGTACGGCGCTTGGCATCTGCACCGGGCAACCACCAACCAGCCGCTCGACTGGTTCTGCTCATTCTCCTCGGCAGCCGCGCTGGTGGGCTCGCCTGGTCAGGGCGCATACGCGGCGGCCAACAGCTGGCTAGACGCATTCACTCGGTGGCGCCGGGCTCAGGGCCTTCCGGCCAGCGCGATCGCATGGGGAGCATGGAGTGAGATCGGGCGCACCGCGTCGCTGGCAGAAAGCAATGGCGCCGCGATGATCACACCCAACGACGGCGCCTACGCTTTCGAGTCGCTGTTACGGCACGACCGCACCTGCACCGGCTATATGCCGTTCATCGGAATGCGGTGGTTAGTGGCGCTTGGGCAACGCAGCCCGTTCGCTGAACTCTTCAAACCCACGGGGCAAAGCCGCACGGACACAGATAAATTCCGCGCCGAACTCACGGCGTTGGCGCGGGAAGAGTGGCCGACCCGGCTGCGGCATCTGGTGGGTGAGCAAGTCAGCCTCATTCTGCGGCGTTCCATCGACCCGGATCGTCCGGTGTCCGAGTGCGGACTTGACTCGCTTGGCTACCTCCAACTGCGCACGCGCATCGAGATGGAAACAGGCATCCGCGTGGGCTCCACAGATATCACCACCATTCGAGGTCTGGCCGACTACCTGTGCGGAGCATTGGCGGACCTCGAAGGCGCTCCGGCGTAACAGGTCTCGGTGAGCTGCAATTGCTGAAGGACTCGGAGGACGAGTGATAGAAGTCGCGAAAGTGGAAGTGGGAACAATCCACGATTGGGCGCCCGAACCCGGCTCATTCGTGTCATGGCAGCCATCGCCTGCGACCCTCGCGAAAGTCCGGCAAGCGCCGATAACCGCTGTCCCGGCGAGTTATACGCAAGCCCAGCACCTTCGTGACTATCGCGCGTACGCCGCCCGGGGTCTGGATATGTCACGGTTGGTCATTGCAACCTGGTCCATACCCGGCCGATGCGATATCCGTGCCATGACGTATGTCATCAACGCTCACCTTCGTCGCCACGACACCTACCGCAGTTGGTTCGACGACACCGATCGCGAACACATCGTCCATCGGACCATCGCCGAAGCCAGCGACATCAACCTCGTCCCGACCAAGTACGGCGAGATAACGCCCGCAGAATTGCGAAGCCATCTACTGGCTACCCCGGGTCCGCTCCAATGGGATTGCTTCCGCTTCGCAATCATTCAGCGCGCCGACCACTTCACATTCTGCGTATCCATCGACCATCTCCACACCGACGCAATGTTTTTCAGCTTGGCATACGCGGAGATCCATGTCATGTATGCCACCGTGACGAGAGGTGGCGCTCCCATCTCGCTGCCGGAGACCAGCAGCTATCACGCTTACTGCGTCCGGCAGCGCCGGCACACGTCCGCGCTGACCTTAGAGTCCGCGGAGGTAAGGGAATGGATCGAATTCTTCGAGAACAACGACGGAACCCTTCCCGACTGGCCGCTGCCACTCGGTGACCCATTCGTGCCGTGCGACGTCATCGGCGCACAGCTGCTGGACAAGCGACAGACTCTCGAATTCGAATCCGTTTGCCTATCCGTCGGGGCTCGGTTCTGCGGCGGCGTGTTCGCGTGCACAGCGCTTGCCGAATACGAATTGACGGGCGCTGAAACGTATTACGGAGTTGTTCCCATTGATATTCGGCGCACTCCGGCAGATTTCGTGACAACAGGCTGGTTCATAGGCTACGTGCCGATGACCGTTCCTGTCGCGTCGTCTTTCGGTGCGACGGCCAGAGCCGCGCAGGCATCCTTTGATTCGGGTAGAGATCTGGCGGACGTGCCGCTCGATCGGGTACTGGAATTGGCGCCGTGGCTGAGGAAAGCTGAATGGGGCGCTCCCTTGATGTTCTACCTCGAGGCTGGTATCCCTCCCCTTTCTGCAGTCGCCAACTCTCAATTGGACGGATTGAATGCCGGGCTCTACGGCGACGGCAGAATTCTCCTGGGTCGAATCAATATCCGGGTGATTCGGCTTGAAAACGAGACCCAATTGGTGGTGGTGTTCCCGAAGAACCCGATCGCCAGCGAATCGGTTAGCCGTTATGTAAGGGCCATGAAATCGGCGTTTACCAGCGTCGCGGAGGGCTGCACTGCTGTTGCACCTCCGCAGAGCGTCGCTGGCATCCGATGAAGTGGGTGCACGCAGACAGCGAGATCGCCACCCGGGACTGGGCAGCGGCGAGCCCTAGGCTGACGTCGCTGCCGGACTGGGCCGAACTGCTAGTAACGGGCCAGGTCTACCAAATCTGGGCAGCGCAAATCAAACGGCTGAAAGTCGGCTCCGCCCGGCGCTTCTCGAGCACCACCTGGGAATCGCTGGTGTCCGATCTCCGCGCCATCCTCGCCCCGCACCACCTCACCCAAGCCCGAGAGGTCGCCACCCACATGACCAAACCCGCCGCCAGCGTTACCACCGCCGCCGATCTACTAGAAGACAGGCTCCGCCAATGAAATTTGCGTTGGCAGCCCATGGACTTCGCGGCGATGTCGAGCCCTGCGCCGCCGTTGGCCTGGAGCTTCTGCGCCGCGGCCACGAAGTGGTCATGGCGGTCCCGCCGGACCTGGTTGGCTTCGTCGAATCGGCCGGCCTTGCGGCAGTCGCCTCCGGGCCGCAGTGGCAACTGGAGCCGAAGGATTTCGCCCGCAACTTCTGGAAGATCCACCATCCGATCAAGTTGGTGCACGCAGTCCGCGAAGCTATAGAGTTCGCCACACGGGGTTTTGCGGAGATGAGCAAGACCCTGACGTCGCTGGCGGACGGGGCCGACCTGCTAGTGACGGGCGCGCCTTTCCAGGAGGTCGCCGCCAATGTCGCGGAGTATTACGACATTCCGCTGGCCGCACTGCACTACTTCCCGATGTGCGTGAACGGCCAGCTCATTCCGGGGCTGCCCTCACCGCTGATGCGCTCAGCAATGACGATGGCCTGGTGGATATATCGGGGCATGACGAAGCAGGCCGAGGACACGCAGCGCGCTGAATTGGGCCTGCCCAAGACAACAGGCCCGTCACCGCGACGGATCGCCGAACGCGGATCGCTCGAGATCCAGGCCTACGACGAGTTCTGCTTCCCCGGGCTGGCAGCGGAGTGGGCGGATTGGGCTGGCCGAAGACCCTTTACCGGCGTGCTGACAATGGAGTTGCCGACGGATAACGACGACGACGTCTTCTCATGGATTGCCGCTGGAACACCACCGATCTACTTCGGCTTTGGCAGCATGCCGCTCGAATCTCCCGCCAGCACAGTAGAACTGATCAGCAGCGCCTGCGCGCAGCTAGACGAACGAGCCCTGATCTGCTCGGGCGGCAGCGACTTTCGCCACATCCCCCATGTCGACCACGTAAAAATCGTGAGCGACGTCAACCACGCGGCCATCTTTCCCACCTGCCGCGCCGTCGTCCACAAAGGCGGCGCGGGCACCACCGCCGCCGGAATACGCGCCGGAATCCCCACCCTGATCCTGTGGATGGGGGCCGATCAACCAATCTGGGCAGCGCAAATCAAACGGCTGAAAGTCGGCTCCGCTCGGCGATTGTCGAGCACCACCCGGGAGACCCTGGTTGCCGACCTCCGCGCCATCCTCGCCCCGCAATACCTCACCCGAGCCCGCGAGGTCGCGACCCACATGACCAAACCCGCCGCCAGCGTTACCACCGCCGCCGATCTACTAGAAGACGGGCTCCGCCGATGATATGGGGTACGGTGCTGGCGCTTGCGCTTGTGGTGGCGCCAGACCCAACGCGCCTCGCCATCGTCGCACTCTTGATTTCGCGGCCACGGCCCCTGGTCAACTTGCTCGTGTTCTGGCTCGGCGGTATGGCATCGGGCACCGCCATCGCCCTCGGTTCAGTAATGCTGCTGCACGACTTCGCACTTATGGTTACCCAACACGTGGCGTCTGCGTTTGCAGCCCTTAAGAGCGGGTATGTCGGAATCGTCATTGGTGCGTGCGCGCTGCTGATCGCCGCGCTACTGTCCGCGCGATTGCGTCAGCGAGCGACGGTGGCGATACCCAGCGGTGATTCGCCGGTTCTGGTATCGGAGCCGAGCCCAGCGAACGCATTTTCCCGGCTGTCGACGCGCGCCCGCGGTGCGCTGGTAGGCGGGTGTCTGTGGGTGCCGTTTGTGGCCGGCTTCGGATCAGCGCCGCCGCACGTCGAGTATCAGATCGCAATCGCCGCCATCCTGACCTCGGGCGCCCCTATGGTTACGCAGATCAGCGCAGCAATGATGTTCACCGTTGTGGTGCTTGCAGCCGTCGAGATCCCGCTCGTCAGCCACCTGGTGACACCGGAGAGGACCTACGCGGTCATGCTGCACGCACACGACTGGATGCGTGCTCACCGTCGGCAGCTCCCCCCCGCCATCGCCGCGGTGACGGGAGTCTTCCTACTGACCAGCGGGATAGGAAGCATCTGAGGTGGACGGCAAGATCGCCGCCACCATCATCGGCTATCAACCTGGTGTCGAGAACATAAAGCCCCCTTTGCGTGAGGTTGCCGCGCATATGCTGGCTGAGTTCGGCCTGGCGGGCGAGATCGATTGACGAATTCTCCCCGGCGCCAACAGCGTCTAAGCGAGGCCGACTCGGTGAAGCTAGGGACGGAACGGATGACCGAGACTTTAATCGTTGATTTGCTTGCTGCTCGGTCACGGCTGGAGAGAGGTTAACGTCAGTGCAGGGCGCGCGAGGGATTCAGTGGGAGATCCTGCGGTATCTGTGGCTGCGAGGGCGATTCCCGATGGAGGGAACGAGTTCCGCACGACAACTGCGCTTCCTGATGTCCATCGTGCAGCGCACAAACGCGCGCCGGATTGCAGAAATCGGATTCAATACCGGCACCTCAAGCTACGCCTTCCTCAACGCCCACCCCCACACCCATGTCGTTGCGTTTGACCTGAACGAGCATGCGTCGGTGCGGACGGCTAAGAAGTTGATCGACAGCAAATTCCCCGGCCGGCATACGCTGATCTACGGAGACTCCCGCGAGAGCGTGCCGGAATACGCCCGTCGCAATCCCGATTCGCGGTTCGATCTGGTGTTCATCGACGGCGGGCATGAGTACGAGGTCGCCGTGGCTGACCTGGCCAACGTGTGCGCGCTATGCACCCGCGAAACGGTGGTAATCATGGATGATCTGTGCCCCTGGCGTTCCTACGGCATTGGGCCGGCGAGGGCGTGGGGCGACGCGGTCCGCAGGGGTGTGGTGCGCCAGGACGCCCTATTTAAGGACGGCAAGCCCACCAAGGTGATTGAGCGACCGGCGAAACGGGCATGGGCTGTCGGCGGCTACATCTTTTGACTAAGTGGTTGGCGCGGGGCTCGACATCAACGCGACTTGCACAACTTGCCAGGCAAGTTTCCTCGCGGAAGCCTTATTCGCGGCGCGCTTAAGCATCCAAGCGGGTGAATTGATTTTGCCGGTACTGCTCGGCGCACGCAGCCCGCCTGACCTTGCCACTGGTGGTGATAGGAATCGAACCAGGTGCTACCAGAACGAGATCCGCGACAGCGAGACCGTGCAAGTTTGAAATCGCCGAGCTAACTTCGCCTTTGACGCTGACGAGCTTGTCCATCGCGACCTCGTCGGAGTCCGCACGCATCGTGAACTCGATGATCGCGACCAGCTTCTCCGTGTCCTCATCCGTGACCGATATCGCCGCGCAACGTCCCCGCGTGATCTCCCAGACCGTCGCTTCGATGTCGTCAGGAGAGTGGTTGCGCCCATAGACGATCAACAGGTCCTTGTTGCGGCCGATGATGAACAACTCGCCATCGAAGAAGAAGCCCGAGTCCCCGGTACGTAGCCATGGCTCTTGCGGCGTGCCAGTGGACGAAGTGAGAAGCCTTGCGCCGAAGGTGCTTTCCGTCTCTTGAGGTCTCTGCCAATAGCCCGTCGCGACGTTCGCGCCATGCACCCAGATCTCACCGACGGTTTCTGGGGGACACTCGATACAGGTATCGGGATCGACGATGCGGATTGTCTGCGACCGCGGTGCGCCGTAACTGATGAGCGGCCTACCGTCTCCGCTTTCGCAGCGCTTCGCGCGGCCGGCGGACAGTTTGTCCGATTCGAAGTGCACGATTCGTGGCGGCTGAGCCGGTGCCCGGGTCGCCACGTAGACCGTTGCTTCTGCAAGCCCATACGATGGCCGTATCACCGTGTCGCGGAGATTGAACTTGGCGAACCGCTCAGTAAAGCGCCGCAGCGTCGTGGGCTGCACTCGCTCGGCACCGTTTTGGATGATTAGCACGTCCCCGAGATCCAGCCCGGCCATGTCCTCGTCGGTGGTTTTCCGTGCCGCCAAGTCGAAAGCGAAGTTCGGCGCCGCGGAAAACACATGACCACTGCTGGCAACCAATTGCATCCAACGGGCTGGACGCTGCAAAAACGCCACTGGACTCGTGAACACACCCGGGACGCCGGCCAGAATCGGTGCGCAAATTCCTAAGATCAAACCCAGATCATGATAGAACGGCAGCCACGACACAGTAGCGGTGCCCGGCGGAGCAACCTTTCCATACTCCAGAAAGTAGTCGGACATGATCTGTTTAAAGTTGGCCAGAAGATTCCGGTGCGAGATCATGACCCCGGCGGGCCGACGGGTCGACCCAGACGTGTATTGCAAGTAGGCAGTAGCGGGTGGAGTATTGAGCCTGCGCGGCGCTGCTCGGGAGTAGTCCAGGTCCAGCGAATCAACCTCGATGACTGATGGACCGGATTCACCGTTGTGTGGTTGGGCGTACTTGCGGACATCGCTGACGACCGAGGAGGTCGTTAAAATGACCGACGGCGATGTGTCATGCAGGATCGAATCAACCCGCTCATCGTGGGCGCCGCTCATAGGAGCCGAAAGCGGAACTGCGATGAGCCCGGCCTGCAACGCTCCCAGAAACGCGGCGATGTAGTCGAGCCCCTGTGGTGCCAATATCACCGCCCGGTCGCCAGTCGACGCGCGAAGGCCGAGCTCATGTGCAACGTTTAAGGTTCGCCGATACGCCTGAGACCAGGTAAGGCTTTTGGTAACACCGGCCCAATCCTGCTCGTAGTCAACGAACGTGAAGGCAGTGCCATTCGGCCTGAAACCGGCACGCTCACGCAGCACATCCGAAATGAAAGAACCGCTCACAGGTATCTCTTTACCTTCATTGGTCGCCGCTGCGCCCGCCAAATGTTGAGTTCCCAATGAATTGTAGTGCTGCGATGTCGTAACGACGCGGCCCGGCTTGCAACGGTTCGCCAGGGCCGGGCCGCACGCATTTCCAGGTGACCTTGAAGGTCGGTTTCCAGCTGAAGAGTGCTTGGTAAACCGGTTAGCCGGCAACGGCTCCGGGCTCGGGGTAGGGCGAGCCGAAGTCGGCCACCCTTTCCAGCCCGTGATTCCGGGCCTCGGTGGCGGCCCGCCGGATCAAGCTGTTCGTCAAGACGAATCCCGCGTGATCGACCAAAACGAGCGGCGACAGCAGCCGGTTGTGCACGTATCCGACCGCCAGGCCGCTTGCGGGATCGGCCCAACCGAGCGAGCCGCCTAGCCCGATATGACCGAATCCAGGCATCGCGTTGAACGGCACGCTGTGATACCCGAGGTGAAAGGCCATCGGCACCAAGATGTTACGGTCCAGCCGCAGGCTCTTTCGTCCCGTCAGGCCTGCCACCAGCTCACGGGACAGGAACTGGGTACCGTCGATTTGGCCGCCGTTGGCGATCGCGCCGTACATCCGAGCCAGTCCACGCGCGGTCGCCACTCCGTTGGCGGCCGGCATCTCAGCGTCCATCATCGGGATATCGCCTTGCACAAAGGCTTTCATGCCCGGGAAATACATGGAGCCGAATCCGCCAGACAGTGGCAGCGCAGCGATTTTCGGTGCTACCGCGTTGAATATCGGATTGGCGATCGCGCTCTGCGGCATGATGATCTGCGCTGGGCGGGTTGGTGATTCGACGGGCGGACGGCCCAGATGCAAGCCGTCGGTGTCCAGCGGCTCCGCCAGCTCCTGGCGGATCAGCTCGCGCATACCCTGGCCGGTGACCGCCCGGGCCAGGCCCGACATCAGCCAGCCGTAAGTCAGCGCGTGATACGCCGGTTTGTCGAACGAGTATCCCGCCGGTGCTGCCGCAAGACGCTCTTCCATCACTTCGTGATTCAGCAAGTCTTCCTTGCTGGCGCCGTGCAACGCCGACAGACCGGCTCGGTGCCGCATCACCTGGCGGACGGTGATGTTCGCTTTGCCATTGGCACCGAACTCCCGCCAGTACTCGGCGACCGGCGCGTCGTAGTCGATCAATCCGCGGTCAACGAGCCGATGAATAACGGTCGACGCCATGCCTTTTGTCGCCGAGAACACCGTGGCGGCGGTGTCTGCCGACCATGGCACCCGTCCGCGCCGATCCGCCCATCCGGTCCAGACGTCCACCACCGGTTCGCCGTGGAGATAGACCGCCATCGCACCGCCACCGAATCGGCGTCCCGGGAACAGCCCGGCGAAGCTGCGCACCGCGCAAGCAAAGTGCGGATCGGCTGCGCCATGAACACCGCGCGGCAGCACCGACCGGCGATTGCCCACCACTTCGAGGGTCATACTGTCGAATTTACCGTTGCCGCTCGCAAACAACTCAAGATTTACCTATCCGTTATCGAGCTGAGCCTAAGTATTTGCTGAGCCGCCAGTGCCGGCGTCAATTCCCCAGCCAGGACCTGGCGCTCGACCTCCGCGCGGGCTTTGCGCACCGCGGGGTTGGAGAGTACCCGGTCCAGGACTGTGTCCCGGACCATCTGCCACGTCCAGTCGACCTGCTGGGTACGCCGGCGCGCCTCGAACTCACCCGCCTCGCTGAGCACCTTCCGATGTCGCTCGACGGTTTCCCATAGCTCTTCTAATCCAGTACCTTCCAACGCGCTCATGGTAAGAACCGGTGGACGCCAGAGTGTTTCGCGCGGATAGATTAGCCGGATCGCTCCGGAAAGTTCGCGCGCGGCCGAGCGTGCCTCACCAAGGTGCTCGCCGTCGGCTTTGTTCACCACGACGATGTCGGCGAGTTCCAGGACGCCTTTCTTGATGCCCTGCAATTGATCACCGGTGCGCGCCAGCGTCAGGAAGATGAAGGTGTCGACCATGTTGGACACCGCCACCTCGGATTGGCCGACACCGACAGTCTCCACCAGGATCACGTCGAACCCGGCGGCCTCCAACAACACGATGGTTTCCCGGGTGGCTTTGGCCACTCCGCCGAGTGTGCCCGATGTCGGCGACGGGCGGATGTAGGCGTCGGGATGGCTTGCCAGCTGCGGCATCCGGGTCTTGTCGCCCAAGATCGATCCGCCGGTGCGAGTCGACGACGGGTCGACGGCCAGCACCGCCACCCGATGGCCACGACCGATCAGGTCCATGCCGAGCGCCTCGATGGTGGTCGATTTGCCGACGCCGGGCACCCCGGTGATGCCCACGTGATGGGCGTTTCCGGCCGCCGGCATCAGCGCCAGTAGCAGCTGCTGTGCCAGCTCGCGATGGTCGGCGCGGGTGGATTCGACCAGCGTGATGGCGCGCGGCAGCGCCGCACGGTCGCCGCCGCAAACAGCTGCGGCGAGTTCGTCAACGCTGTCGCCGTTCTCAGTCTCCATGTGGCTAGAGGGTGTACCCGCGGCGCTCTGCCAGCTTCTTCAGCAGATCGATTGCGGCGTCAGCGATCACGGTGCCAGGCGGGAAGATCGCGGTGGCGCCGGCGGCGTACAGCTCGTCGAAGTCGCCAGGCGGGATGACTCCGCCCACCACGATCATGATGTCGGGCCGACCTACTCCGGCCAGTGCGTCTCGCAGCGCGGGAACCAGGGTCAGGTGGCCGGCTGCCAACGAGGACACCCCGACCACGTGCACGTCGTTGTCGGCGGCCTGGCGTGCTACCTCGTCGGGCGTCGAGAACAACGACCCGACGTCGACGTCAAAGCCGATGTCGGCGAACGCCGTTGCGATCACCTTCTGCCCGCGATCGTGGCCGTCCTGGCCCATCTTGGCCACCAGAATTCTGGGACGACGGCCGTCGGCCTCGGCGAACTTCTCGACGAGTTCAGTCGCGGTGACCATGTTGCCGGCCTTTCCAGCTTCGTCGCGGTAGACCCCGGCGATGGTACGGATCTCGGCTTGGTGTCGCCCGTATACCTTCTCGAGTGCATCGGAGATCTCGCCGACCGTGGCCTTGGCCCGTGCGGCGTTGATAGCCAGCGCCAGCAGGTTGTTGGCCAGCCCGTCCGCCCCGGCGCGCCCGTGCGCAGCAGCAGCCCGGGACAACTCGGCCAGCGCGGACTCGACGGCCTGTTTGTCCCGGTTTGCCCGCAGCTCTTGGAGTTTGGCCAGCTGCTCGGCACGCACCCGGCTGTTCTCGACCTTGAGTACCTCGACCTCTTGATCCTCTTCGACCTGGTATTTGTTCACCCCGATCACGGGTTGGGTCCCGGAGTCGATGCGGGCCTGAGTACGCGCGGCCGCTTCCTCGATGCGCAGCTTGGGAATACCGTCGCTGATGGCCTGCGCCATACCACCGTGCTCGGCGACCTCGGCGATATGGGCACGTGCTCGTTGCGCGAGCTGGTAGGTCAGCCACTCGACGTAATAGGAGCCGGCCCAGGGGTCAATTGGCCTGGTGGTGCCCGACTCTTGCTGCAGTACGAGCTGGGTGTTGCGGGCAATACGGGCGGAGAAGTCGGTGGGTAGCGCCAGCGCCTCGTCGAGTGCGTTGGTGTGCAGCGACTGGGTGTGGCCCTGGGTTGCGGCCATCGCCTCGATGCAGGTGCGAGCGACGTTGTTGAAGGCGTCTTGAGCGGTTAGCGACCAGCCGGAGGTCTGCGAATGTGTGCGCAGCGACAGGGATTTGGGGCTCTTCGGGTTGAATTGAGCGACCAGCTCGCTCCACAGCAGCCGACCTGCCCGCAGTTTGGCCACTTCCATAAAGAAGTTCATCCCGATGCCCCAGAAGAAGGACAGCCGCGGCGCGAACTTGTCGATGTCCAGCTCGGCGTCCAGCCCAGCCCTGATGTAGTCGACACCGTCGGCCAAGGTGTAGGCCAGCTCCAGATCCGCCGTGGCACCTGCTTCTTGGATGTGATAACCGGAAATGGAGATGGAATTGAATTTCGGCATCTTTGCACTGGTGTAGGCAAAGATGTCGGAGATGATGCGCATCGACGGCTTAGGCGGATAGATATAGGTGTTGCGCACCATGAACTCTTTGAGGATGTCGTTCTGGATGGTGCCGGCCAGTTTTTCCGGCGGCACCCCCTGCTCCTCGGCGGCGACGACGTACAGCGCCAGGATCGGCAGTACAGCGCCGTTCATGGTCATCGACACCGATACCGTGGACAAGTCGATGCCGTCGAACAGCTGCCGCATATCGAGAATGGAATCGATTGCCACACCTGCCATTCCGACGTCACCTTGAACGCGAGGATGGTCGGAGTCGTAGCCGCGGTGGGTAGCCAGGTCGAAGGCGACCGACAGACCCTTCTGCCCGGCGGCGAGGTTGCGACGGTAGAACGCGTTGGACTCCGCGGCAGTGGAAAAACCTGCGTACTGGCGGATTGTCCACGGCTGGTTGACATACATCGTCGGGTAAGGCCCGCGCAGGAACGGCGGCTCGCCGGGAAATGTGTTCAGCGGATAGCCTTCAGCCTCGACAGCGGAGCGATCGGCGGCGATGTACACCGGTTTGACCGCAATGTCCTCCGGCGTGTGCCAGACCAGCTGGTCGGGCGTGTACCCGTGCGCGGCCGCCGCTGCGGCAACGTACTTTTCGACTGCGGCTTCGGTCGACGCCGGCACGGTGCGTTCGCTGTGCAATGGGATATCGGAGAAGCTGCCAACAGCAGGCGCGCTGGTCGTCATTGTCGCTACGCCCCTAACCGGGTTAGCAGGCTGGAAAGAGTTTCTACCGCATTGATTTTCATGGTCAGAAACTCGTCGGGTTGCTGGTTGGCGTCTGTCTCCGCTACCGCTTTTTGCGGGCCGGCCAGGCAGATGCGTGAGATTCCTTCGCGGCGGGCCGCCTCGACGATCACCGCCGCCTCGCTGTGGTAGCGGTTGTCGGTGCCGCAGATAACCGCCACCGCGGGCGAACCGGCATCAGCAACCGCCTTAGCAACACCGTTGGCGTCGACTGTTCCCGGGTTGACCGCCTCAATGCCGCCGGAAGCCAACAGGTTCGCCGCGAACGTGGCCCTGATGTTGTGCTCGGCCAGCGGGCCCAGCGGCAACAGCAGCACCTGCGGTCGTGAACCGGTGCGGGCCAGGTAGGCATCGGAGCGGTCCCGCAGCGCTTCGATCGCGGCGGCATAGCGCATCAGATGGCCGGCCGCGAGCGGTGAATGCTGCGAATTATTTTGCGGCAGCGCAGGTTCGCTCAAGTTCGGGTATTCGTTGACGCCGGTGATGGCAGTCTGACGATGCGCGACGTCGTCGGCGCGCCGTGCCGCGATCTCGCCGATCTGGTCGGCGATGTAGTCGCGCGCGTCGACGAACCCGCCGTGCTTTTCGATGGCCTGGAAATGCTGCCAGGCCTGCTGGGCCAGCTGTTCGGTCAGGTCCTCGACGAACCACGATCCGCCCGCCGGATCCAGAATCCGGCCGACGTGCGCCTCTTCGAGCAGCAGCAGCTGAATGTTGCGGGCCATCCGGCGCGCGAAACTGGTCGCCATGCCCGGGAAGCCGTCTGGAATTGCCACATCGAACGGGAACACCAGCACGGTGTCGGCGCCGCCGACGCCAGCGCCGAACGCGGCCAATGTGGTTCGCAGCATGTTCACCCACGGGTCGCGCTGGGTCATCATCGGCAACGACGTCTCGGCGTGCACGACCGCCGCGCCGCCTTCTGGCTCGCCGGCGACCTCAGCAACCCGCGCCCACAGTTGGCGCAAGGCCCGCACTTTGGCTGTCGTCATGAACTGGTCGTCGTCGGCAGCCAGGCGGAAACTGATCTGACGCAGAGCGTGGGCGACCGGTAGGCCTGACTCGGTGAGCACCCGAAGGTAGGCCACCGCGGCCGCGACACTGCCGGCGAGTTCCCACGTGGCGTTGGCTCCCAGATTGTGGAAGGCGGGCCCGTCGACGGTGATTGCCCGCACACCACGGCTGCCGGCCACCCGCTTGGCGACGCCGACGACTTCCCGCAGCGGAGGGGTCGGACGGTCGCTGAGCGAGGCGGTCAGCGGGTCTGCACCCAGGTCGACGGAAAGCGTCGCGCGCTGGTCGGGCTCCACCTCGGCCACCAACGCCAGCAGGGCGTCGCACGCCGCCTGGTAGTCGACACCGGCGTCGAGGATCACCGGCGCCATGCTCAGATAGACGCCGTCGAGCACCTTCGCCAGTTGCCCGGGGGCCACACCGGACTCCCCCACTCGAATCAGCAGCGCGCCGACCCCTTCGGCCAGCCCGGCAAGCACCGCTGCGTTGACGTCTTTTGCTGCGACTCCAGCTACCGGGGTGGCCGGAAGCGCCTCGGCGACCTTCCATCCGGACTTGACGTCCCGCAGCGCATCGCCACCGCGCAGGTAGGGCCACTCGCCCGGCAGCGGTGGCTCCGGCAGTTCGTCCAGGGCGGTGTAGAGCGGGCGGATCGCGAAGCCCTCATATGTCGGGCTGTCGAGCAGCTGCTCGGGTTCGGGCCCCAGCGCCTCTATGTCCCTGGCGTCCCCCTTCTTGCTCTTGGCCAGCACCCCGGCCACCGCCGTGCGCCATCGGGCGCGCCCCTGGGCGGGGTCGGCGGGCGCAGCGGACACATCGACTGACACCGGCGGCTCCTTTGTCGCAGCATGTGGCGGCTCCAACGCTGGGCCTGCCACGTGATCACCAGGCTAATTGACGTCCAGCGACGCCCAAAAGGCGACCGGTGGACGCCCGGGAAGCACCGACGGCCTGCGTAAGTTAGGTGTACCTTACTTCGGTAAGAGCGGTTAACGTTAGGTCGATAATGCGGACTCGGACCCGGCGCACACGCGATCAATCCACGTCGGAGATCGTGCTTGCCCAGTTGCCGCCCGGCCAGCGGGCAACGGTAGTGGGCACGCTGCCACATACCACTGCTGTAATAGCAAATCGGCTGGGGCAGTTAGGTTTTCGAGCTTCGGCCCAAGTCGACGTGATCCGTCGCGCGCCGCTGGGCGATCCAACCATTTACCGGGTTCAAGATACCGAACTGTGCCTGCGCCGCCGGGAAGCGCAACTGATCGTTGTCGTCCCCGAACCGGACCGATGACCGCATGCCATGACGCCGCTGCCACACCGGTCGCCGTCGCCGGTGCTCGGCGGGTGGCCCTGGTCGGCAGCCCGAACGCCGGCAAGACCAGTGTTTTTAATCACCTGACCGGGTTGCGCGCCAAGACCGGCAACTATCCGGGCGTCACCGTCGGGCGCAGCGTCGGCGCCACCAAAGTCGACGGCGTGACGATCGCCGTGGAAGATCTGCCTGGCACCTACAGCCTCGACCCGATCAGCCCCGACGAGCAGGTGGTGACCGACCTGCTGACCGGCGAATACGCCGAGGTCGACCGCCCCGACGCCCTGATCCTGGTCACTGACGCCACCACACTGCGTCGCTCGATCATGCTGGTGGGCCAGGTGCTACGGCTAGATCTGCCGTGCTTGCTGGCGCTGACCATGAGCGACGAATTAGCTTCTCGCGGCGGCAGTATCGACGCCGACGCGTTGTCGACGGCACTGGGCATCCCGGTAGCGGCAGTCGTCGCGCACCGCGGTTCGGGCATCGACGCGCTGCGGGCACAGTTGGGGGCCTTCGACCGGTGGCAACGCCCGCCGGTGCTCCCCCCAGCCGACCAAGACGCCGTCGACGCCTGGGGACGGTCGGTGCTTGACGCGGCCGACTACGTTGCGCCGCAACCGGATCGGCGCACCGCCCGGATCGACCGGGTGCTGCTGCACCCGCTCTGGGGCACGGTGGCGTTTTTTGCGGTGATGTTCTGCTTCTTCCAAGCCCTGTTCACCATCGCTGCGCCGCTGCGGGACGGCATCAGCGGCGGGCTGACCTGGCTGGGCCAGCAGGTGGCCGAGCACATCGGTAATCCCGTCCTCCGCGGGCTGCTTGGCCAGGGGATTATCGGCGGGGTCGGCACTGTGCTGCAGTTCATCCCGCAGATCGTGTTGCTGTTCTTGCTGATCGCGCTGCTGGAGAACATCGGCTACATGTCGCGGGCAGCGTTCTTGATGGATCGGGTGATGGCCAAGACGGGGCTGGAGGGCCGCGCCTTCGTCGCGATGCTGTCGTCCTTCGCCTGCGCGATCCCGGGGATTATGGCCACCCGGACGTTGCCGTCGTCGCGCGACCGGATTGCCACCATCGTCACGGCGCCGTTGATGACGTGCTCGGCGCGGCTGCCGGTGTACACGCTGTTGGTCGGTCTGCTGGTGTCACCGCAAACGCACTGGTGGGGGCTGAGCGCCCAGGGTGTCACGATGTTTCTGCTCTATCTGGGCGGCGGCGCCTCTTCGCTGATCGCCGCGTCGCTGGTCAAGTCGACGATTCTGCGTGGTGATCTGTTGCCGTTCACGATGGAGCTGCCGCCCTATCGATTCCCGTCGCCGACGGTGCTGCTGGCCGCGATGTGGGGTGCGGCCAAGGTGTTCTTGCGCAAGGCGGGGACCATCATCCTGGGCACTTCCTTGATCTTGTGGGCGCTGCTCAATCTGCCGCTCCGCGAGGCCGAGACCCAGGGCCTGTCCTCGACCGATGCAGGCGCCTACGTCATGAACCACAGTTACGGCGCCGATGTCGGCAAAGCTGTTGCACCGGTGTTCCAACCGCTGGGCTTCGATTGGCGCACCAATGTCGCGTTGGTCGGCTCGCTTTCGGCGCGCGAAGTGTTCGTCTCCACCCTGGGCCAGGTGTCGGCGGCCACCAACCCGGCCAACCCGCGCGAAGCGTTGGCAACCATGACGGACGATCACGGCCATCGGGTGTTCACGGCGCCGACCGTCATCGCGCTGATGGTCTATTTCATGTTTGCGTTGCAGTGCATGTCGACGGTCGCGGTGATGCGCCGCGAAACCAACTCGTGGCGGTGGCCGGCCTTCGCGTTTTCCTACATGTTTGCGCTGGCGTGGGTGATGGCGTTTGTTGCCCGGTCGATTGCGGTAGGCCTAGGCGCATGATCCCGATTCAAGCCACGGCCACCGCCGACCCCCAACAGCTGCGCTGGGTGATCGCCGCCGACCGGCTGCCGCCCGCCGGCCCCGTCCGCCAGGCCCCTGGACGCCTCGGCGCCTTGCTGGACGGCGGGGTGATCGACGAGATCGTCATCCGCACAGGCGAAGCGCTGATCACACTCAGCGCCGGCAACCGTTGGCGCGAGCTCGGCGATGACGTCCGCGAAGCGCTCACCGACGCACTGCTGGACCCGGCGGGTTGGCGGGTCGACGCCTCGGACGACACCGGCCAGCTGGCCGCGATCGCCGCAGAGCTGCTCGCTGGACCAATCGGCGCGCTTGCCGAATCGCACGGTGGGTCCATCGAGTTGGTGTCGGTGGTCGGTCACACCGTGACCGTTCGGATGTTGGGCGCCTGCCATGGTTGCGCGGCGGCGAGCTCCACCCTGCATGACAGGCTGCAGCGAGAACTGCGCCGGCGGGCCGGCCCACACGTCACGGTTTGCACCGAAAATAGCGCGGCAATGCCGTTGGGCAAGAAGCTGTTGTCGTTATTTGTCCGTTGAGATTTCTGTCACTGCGGTAGACGTCGCCGGAGGCCGCGACCCGTACTCTTGAGCCTTGTGACGACGCACGCCACCGGGAGATTTGCTGACGCGCTGCGCGGCCTGGCCGCTGCAGTCGTTGCGACGGCACACCAGGTGTCCAAGCGGCGGATGGTGGTGACCGCATCGGTAGCGGCGGTCTTGGTCGCGGTGGCGCTACTGGTTCCGCTGCCCACGGCGGTACAGCTGCGGGACTGGGCGACGAAGACGGGTCCATGGTTCCCGCTGGCCTTTCTGGCTGCCCACATCATGGTGACGGTGTTGCCATTCCCACGGACTGCTTTCACGTTGGCCGCCGGTCTGCTGTTCGGCCCGGTGCTCGGCGTAACGCTGGCGGTGGTGGCCAGCACGGCCAGCGCCGTGCTCGCGCTGGTGTTGGTCCGTGCCGCCGGCTGGCAACTCAGTCCCCTGGTCCGCCACCAGGCAGTGGAGACCGTCGACGCCCGGCTGCGCGACCGCGGCTGGATTTCGGTGATGTCGCTTCGATTGATTCCCGCGGTGCCGTTCTCAGTGCTGAACTATGCCGCCGGCGCGTCGGCGATCCGGGTGTTGCCCTACTCATTGGCGACACTGGCCGGTGTGCTGCCCGGCACCGCGGCCGTGGTGATCCTCGGCGACGCGCTCACCGGCCACGTCAGCCCGCTGCTGCTTCTGGTGTCGCTGGGCACCGGCATCGTCGGGATTGCACTATTGGCTTACGAGATCTGGCACCACCGGCGGCATAAGGGTGCACCCGTAGCGGAAACCGATACAGCCGCGGAGCCGGCGTCCGCGTGGTGAAAGCCTGGGAGGCGACGAGATGTACCTGAGAGGCCTGGCCGCCGCGGTCGCCGTCGCCGCCGGGCTCAGCATCTCTGCGCTGACGTCCGCACCAGCCGGGGCCGTCCCGTTGGACCCGACCCCGCCATGCGCGGACTGCCAACCAACTCCGACTCAGCCGCCGGCGCCGGCCCATCGGCCATGCTGGCCATACGGGCGCGTCGGACCCGGCAGTCCCAGAGGCGGCGGCGGACAACCGGCATACCCACCGCAGTGCCACCCGGCAACCCCGAAGCCCTGATGTCGCTAGTCGTCGGCAACCAATTCGCGGGCCTCCTGGTCCGTCTCCACCGCGGGCGCTGATCCCGGTAGCCGCCGACCTGCCACCTCTGGCGTGAACGGGAGCGTCACCGCCCCCACCAGCCCCGCGACGATCAGCATGTATGCCGGCATCATCGCGTTGCCGGTCCCGGACACTAGCGATTGGGCGATCAGCGGGGTGGAGCCGCCAACCGCCGATAAGGAGATGTTGTAGGCAATGGCCAGCGCCCCGTAGCGCACCTCGGTGGGAAACAGCGCCGGCAGCATGGCCGGGGAAGTTGCGTCGAAGCACAGTTCCATCAACCCGATCAACAGCACACCGATGAAGATCACCAGATAGCCGCCGCCGGAATGGATGAGCAGGAATGCCGGAATCGATGCCGCTATCAGCAGGCCGCAGCCGGTCCACATTATCGGTTTGACGCCGATGTGGTCGGACAGCCAGGCGACGAACACCAGAACGACCATGAGAAACATCAACGTTGCGGTAATCATCACGAGCGCGGCGGCGTGGCCGACGCGCACGACCACCTTGAGGTAGGTCGGCAAGTATCCGGTGAGCATGAAGTCCGCCGAGCTGGACGTGACCACCAGAGCCGCGCAAATCAGCATGGCTTTCCACTGCTGGACCAGCGTACGCCAAAACGGTTGCAGGCCATGCCGATTCGGTGCACCCGCGCCGACGCCGACGTTCTGGTAGGCCGCGGATTCCGCGAGGCGCAGCCGTAGATAGATGGCCACAACGCCGAATGGCGCGCTGAGCAAGAGCGGAATCCGCCAGCCCCACATCAGCATGTCGTGGCTCGGCAGCCAGGTTTGCAGCCCGGTCACCATTAGCCCGGCAAGCACGAACCCAACCAGGTTGCCCATCGGCAAGAACCCGACCATCATGCCCCGCTTGCGGTCGGGGACCTGCTCACCCAAGTAGGTCATCGCCCCGACGTACTCACCGCCGGTCGACAGGCCTTGGAAGACCCGCGCGACGACAAGCAGGATCGGCGCCCAGATGCCGATGACGCTGTAGCCGGGCAGCAGACCGCTCGTCGTGGTGCCTACCGTCATCAACATGATCGTGATCATCAGCACCCGCTTGCGCCCGATGCGGTCACCGAGCGGACCGAAGATGAACCCGCCGAGCGGACGCACGACGTATGCCGCCGCCAACGTCCCGAACGTGGCGATGAGGTGAACGGCGCTGACGCTGTTGCCGGGATAGAACACCTGCGCAATCGTGGTGGCGATATAGCCGTAGACCCCGAAGTCGTACCACTCCATGAAGTTGCCGACCGCGGTACCCGCGATTGCATGGCGCGCCACGCCTGCGTCGACGACCCGAATGTCGGCGCGAGTCCATTTGCGGCGGCGACCGCGGCGGGTACCTGTTCCGCCGCGTGCATTGTTCATCGGGAGGGGACATACCCACTACGTCCACGCGGCAATGCTTGAGTCATCAATCCCGCGAGAAGCACCGACAACAAGGAGGCATTATGTCCACCACACGTCCGCCGTCGCGGCTCGCCGCAGTGGGCGCGCGCATCCTGCGTTCGCGCCCGCTGATGCGGGCTCCGATCTGGATCTTTAAAGCGCGCGCTGGTGCAGTGTTCGGTTCGCGACTGCTGATGTTGGAGCACATCGGCCGCAAATCCGGCGTCCGGCGCCATGTCGTCCTCGAGGTCGTCGACCATCCCACGCCGGACAGCTACGTCGTCGCGTCCGGCTTCGGCGCCAAAGCCCAGTGGTTCCGCAACATCAAGGCCAACCCGCGGGTACGGGTCTATACCGGAAGCCGCGCGCCCGTGCCGGCCACCGCGCGGATTCTGAACCCGCCAGAAGCAGACCGCGCGCTTGGCGCGTACATCGCAGCGCATCCGCAGGCCTGGGAGCGATTTCGGCCCGTGCTGGAGCGCACCCTCGGCAGCCCGATCACCGAGACCGATACACCGCTGCCGATCGTCGAGCTGCGACTGTAGTTAATCGTCGTTCGGGCCCTTGGCTGTCAGCACCGCGTAGGTGGCCAGAAATGACGCCGCCGGAAGGGTATTGACGATTCGGTCGCGGACGCGAATGTGGGCGCCCACTGCGAGCACGAAGTACACCGTCAGCATCGCCGTAGTCAATCGCGCCAATGCCGGAATTCGGCCAGCCGACAGTAAGCCGATCACCGAGGCGGCCTTTGCGACCGGAAGGATCCACCGGATGTTCGGTGGAACACCGTACTGGTCAAGGGCTTTGGTGATTTGCGGCAGCGGGATCGCGCAGGCGACCGCATCACCGGCCTGAAAAGCGGCAAGCGCCGCATAGGTTTTCGGCGAAGTCAATGCGCCCACGTCACTGATTCAGCTGCGACGGTGGCGGCAAGGTGCCCTCGACCGGCGTGCGCGCGTCTGCCTCGGCCTTGGCCACCGCCTGGAGAATCGCCGGGTCGGTTTCAGTGGAGAACCAGTCGGCGACCTCGGCGTCGTCATCGTCGGCGGAGTGCTTGGGCGCGTCATCGACCGGCGATGGCTGATACCTGAACACCCCGTCGGAGCCGGGAGCGCCCAGCAGCTTGGTGAATCCCTGCAACGCCGTGCCGAAGTCGCTGGGCACCAGCCACACCTTGTTGGCTTCGCCCTGCGCCATCTGCGGCAAGACCTGCAGGTACTGGTAAGCCAGCATCTCCGGGGTGGGCCGGCCGGCCTTGATCGCGGCGAACGTCTTCTCGATCGCCTTGGCCTGGCCCTGCGCCTGGAAGTAGGCCGCGGCCCGTTCGCCCTGCGCCCGCAACATCCGGGACTGCCGGTCGGCCTCGGCCGCCAGGATCGCAGCCTGCTTGGCGCCTTCGGCGGCGAGGATCTGCGACTGCTTCTCCCCCTCGGCCTGTGTGATCGCCGCCTGCCGGGCGCCCTCGGCGGTCAAGATTATCGCCCGCTTCTCCCGGTCGGCCTTCATCTGCTTTTCCATCGACGCCTGGATCGACGGCGGCGGGTCGATACTGCGCAGCTCGACGCGTGCCACCCGCAGTCCCCAACGGCCAGTGGCCTCATCGAGCACACCGCGCAGTTGTTGGTTGATCTGGTCGCGGGACGTCAGGGTCTGCTCCAAAGTCATCCCACCGACGACGTTGCGCAGCGTGGTGGTGGTGAGCTGCTCGACACCCACGATGTAGTTGCTGATCTCGTAGACCGCGGCCTGCGGGCTGGTGACCTGGAAATAGACCACGGTGTCGATGTTGAGGGTCAGGTTATCCTCGGTGATCACCGGCTGCGGCGGAAATGACACCACGCGTTCGCGCAAATCCACCCGGGCGCGGACCCGGTCTATGAACGGAATCAGCAGGGTTAGCTGCCCGCTGATTGTGCGGCTATATCGGCCCAGCCGTTCGATCACCGCCGCTTCCGCCTGTGGGATCAGCGCCACCGACTTGGCCACCACGATGACCGCGAACACCACCAGAACAGCAAGAAATACCAGACCAGCAACCACAGTTCCTCCTATTGCTCAAGAGGGCTTACGTGTTTTTCCAGACCACCGCGGTGGCACCGTCGATATGCATGACGGTCACCCGATCGCCGGGTTCAAAGACGTCGCCTTCATTCATCGGCCGCGCCGTCCAAACCTGGCCGTCCACTTTCACCTGACCCTCATCTCGGGCGACCCGGTCGAGGACCAGTGCGCTCTTGCCCTCCAGCGCCTTAACACCCGTCGGAAGGCCCTTCGCAGGGGTCAGACGCCGCCGCAACGCGGGCCGGACCAGTACCAGCAGAAGCACCGAAACTACCAGGAACACGGCCCCATCGGTCCATATCGGCAAGTCCAGCAGCCAACTTGATCCGGCCGCAGCCAGCGCACCCCCGCTGAGCATCAGCATGAACATGTCGCCGGTCAGCGCCTCCGCGCCGGCCAGCCCGAACGCCACGATCAACCAGATCACAGCCGCAGACATGCCGTCAGGATATCGCGTGATCAGCCTTGCTCACGGCGAACAACTAGACTGCGAAACCATGTGGTGCCCCAGCGCAACGCTCTCGGTCTGGGCCAACGCCTGGCTTGCCGGCAAGGCCGCGCCCGACGACGTCCTCGACGCGTTATCTTGTTGGGCGCCAATACAATCGGTTACCGCGTACGATTCTGTCGCCGCGGGCCACACCGGCTTGCCGTGGCCGGACGTGAACGACGCGGGCGTGGTGTCGCTGCTACAGACGCTGCGCACCGCTGCCGGTCGGCCGTCGAGGGGCGCACCTTCGATCAAGGTGGTGTTGCCGGTTCCCGGCGATGTCCGCGGGCTGGCGGCGGGCACCCAGTTCGAACGTGACGCGTTGGCCGCGGGCGAAGCGGTGATTGTCAGCAATCCGGACGATCCCGACGTCGCCGTCGGGCTGGTGCCCGAATTCGGGTACGACGACTCTGACGACGAACACGTGGTGCCCGAATTATGTGCGCTGTCCTGGACCGTCTATTCACTGCCGGAGGCTCCGGTCGTCGACGATACCGAGCTGGGCCAGGCCGAATACGCCCTCCGGCTTGCGGTGCGTTCAGCCGCCGACGCGCTCACCGCAATCGGGCTGGGGTCCACCGGCGCCGACATCGACGATCCGCGCGGGCTGGTCGAGCAGCTGTTGGAATCCACGCGACACCACCAAGTTCCCGAGCCTGCGCCGTCGCGTGCCTTGCGGGTGCTGGAGAACGCCGCACACGTCGACGCGATCATCACGGTCAGCGCGGGGCTGACCCGGATCGGGACGCAGTCGTTGTCGGAGGCCCAGATCGCCACCGACGCGCTGCGTCCGCTGGCCGCTGTGGTGCGATCGGCGAGAATGGCCGCGCTCAGCGCGATTCTGTGCGCCGCCTGGCGCGGCTAGCTCACCGATCGGTCAGTGGGTTCCTCGGCGACACAGTGCGGCGGACCGCACGGCTCGCCGTTGGTGCTGGCCGCGCAGCCCGGCACCGGATCGGGTCCGCTGACCCGGGCAGGCGCTCGGCCATACCGCAATTCGTCGATCAGGTCCACCGCCATCCGCGCGAAGCGCGGGTGCGCATTAGGCGTTGCAGCCCGTACCAACACAATGCCTGCCGCCTCGGCCTGAGATCGCAACTCCTGATCGAGATCCCACACCACCTCGATGTGATCGGCAACAAACCCTATCGGGCAGACGATCACGGCTTTGACCCCCGTTGCGACCAATGCTGAAAGATGGTCGGCGACATCGGGTTCCAGCCATGGAACTTGCGGCGGACCCGATCGCGACTGCCAGGCCAGGTCGAAATCGTGGTACCCGGCTTCCGCTGCGACCAGCCGTGCGGCGTAAGCGACTTGGCGGCTGTACAGCTGCGGACCGCAGCGCTGGTCGGCGGCCACCGGGACGGAATGCGCGGTGAATACCAGCCGCGCGTCGGCGGACAGCTCGGCGGGCAGGGCGCCGGAGGCCGCGCCGATGGTGTCAGCGAAAATCTGTACGAAGCTCGGGTGATCGAAGTAGGGCCGCAGTTTGACCAGTTCGGGCGCACCAGGGCCGACCGCTCGGCGCGCCCGGGCGATGTCCTCGACGTACTGGGTGCAGCTTGAATAACCGCTCCACGCCGACGTAGTGAACACCGCCGCGCGTTGAACACCGTTGTCGCGCATGGTCGCGACGGTGTCTTCGACGTACGGTTCCCAGTTGCGGTTGCCGAAATAGACTGGCAATTCCGACTCCGCTTGCAGTTGGGCGACCAGCGCCCGGTTTATCCTGTTGATCGGCGACACCCCGCCGAAATGCAGGTAGTGCTCGGCGACGGCATCAAGGCGCTCGGGTGGCACATTGCGACCGCGAGTGACGTTCTCCAGGAAAGGCCTTACCTGCTCAGGCCCTTCCGGCCCACCGAACGACAGCAGCAGGACCGCGTCGAATTCCATTGCCGTCTAGAGTAATTGGGTGCTAGCGCCGCCATCGGCGTAGATGATCGTCCCGGTGGTCGCCGGCAGCCATTCCGACAGCAGGGCACACACCGTCTTGGCGACCGGTGTGGGATCCTTCATATTCCAGCCGATCGGGGCACGCTGATCCCAGCCCTCTTCGAGCAGCTGCATCTGGGCGCCGGCCTCGTCGCCGAGCGCGCCACCCACAATCGCGCTCATCGCCAGCGTCCGGATCGGGCCCGCGGCAACCAGATTGGAGCGGACGCCGAACTTGCCGGCCTCGCGCGCCACGAACCGGTTAACCGATTCCAGCGCGCTCTTGGCCACCGTCATCCAGTTGTAGGCGGGCATCGCCCGGGTCGGGTCGAAATCCATACCAACAATCGAGCCGCCGGAGTTCATGATCGGCAGCAGCGCCTTCGCCAGCGAGGCGTACGAATACGCCGAGATGTGAATGCCTTTGGAGACATCCTCATACGGTGCATCGAAGAACGGGTTGATGCCCATTCCCGTCTGCGGCATGAAGCCGATCGAGTGCACTACACCGTCGAGCTTGTTGCCCGCGCCGATCTCGGCCGTCACCCGCTCGGCGAGCGAATTCAGATGCTCCTCGTTCTGCACGTCGAGTTCGATCAGCGGCGCCTTCTCCGGCAGCCGGTCGGCGATGCGCTGAATCAAGCGCAACCGGTCAAATCCGGTCAGCACCAACTGCGCCCCCGCTTCCTGGGCCGCCTTGGCGATGTGAAACGCAATCGACGAGTCGGTGATGATCCCGCTGACCAGAATCCGTTTGCCGTCGAGCAGTCCTGCCATGTCCGTCCTTTATGCCGTGGTTGAAATCAGTGGCCCATACCCATGCCGCCGTCGACCGGGATGACCGCACCGGAGATGTAGGAGGCATCCTCGGACGCCAGGAAGCTGACCACGCCGGCGACCTCGGCGGCGGTGCCCACCCGCTTCGCCGGAATGAATTCCAGTGCCCCCGCCTGAATCCGGTCATCCAGCGCACGGGTCATATCGGTGTCGATGTAGCCCGGGGCCACCACATTCGCGGTCACGTTGACCTTGGACAGCTCCCGGGCGATCGAACGGGCCATGCCGATCACACCAGCCTTGGAGGCTGCGTAGTTGGCCTGGTTGCCGATGCCCCAGGTGCCCGACACCGAACCGATGAAGATCAGCCGGCCGAACCGCTTTCGCTGCATGCTGCGCGATGCGCGCTGGACCACCCTAAACGCCCCGGTGAGGTTGGCGTTGATGACCTTTTCGAATCTCTCTTCTGTCATCCGGATGAGAAACGCGTCTGCGGAAACGCCGGCGTTGGACACCACCACCTCGACCGCACCCTGGTGCTCCTCGACGGCTTTGAACGCTCGGTCGACGGCTTCGTTGTCGGTGACGTCACACTCGACACCGAACAGCCCTTCGGGCGCCCCGGATCCGCGGTGCGTGACAGCTACCTTGTGGCCGTCGGCGGCCAGCCGCTGTGCGATCGCCAGACCGATCCCCCGGTTTCCGCCCGTCACCAGGACAGATCGGGATACGAACGCGGGTTTGCCGCCGTCGGCGGCGGGCTCGGTGGCTACGTCAGTCACCCGGCCAACTTATCGCCTAGGTGCGGCGGGGCTGAAATCTGCCCCGAGCTACGGGTGACGAGCGTAACGCCACGGCGAAAAACCCGGCCGGATTGCGCCCTGGCGTTACGCTCACGGTCGTTGTCGGGGTGCTTCGGCAGACTTCCGTCATGACCGACCCGTTCCGCGGTACTGAGGCCCTGGCCGCGCACCAGCTATCCCGTTATGAGCTACGAAGTCGCTACATCGCGCTGCACCAGGACGTGTATGTATCTAGAGATGCGCAGCTGACGCCGGTGTTGCGTGCCAAAGCGTGTTGGCTGCGCTCACGACGCCGCGGTGTCCTCGCCGGCTTCTCCGCCGCTGCTATGCATGGTGCCAAATGGATCGATCCGGCCCTGCCCGCCACAATCATCGATGCCAACCGCCGTCCCGCCGCGGGCGTACGGGTCTGGGCGGAGCGCATCGCTGACGACGAGATCGGCGTCGTGGACGGCATGCCCCTCACCACACCGGCCAGGACTGCGCTGGACCTGGCCAGGCGATACCCGTTGGGCGTCGCCGTTGCCGCGGTCGATGCGCTCGCCCAGGCGACCGAGTTGAAGCCGGCCGACGTTGAGTTACTGGTCGATCGCTATCAGGGCCGCCGAGGCATCAGGGCCGCCCGAACCGCCGTCGAGCTGGTGGACGGCGGGGCGCAGTCGCCGAAGGAGACCTGGCTGCGCCTCTTGCTGCTGCGCGCGGGGTTTCCGCGGCCGCACACCCAGATCGCGGTTCGGAACGAATGGGGTTGGGTGGAAGCGTATTTGGACATGGGTTGGGAGGACATCAAGGTGGCAGTCGAGTATGACGGTGATCAACATCGGTCGAGCCGCTACCAATACGTGAAAGACATCCGCCGGCTCGAGATGCTGGATCAGCGGTATGGCTGGCTCGTGGTCCGGGTCGTCAGCGAGGACCATCCCGACGACGTCATCCGCCGCGTAGCCGCCGCACGAGCGCGACGACTGTAACGCCACGGCGAAAACCCGAGTCGGATTTTCGCCCTGGCGTTCCGCTCGCGGACAAACGCAAGGATCAGGTCGGCAGGCGCCGGTTGATCAGCAGAGCCGCGAGGCCGGCCAGCGCCAAGACCAGCGAACCCAGCCGCAGCCATCCCACGCTGGCGTCGCCGCGGATCGTCTCGTAACCGATCTGCTGCTGCAGCGACGCGTAGACCTGCTTGAGCTCCTGCAGATTGGAAGCGCCGTAATGGTTGCCGCCAGACAGCTCGGCCACCTTCTTCATCGTGCTGTCGTCGACGGGCACCGGCTGGCGTTGGCCGTTAATTTCCACGAAGCCATATGGGGTACCGAACGAGATCGTGGAGATCGGCACACCTTGGTCCTTGGCAGTGCGCGCCGCAGTGAAGGCACCCTTGGGGTTGTCCGGGTTGGTCGGCATTGTCTCCTTACCGTCGGAGAACAACACGATCCGCGCCGGCGGCGGAGTGTCGCCGCCGCCGATCACCGCGCCCACGGTGGCGATGGCCTGCAGCGCCGTGAAAATGCCCTCCCCCGTAGCGGTGCGGTCAGCAAACTGCAACTTGCCCAGAGCCGCTTTGGTCGCGTCCCGGTTGGTCGTCGGCTGCACCAGAACCGTCGCCGTTCCGGCGTAGGCAATCAACCCGAGGTTGATGCCCGGGGTCAGCTCCCCCGCGAACTCCTTGGCAGCCGCTTCGGCGGCGGCCATCCGGTTGGGTTCGACGTCGGTGGCCCGCATGGACTGCGAGACGTCGATGACCAGCATGACGACCGCACGGTTGCGCGGGATTCGCACATCGTGGGTGGGTCCAGCCATCGCGATCGTGAACAGCACCAGCGCCGACAGCAGCAAGATAGCCGAAAGGTGACGCCACCGGGTGGGCTGCTTGGGCGCCACACTTTCCAACAGTTCCATGTTGGCGAACCGCAGCATCCGGCGATGCCGGGCCACCTGGACGATGATGTACAGCGCCAGCAGCGCCAATACGACAAGCAGGAACAGAAAAAACCATGCGTGGGCGAAACCCGACAGCGTCATCGGCCCGAGCAACGGCAGTGTCATAGGCGACCCGTCTTGATTTGTGTGGGCGCTGAGGTCACTGGCGACCCGCCAGTGCCCCGCGCCGGCGGGATTCGACGAAGCGGACGATGTCGGCAATCCAATCCCGGTCGGTGCGCAGCGACAACAGCGGCGCTCCGCAGCTGCGCATGGTGCGGTCCACGTCGGCGCGATGAGCCGCGGCCGCCTTGGCGAAGTCGTCACGCAGCTGCTCGTCGATGGTGAACTCGCGGGTGACACCGGATTCGGCGTCTTGCAAGACCACGTCGCCGACGTCGGGCAACTCGACGTCACGGGGATCGAGCACCTCGATGCCCAGCACCTCATGGCGCGCAGCGATCGCCCGCAACGGACGCATCCAGTTGATCGGGCCGAGGAAGTCGCTGATGATCACGGCCATGCCGCGGCGGCGTTCCGGACGGCGCAGCGCATCGATGGCCACCGCCAAGTCGCCGCGCACCCCTACCGGCGCCTTGGGCATGGTGGCGATGGTGCGCAACATCGTCTGCTCGTGCTGGCGTCCAGAGCGGGCTGGGACACGAGTTATCTTCTCGCCGTTGGCAATCAAGGCGCCGAGCCGGTTTCCACCACCGCTGTTGAGGAACGTGATCGCGGCCGCGGCCGCCACCGCTAGGTCGCGCTTCTCACAGACCGTCGTACCGAAGTCCAAGCTGGCCGACATGTCGACCACCATCCAGGTCTCCAGCTCGCGGTCGGCGATCATCTGCCGGACGTGCGGGTGCATCGTGCGCGCGGTGACAGCCCAGTCCATCCGGCGGACGTCGTCGCCGGGCTGGTACTCGCGGGACTCCCCCGGCTCAGATCCCGGACCCGGGATCAGGCCGAGGTGATCGCCGTGCAGCACACCGTCGAGCTTGCGTTTGACCGTGAGCTCCAGTTGGCGCAGCGCCGCCGACAGCTTCGGGTCATCGATCTGCCCACGCTGAAACGACGGCGGGTGCGTGCCCGCGGGCTTCTCCGCGGCCGAATCTAAATCGGTCACCGACCGCTGGCCGCCGCCGCGGTTTGCATCACCGGAGGTACCGAATGACCCTGTTGCGGAACGGCATTCACCTGCGGCATCCCGACGGTCTGCAGGATCCGGGTGATGATCATCTCCGGTGAGACTTCGTCGGCCAGCGCGTCATAGGTCAGCACCAACCGGTGCCGTAGCACGTCGGGAATGACCTCAACAATGTCTTGGGGGATCACGTAGTCGCGGCCGCGCACCAACGCCAGCGAGCGCGCGCCGGCGATGATGCCCAGCGACGCGCGAGGCGAAGCACCGAACGAGACCCAGCTCTTGACGTCGTTCATACCGAGCTGCTCGGGATGACGGGTCGCGGTGACGACGCGCACCACATAGTCCACCAGCGCGTGGTGAACGAAGTTGTTCGCGGCGATGTCCTGCAGCCGCAGCAGATCACCGGTGTTGAGGATCTGCTTGGGCTCCGGCGGCCGCACGCCCATCCGGTAGATGATCTCCCGCTCCTCTTCGGGAGTGGGGTAGCCGACATTGATCTTGAACAGGAAGCGGTCCCGCTGTGCCTCCGGCAGCGGGTAGACACCCTCATGCTCGATCGGGTTCTGCGTCGCCATCACCAGGAACGGGTTGGGCAGCGGGAATCTCTTGCCGCCGATCGAGACCTGGCGCTCCTGCATGACCTCCAGCAGCGCCGACTGCACCTTCGCAGGGGCCCGGTTGATTTCGTCGGCGAGCAGGAAGTTGACCACCACAGGGCCGAGCTCGGTGTCGAACTCCTCCTTGCCCTGCCGGTAGATGCGGGTACCGACGATATCGGTGGGCACCAGGTCAGGCGTGAACTGGATGCGTGCGAACGTCCCGCCGACCACCCGCGCGAACGTTTCCACGGCCAGCGTCTTGGCCACGCCGGGCACACCCTCGAGCAGCACATGGCCCTTCGACAGCAGGCCGACGAGCATCCGCTCCACGAGCTGGTCTTGGCCCACGATGATCCGCTTGACTTCGAAGATGGCGCGTTCCAGGGTGTGCACCTCGGCAGCCAGCCCATTGCCGCCGCCGGACGGCGAGGCGTGCGCAGGGGCGGTCGGGTGGCCGCCCGGACCCGAGTAATCGCCGGCGCCCGGGGGCGGCCCGCCTGCTGATGTCATCGATTACCCTCCACGGCTCAATCCTCCAAAGTTCGATCAAAAACGACTGCTCGCACGACGAACATCGCGGGGCAGCGGCGTGCCCTGGCTCAACTATTCCAGGCCACTGGGATTCCGTCGACGTGACTACCGCTTAGCGACGACGCAGGCCACGCGTCAGTATTCAATGATCCGGGTCAACATGGGCGTCATCCCGGCTTTCCGCACCGGGCTGACGGTGACTTTGCCGGCGCTGCCTGACGCCTCCAGCATCTGACCGTTGCCCAAGTAGATGGTGACGTGCTGGCTGCCGCCCGGGCCGTAGAAGATGAGGTCACCGCGCTTGGCCTGCGACGGAGGTATGTGGCGACCGGCGTTGTACTGGTCACCCGAGAACCTCGGAATCAGCACGCCGGCCCCGGCGAAGCTGTACCGAACCAGTCCCGAGCAGTCGAAGCCGACGGTGCCGGCACCGGAGTCCACGCCTTTGCTGGGGCCATTCAGGGTGCCGCCGCCCCACGAATACGGCACGCCCATCTGTGACGATCCCCGACGGATCACGTACTCGACGGCTTGGCGCCCGTAGACCCGCGGTATGCCGTTGGCACTGGCGCCGGCGCCGGCGCCGCCACCTCCGAGGTTGATGCCGAGGCCGCCGAGGAACTGGCGTCCTAAATCAAGCGTGGTCTGGGTGGCGTTGGCGGTGGCCTGCAGCGATTGGTTAGCGATGGCGACCGGGTCGCCCGGTGCACCCGCACTGACCAGCGGCGGCAGGGTGGGATCCCACCCGCCGTCCTCGGCATTCGCCGGACCAGCCAGACCGATCAACAGAGCGACCGCAGCAAGAACCGGCCAGACCGGACCGGCCCGGCGTAACCCCCTGGCATTTATCAACCAGCGGCGCATAGATCCCTTCACGCGTCAGTACTCGATGTAGCGGACTACATAGGGCGTCATACCGCTGGTGCGAACCGGTGCGACCCGGACTTTCAACCCGACGTCGGGCGCCTCGAGCATCTGCCCCTGACCGAGGTAGATCGTCACGTGCTGGCTGCCGCCGGGGCCGTAAAAGATCACGTCACCCCGGCGCATCTGCGACGACGGGATCTTGCGGCCCATGTTGTACTGCGAACCCGAGTAGTGCGGCAACTTGATCCCCACCCCGGCGAACGAATAGAGCACCAGACCCGAGCAGTCGAAACCGTTTGTGCCGGAGCCGGATCCAATCCCGTTACTCGGTCCGGCGGCATTGCCCCCACCCCACGAATACGGCACACCCAACTGCGAAAGCCCGCGACGAATCACATACTCCGATGCTTGGCGGCCATACACCCGGGGGATCCGGCCGTTGGTGATGCCCGAATCGGGGGCGTCGGGCGCGATGAGGCCTATCTGCTGCAGGAACTTATGCCCCATGTTGGCGGTGACCTGCGAGGAGGTCGCCGAAATCCCGAGGACCTTGTTGAGGACCGCGATCGGGTCACCCGGAACGTTGGCGCTGGGCACCATCGGCAGGGTGGGGTCCCATTCGCCGTCCCAATTGCCGCCGTTGCCCTGCGGCCGGCTGGGCGCCCCGGGGGCCGCCGGATCCCACCGGTCGCCTGAGGACGACGCCGCCCGCGGCCCGGCACCCGGTCCGCCCGCGGGTGCCGACCAATTGCGGGCGGCGTCGAGTCTGGCTTGGGCCGCATGACGTTCGTCGGCCAGTCGGGTGATTTCTTGTTGCTGTTCGCCAAATTTGCGATGCACGTCGGTCAAGGCCGCCACCGCTGCGTTCTGGCTGGATTGGGCGTCGAGGACAGCCTTGTCGGCTTTCTGCTTGGCCAGCCGCGCGGCGGACTCCTTATTCACCTGCTCGGTGCGGGACCGCTGCAAGTTGTCCATCGCCTGCCGAGAACTGACCGCCAGGGTCTGGCCCGCGGCAGCGGTCGCGATGATGTCCTCGGGGCTGGTCGCTTTGAGGTAGCTGTCTGACGGACCGTTGACGTAGCTGGCAACCGCGAAACGATCAAATCGCTTCTGGGCGACAGCGATTGCGGCATTGGCGTCCCTGACCGCCTGTTGGCTGGCCTCAACGTTCTGTTGTGCGGCCGCGGCATTGTCGCGCGCGGTTTCGACATCGACGACAGCCTTGTTGACGCTCTCCTCCTCGGTCTGAATTCGGGCGCCGAGGTCCTGCAGACGCTGGTTGGCCAAAGCGACGTCGGCGATCAGTTTGGCCATAGTGTTCGGCTCGGCGCCGGGGTCGGCATTCGCGAGCCCGGGGATGCACAGCGCCATTGCCACGCTCAGCGCGACCGGAACGACGCGCCGGGTGAGCCTGGCGGCCAGTCGAACAGACGAGCCGCGGCAGTTGCGTCTCATACGACTTGGATCTCCTATGGCTCAACGCGGGCGGACGGCGTCGGCCCCAGTAATCACTGGAAGCGCGATTTAAATCAAAAGCATCCTTTGCACCGTAAGTCACATCTGACCCAATGGAAACTTTAGTAACAAATTACAAGTGTGTTCTTCCGACAACTGTGACCCAACAGTGACATCGCTGGTTTGCCCGTAGCGGCAGTAGCGGTGACGCCGCTATGCAACACGAGCCGAATATTGCGAGTTAGACGCTTTGGCCAGCTTCTTCGGCGGGTGCTTCAGCGTCATTTGCAGATGTTGCTGACCGCCTCATCCGCAGTTGCACGATTCGGGTGCCGATGACCGCCGCCAGCACTCCGATAAGCAGGACGATCGTAAAAGCGGTCCAGGGAAACTGCGGCGTGTCGAGCTGGTGCAAGAAATTCTGCGCCGACACCACTGGGTTGCCGGTCTTGGCGTGGTCTTCGCCGATCTCCAGCGTGGCCCGCGGGAAGTGCGTGCTGTAGGTGCCGACGAAGTTCGGACTGAGCACCAACACGGTGGCATCGGTGTGTTGGGCGCCAACCCTGGTCGCGATGTCGCGAAGCGGTGTGTCGTTTCCGGGATTGTGGTCGAGGACGACGATCTTGAGGTCGATTCCATCCTTGTGCGCTTGCTCGATCACCTTCAGTAGCGCCGGAGTGACGGCGGGCGGCGCGCTGATGTTGTGCGCGGTGACCTGGTCTTGCACGGTCGCCAGGCATTGCTCGGGCGGCGTCGCCGGATCGGCACCGATGGCGCCGCAAATCTCGCCCGGGATATAGAGCGGCGCGTGCAGGGTGGTCACGGTCCAAGACGGTACCGCGGCAAGGACGCGGGCCGTGCCCGGGCCGCATCACCACGACATTGCGACGGCTGCGACAACACGCCGAGGCCCGTCGCAATGGTTGCAGTCTCGCGAGGCATAGGGTGGGCTGGCTGAAATACAGGACAAGCGTACTGTTAGACTGGCTCCGTCGACACGGCCCGTCGGCGAGCGCAACTACATCTCGGGAGTTGATGTGACCAACAAAGATTCGGTGAATTCATTCGGAGCGCGCAACACCCTGACGGTCGGCGACAACAGCTACCAGATCTATCGCCTTGACGCCGTGCCCGGCACGGAGAAACTCCCCTACAGCCTCAAAGTGCTCGCCGAAAACCTGCTGCGCAACGAGGACGGCAGCAACATCACCAAGGACCACATCCAGGCGATCGCGAACTGGGACGCGTCGGCCGAGCCCAGCATCGAAATCCAGTACACGCCTGCCCGTGTCGTCATGCAGGACTTCACCGGCGTGCCATGCATCGTCGACTTGGCCACCATGCGGGAGGCCATCGGGGATCTGGGCGGCGATGCCGAGAAGGTCAACCCATTGGCGCCGGCCGACCTGGTGATCGATCACTCGGTGATCGCGGATCTCTTCGGCCGCGCCGACGCATTCGAGCGCAATGTCGAGATCGAATACCAGCGCAATGGCGAGCGCTACCAATTCCTCCGATGGGGGCAGGGCGCCTTCGCCGACTTCAAAGTGGTGCCTCCGGGCACCGGCATCGTGCACCAGGTCAACATCGAATACCTGGCACATGTGGTCATGGAACGCGACGGCGTGGCATACCCGGACACTTGTGTCGGTACCGACTCGCACACCACGATGGTCAACGGCCTTGGCGTATTGGGTTGGGGCGTCGGCGGAATCGAAGCCGAAGCCGCGATGCTCGGTCAGCCGGTGTCGATGCTCATCCCGCGGGTGGTCGGCTTCAAGCTCACCGGTGAGATCCAGCCCGGTGTGACGGCCACCGACGTGGTGCTCACCGTCACCGAGATGCTGCGCAAGCACGGTGTGGTCGGCAAGTTCGTTGAGTTCTACGGCAAGGGTGTGGCTGAAGTACCGCTGGCGAACCGCGCGACGCTGGGCAACATGAGTCCCGAATTCGGTTCCACCGCGGCGATTTTCCCGATTGACCAGGAAACGATCGACTACCTGCGATTCACCGGCCGCAAAGAGGAGCAACTCGCTTTGGTCGAGGCCTACGCCAAAGAACAGGGCTTGTGGCACGACGCCGAGCACGAGCCGGAGTTCTCCGAGTATCTGGAGCTCGACCTATCCGAGGTGGTCCCCTCGATCGCGGGACCGAAGCGGCCGCAGGACCGGATCCCGTTGGTAGAAGCCAAGTCCACGTTCCGCGAGCAGATCCCCACTTACGTCGGCGACGACCCGGACAAGACGGACTACTCCAAGCTCGACGAGGCGGTCGACGAGACGTTCCCGGCCAGCGACCCGGGTGCACTGAGCAACGGCCACGCCGACGACCACAAACCGGTCCAGTCGGCCGCAAAGCACGCCAAGGGCCGGGTGAGCAGCCCCGTGACGGTGAAATCCGATGAACTCGGCGAATTCGTACTCGACCATGGCGCGGTGGTGATCGCTGCGGTCACGTCGTGCACCAACACCTCCAACCCCGAAGTGATGCTCGGCGCGGCGCTGCTGGCACGCAATGCCGTCGAGAAGGGGCTGACCTCCAAGCCCTGGGTGAAGACCACGATGGCGCCGGGCTCACAAGTCGTCAGCGACTACTACGAAAAGGCCGGGGTGTGGCCGTATTTGGAGAAGCTCGGCTTCTACCTTGTCGGCTACGGCTGCACCACCTGCATCGGCAACTCCGGACCGCTGCCCGACGAGATCTCGAAGGCGGTCAACGACAACGACCTATCGGTGGCCGCGGTGCTGTCCGGCAACCGCAATTTCGAGGGTCGGATCAACCCGGACGTGAAGATGAACTATCTGGCTTCGCCGCCGCTGGTGGTCGCCTACGCGCTGGCTGGCTCGATGGACTTCGATTTCGAGTCGCAACCGCTGGGCAAGGACGATGAAGGCAAGGACGTCTTCCTCAAAGACATCTGGCCGTCGCAGAAAGACGTCTCGGACACCATCGCGACGGCGATCAACCAAGAGATGTTCATCACGAACTATGCCGATGTGTTCAAGGGCGACGAGCGGTGGCGCAACCTGCCCACCCCCAGCGGCAACACCTTTGACTGGGCCGCCGACTCGACCTATGTGCGCAAGCCGCCGTACTTCGACGGGATGCCCGCCGACCCAGAGCCGGTCAGCGACATCGCCGGTGCGCGGGTGCTGGCGTTGCTCGGCGACTCGGTGACCACCGACCACATCTCGCCCGCTGGCAGCATCAAGCCGGGCACCCCAGCAGCGCAGTACCTCGACGAGCACGGCGTCGAGCGCAAGGACTACAACTCCTTTGGGTCGCGGCGCGGCAACCACGAGGTGATGATCCGTGGCACGTTCGCCAACATCCGATTGCGCAACCTGCTGCTCGACGATGTCTCGGGTGGGTACACGCGCGACTTCACCCAGCCCGACGCGCCGCAGGCGTTTATCTACGACGCTGCGCAAAACTATGCGGCTCAAGACATTCCGCTGGTCGTGCTGGGTGGCAAGGAATACGGATCGGGCTCGTCGCGCGACTGGGCGGCCAAGGGCACCCGGCTGCTGGGTGTGCGGGCGGTGATCGCCGAGTCGTTTGAGCGCATCCACCGGTCCAACCTGATCGGCATGGGCGTGATCCCGCTGCAATTCCCTCAAGCCAAGACCGCCGAATCGTTGGGTCTCGACGGCACTGAGGTATTCGACATCACCGGCATCGAGGCGCTCAACGACGGCAAGACGCCAAAGACCGTGCATGTCAAGGCCGCTGGGGATGGCAAGGAGGCGGTGGAGTTCGACGCCGTGGTACGGATCGACACGCCGGGTGAAGCCGACTACTACCGCAACGGCGGCATCCTGCAGTACGTGCTGCGCAACATGCTCCGATCGAACTAGCGGAACGCCTGTGCCCAAGGTCAGCCAGGACCATCTGGCGGCCCGTCGCCGTCAGATCCTCGACGGTGCCCGTCGCTGCTTCGCCGAATACGGCTATGAGCAGGCGACGGTGCGCCGCCTGGAACAAGCGATCGGCTTGTCGCGGGGTGCGATCTTCCACCATTTCCGCGACAAGGACACGTTGTTCTTCGAGCTGGCCCGCGAGGACGCCGAACGGATGGCCGCGGTCGCGTCGCGGGAGGGTCTCATCCAGGTGATGCGCGACATGCTCACCGCGCCCGACCAGTTCGACTGGCTCGCCACGCGTTTGGAGATCGCCCGCAAGCTGCGCCACGACCCTGCGTTCAGTCAGGGGTGGGCGGAGCGCTCGGCGGAGCTGACGGAAGCCACGATCGATCGGCTGCGTCGACAGAAGCAGGCCGGCCGGGTGCGCGACGACATCCCCAGCGACGTACTGGTGTGCTACCTGGACTTGGTTCTCGACGGCTTGGTCGCTCGGGTGGCCTCGGGTGAAGACCCACAGCGCCTCAGCGCCGTCCTCGACTTGGTCGAGGGCTCGGTACGCCAGGGCTGAATTGTCGCGACGAGTGTTCCGGACTACCGGACCCGGGACCGGGTGCGGTGGTTGGGCCCACCGCGGCTGCGCATCGGGGTGCCCGATTCGCGCAGCATGCTGTGTACC